>CANCYS010000002.1 GCA_947382485.1 uncultured Clostridia bacterium | reverse complement strand
ATATAGTTCTATTATGTAGTCTATTAACTCGTCTTCTTCGCTTACTAAGTATTCTACTCTAACTTTATTATTTATTTTAATCTATTACTTTGTTTTCTCCTTATACTATTTGGTATTATATTATACCATTTAGTATAAGCCAAGACTTTTATATACCATTTGGTATATTATTCAATTAGGGAGATTTATAATGAATAAATTTGCAGAAAGATTAAAAGAACTTAGAGAACAAAAGGGACTTAGTCAAAACACTTTATCAAAAGAATTAAATATTGGTCAGCCTACCATTGCTAGATGGGAAGCAAATTTACAAATTCCAAATATAGATTATGCTATTTTAATTGCCAAATATTTTGGGGTTACAACTGATTATTTGTTGGGGTTGGAAGATTAAAGATAATTTTGAAACAAAATAAAAATATTCACGCACGAGTTTACTTTGTTGTAAATGAGTGTGTGAATATTTTTTTATGACATAATTTTTAAAACTATTCATCGAGAGCTGAAAGGTCGGCATTGCTATACACATTTTGTACATCGTCCAAATCTTCCAAACTTAAAATGAGTTTGTTGATTGAAATTGCAGCATCTTTTTCAAGTTCGACCATATTTTGTGGAACATATGCAACTTCACTTGAAAGAACTTCAAATTGATTGTCTTCAAATGCTTTGTTTACTGCATGAAGCATTTCTGGTTTTGTGACAACTTCAAAACAATCATCTTCTGAAATTACATCTTCTGCACCAGCATCAAGTGCTGTCATCATGACATTGTCTTCATTTGTTTTATCTGTTCTATTGACTACGATTACGCCTCTATAATCAAACATGTATGTTACGCTTCCAGCAGTGCCAAGGCTTCCATTGAACTTATCAAAAAGATGACGAACATCGGCTGCGGTTCTGTTTCTGTTGTCTGTTAAGCATTCAACAATGAGGGCAACACCATGTGAGCCATAGCCTTCGTATGTGATTGCATCATAGTTTCCACCGTCTTCACCACCAGAGGCTTTTTTGATTGACCTTTGAATGTTATCATTTGGCATGTTGTTTTGTTTTGCCTTTTGAATGACATCGTATAATTTGCTGTTTGTGTTAGGGTCTGGGCCACCTAATCTAACTGCAACTGCAATTTCACGACCGATTTTTGTGAAAATTTTTCCTCTTGCAGCGTCTGCCTTATTTTTTGTTGCTTGAATGTTATGCCATTTTGAGTGACCACTCATAAAATTTCCTCCTAAAAAACATATTTACTTGAACATTATATAATAAACTTATTAATTTATCAATTATTTTACTTTATATTTTTTCCAACAAGTGTATACATTAACACACTTGCTGAAACACCTGCATTAAGTGATTCGATTTGACTTTTCATTGGAAGTGACAAAAGTTTTGCGTTTGCTTTTAATGCGTCACTGGCACCCTGTCCTTCATTTCCAATTACGAGAGCGAACTTTTTGGTTGGCATTTCGGTTTTAAAAACATTTTCGCCGTCCATGTCTGCAACATACATTTGTATGCCCTTTTTGTTACAAAAATCAATTATTTCCGACTCATTCATACGATATATGTCAGTGTAAAAAATTCCGCCAGATGAGCTTCTGACAACCTTTGGAGAATATGGGTCGACAGTGTCGATTAACACCACATTATAAAAACCTGTTGCACTGGCAGTACGAATGATTGTGCCGAGGTTACCTGGGTCTTGGATTCTGTCTAATATCAAAATTGGGTCTTCATCTCCCCAATCAAACTCGACCGTTGGTTTCATGTATACTTCTGCAATTATACCTTGTGGCGTGTTGTTTTCAGAAATGGAACTAATAACCTTTGTTGTGACTGGAACAAGTTTGCCATCAAACTTTTCCAAAATGTATCCAAAGTGACTGAGTTTTGAAGCATCAACGAAAATTTTGTCAATTTCGAGTGCACCACACACGACCTCATGCACCAGTTTTTCACCATCTACCAAAAACTTGCCATGAAATCTTCTGAATTTTTTTTCATTAAGCGACCTAGCTTCCTTTATCATTGGATTGTCTAGGCTTGTAATTATTTCTCCGTCCATAAGGGCTTCTCCCAAATTTATTATAGCAACTGAATTTTTTTTATGCAACAAAAAAACTTAACACCTACAACTGATGTTAAGTTTGATTTTTGTTTTTTAGACTATTTTGCGAGAGCAGTTTTTGCTTGTTCACAAACTTTTGCAAATGCTGGCTTATCTGAAACTGCAAGTTCTGCAAGAACTTTTCTGTTGAGTTCGATGCCTGCAACTTTGAGTCCGTGAATTAAATTGCTGTATGAAAGACCATTAACTCTTGCTTCGGCATTGATTCTTGCGTTCCACAATTTTCTGAAATCTCTCTTTTTATTTTTTCTGCCGATGTATGCATAGTTGCCACTTTTCATGACTGCTTCACGAGCAACTCTGTAAAGTTTGCTTTTTGCACCACGATAACCTTTTGCAGATTTTAAGATTTTTTCACGCTTCTTTTGTGCGTTTACACTTCTTTTAATTCTCATATCTATCTGTCCTCCCTATTAGTCCTGTTTTCCTACAATGGTTCTTACGGTTTTGATTTGCTTTCCTTCAACGTAAGCTCCTTGACGAAGTTTTCTTTTTCTTCCTGTTTCTTTTGAAGCGAGTAAGTGTCTTTTGTTTTGATGACCTCTTTTCACTTTGCCACTTTTAAGAACTATAAATCTCTTTTTTGCAGCACTACTGTTTCTTTGTTTTGGCATAATTCTATCCTCCTAATTAATTATAAAGTATATGGCTTTATTTCTTTGCTTGCTTTGGCGCAAGAATCATTATGATGTTTCTTCCTTCAACTTTGGCTGGTTTTTCAATGGTTGCATACTCTTCCAAACTTTCTGCAAATGCGTTTTCTGTTTCAACACCACGACTTGCATATGCTTGTTGTCTTCCACTCATTCTGATTGAAACTTTGACTTTGTCACCATTTTGCAAAAATTTGATTGCATTTTTTGCTTTGATGTCTATGTCATGTTGTTCAATTGTCATTGAAAGTTGAACTTCTTTGAGTGCAACAACTTTTTGGTTTTTGCGTTGTTCTTTTTCCTTTTTTGCTTTGTCAAACATAAATTTGCCATAGTCCATGATTTTACAAACTGGTGGATTTGTGTTTGGCGAAATTTTTACAAGGTCAAGACCTTCTCTTTCAGCAATTTCATTTGCTTCACGAGCACTCATGATTCCAAGTTGTTCACCATTTGCACCAACTAGCCTTATTTGGCTATCTCTGATGTCTGAGTTGATTTGGGTATCTTGTTTTACTGCCATATCTCTCCTTAAACTTTTATTTCACTAAAAAAGTGAGTGGTTTATTAATTTACCACTCACCATATAACAAACCTAAACTTTTGCATAAAAAACTTATGCCAAAACTTAGTAAAATTCATTATATTTACCTCGACAAAATCTCTCATTCGGCGGGTGGAAAGTGGTCTTTCTCTTAAATAAACAAGTGCATTATATAACACAATCTTGTTTTTGTCAACTAAAAAATTTAAATTATACTCTTTTTGACTTTATATCTTCATTTATCATTTTGAGTGCTTCATCAAATGAAAGGTCTTTGATTTCTTCACCATTTCTCTTTCTGATTGACACATTGCCCTTGCCCATTTCATTTTCGCCAAGAATCATCATGTATGGAACTTTTTCAAGTTGGGCTTGACGAATTTTGTAGCCAATACGCTCATCTGAGTTGTCAGTTTCAACTCTGATGCCATTATCTTCAAGTTTTTCAGAAACGCTTGTTGCATATTCTGCTGACTTTTCTGAAACAGAAATAACCTTTACTTGAATTGGACTGAGCCATGTTGGGAACGCACCTGCAAAATGCTCTGTGATGATGCCAATGAATCTTTCAAATGAACCAAGAATTGCTCTGTGAATCATGATTGGCATTTGCTTTGAACCATCTTTATCTATATATGAAAGATTAAATCTTTGTGGGAGTTGGAAATCAACTTGAATTGTGCCCATTTGCCATTCTCTGCCAAGGCAATCTTGCATTTTGATATCAATTTTTGGACCATAGAATGCACCATCGCCTTCATTGATTCTATAATTTCCTTCACCAGAAATTTCGTTTAATACCTCTTTTAATTCGCTTTCTGCCTGGTTCCAAGTTTCAATTTCACCCATGAAATCGTTTGGTCTGGTTGAAAGTGTGAGTTTGTATGGAAGGTTAAACACTTTATAAATTTCATCGGCAATCTTTAAAATGTTTTTGATTTCACTGCCAATTTGTTCTTTGCTTACAAAGTTGTGTGAGTCGTCTTGACGGAACATTCTGACTCTAAATAGTCCATTTAATTGTCCTGATTTTTCATTTCTATGAATGACATCGACATCATTAAGTCTTAGTGGCAAATCTTTATAACTTCTGGTTTTACTTTCAAAAATTCTGATTGAGTTTGGACAGTTCATTGGTTTTAAGGCTTGTTCATTGCCATCAGAATCAGTTAAAACGAACATATCTTCTTTGTAGTGATCCCAGTGACCTGAGGTTTTCCAAAGTGCACTACTATTTAATTGTGGTGCAGAAAACTCATAGTAACCTTTCTTTTTATGGAGTTCTCTCCAATAATTTATCAATGTGTTGAGCATTGTGAAACCTTTTGGAAGCCAATATGCCATGCCTGGTGCGGTTTCATCAAAGAAGAATAATTCGAGTTCTTTGCCAAGTTTTCTATGGTCACGCTTCATTGCTTCTTCAAGGTTTTTGAAGTATTCTTCCATTTCACTCTTTTTATCAAAAACAACGCCATAAATTCTGGTGAGCATTTTATTTTTGCTATCGCCTTTTAAATATGCTCCTGAGATTTTTGTGAGTTTAAATGCCTTTATCATTCCTGTTGATTTGATGTGTGGCCCACGACAAACTTCGGTGTAATCACCCTGAGTGTATGTGGTGATTTTTTCATTTCCTGGAATTGCTTCAATGAGTTCAACTTTGTATGGTTCACCTGCTGATTTCATGAGTTTGATGGCTTCGGACTTTGAAACTTCTTTGCGAACGATTTCAAAATTTGCCTTGATGATTTTGTTCATTTCATCTTCAAGCACTGCAAGGTCTTCGTTTGTGATTGGAGTTTTGAAATCAAAGTCATAATAAAATCCATCCTTTGTTGCAGGACCAACCCAACATTTTGCAGTTGGAAAAGTTGCTTTTACTGCCTGTGCCAACACGTGAGCAGTTGAATGACGCAAAACCTCGGCATATTCTGGACTTTTGTTTGTGATGATTTCTAGTTTGCAATCGTCATAAATTGGCATGTTTAAATCGACAAGTTCATCTCCAATTTTTCCACAAACTGCCATTCTTGCAAGCCCTTCGGAAATAGAATTTGCAATGTCGAGTGTTGACATGCCGTCATCAAACTCTTTTACATCATCTCTTAGTGTGATTTTCATGATTTATTCTCCTTATTAAATTAAAAAACAAATTCTTTTAAACTTTAACAATTAAAAAATCCCTATGCGAAAATTCGCATAAGGACGATATTTAACCGTGGTTCCACCTTATTTCACTGACAATATGTCAGCCTTATTTATATTAAGTTATATAAAATGCAGGTGGTTTCAACTATGCTCTTTATTGAAGAAACTTTCAGCCCATGATTTCTTCTCTCTTGAATCAGTTTGCATATTTACTTGTTCTGCAAGTTTTGAATTTGCTTTTTGCAATCTAATATTTATTATACGCTAACATTTGATATTGTCAATATTTTTACCACTAATTTATTAAATAAATTTTATCGCAAAAGATTTTATTTAAAATTTCTGTGACATCTTCTGCTGTTCCTGAGTTTGAAAGTAGTTTTATGTTGATTTTCGTTGGATTTAGTCTGACAATTTCAGTGAAAAACTTTGACACACCATCAAAAGTGCGTTTATAGGTTTTTGAGCCTTTGAAATGCTTTAACTTTATCTGCTTTTTTCCTATCAATATGTCTGTTACTACCATTTTGTTTTCAGAAGTGGCTGTGAGATAACTTATTACTTCAAGCATTGAAGATGAACTTTGAAGAATTTGGTTTTGGTTTATTACCTCTGCTGTTCTTTGCCATCTATTTCTTAATTCTTCAAGCTTAAAATAATACAAACTATCAACCAAAATTTCACCAGAAAGTTCGATTTTTTGCTTGATAAACTCCTTATCTAGTTCAGTGTCAAAAATTGTGATTGCCTTTAAAAAGGTTTCGTAAATCACATTTGTGCTAAGTGAATGCAAACTTTCCCTGAAAAAACCTTGTTTATAATCATCTGTTATCATGAAAACAACATAGTCTAGCATTCTAGCCTTTATGTATTCTTTGTGTGCATCTTTTACTGCTACTGTGAGATGACTTCTTCCATGATAATTTTGCTTGATGACAACACCAAGTTCTTTCTTTATTTCTGAAATAAGTTTGTGATAAAAATCATCGATATAAAACTGTTTATCCGCAGTTGTGCTAATTGTTAGTTCAAACATCTAAGAGATTACCTCAAAAATAGTGTATGCTTACTTTTACAAAATTACTCATAACTTGTAAAGTTAGACAATTTTTTTATATCCAATGTTTGTATCTTGCTTCAATTTCACACTTTGAGCGGTCTGACATGGCACTGAAATTTGACGAAATTTTGCTGGTTTTTACATTTATTTTGGAAATTATTGCATCTATGGTTTCTCGGTCTATGAGTTTGACATCGTTTTCTGATGCGAGAAGTGTGGCTTCTCTTGAAAAATTTCTATTGGTTGCAACCATTGCATTATAAATGTTGTAGTGTTTTCTTGCCCCTATTACTTCTTGAACAGCCTTTACGCCAACCGTTCCTCCATAACATTTGGCTTGAACAATGTAAGTTTCTTTTTCTCTTGAAATGATTAAGTCTGCTCCATAATCCTTGCTTTGGGGTGTGAGTTTGACCTTGAATCCAAGTTTTTCGAACATATCCATCAAAAAGTGTTCAAATTCGACGCCTGAAAGAGAGTCTATTTGAGAAATTTGATATACCTTTACTCTATCTTTATTTAATTTTTTATTTTTTCTATTCTTTACAAAGTTTCGCATGAGAAAAATCAGAACAATCGGGCTTAAAATTATAAGCAAGATTATTCTTAATATTTTTGAGATTGGATTTTGATTATAATTTTTGTTTCTCATGGTTATAGTTAAATGATATATTAATTTTACAAAATTTACAAATATATTACATTTTTTACTTTGAAGATTTCACAAATTATTATATTATATAATAAGATAGAATCAAGGAGAGATTATTTTTTATGATTATCGCAATTGACGGAACTTCGGGTTCTGGAAAATCTACACTTGCTAAAACATTGGCACAAAAATTGAATTTCGGCTTTTTTAGTGCAGGAGCATTATATAGAGCTATTACTGTTAAAGTTTTGGACAACAACATCAATGAATATGATGATTTGGGGCTTCAAAAAATGATTGATGAAACCAACATTATTTACACTTTTGACGGCAAACAAAATGTTATGAAACTTGACGGACTTGACATTACTGGCAGACTTTATGGCGAAGAAGTGAGCAACATGGTTCCTATTGTTGCTAAAAAACCATTTATTCGTGTATTTGTTAGAAAACTTCAAAAGGAAACTGCTTTATACAATGAAAACATTGTTATGGAAGGCAGAGATATTGGTTCTGTTATCTTCCCTGATGCTGAAATGAAAGTTTTTGTTGATTGCAAAATTGAAGAACGTGCAAAAAGAAGACTTGGCGACTATGAAAATCTTCATGAACACACTTCACTTCAAAAAGTTATTGATGACCTTAAAGAGCGTGATTATTTGGACACTCACAGAGAAATTTCTCCACTTGTGATGTGCGAAAACTCTTATTTGCTTGATACTTCTCAAAGAAATGTTGAAGAAAGTGTTAAACTTGTTTTAGAAGAAATGAAAAAGCGTGGTCTTGTTTCAGAAGAAAAATTTAATGAAATTTATAATTAATTTCAAGCAAAACAAATTAATCTTTTAATAAAAAAAATGAACTTTTTATAAGTTCATTTTTTTCTTATTTTTTATAATAAAATTATTTATTTGCGAGTTTTTCAACTTCTTCATCACATTTTTTTAAAATGTCTTCCATTGCTTTATAATTTGTATTTGCATAATCATCATATACTTTGAATGCTTTAATTAACTTTATTTCTTCATCTAATTCTAAGGTATTATAATCTACACCTTCCATAAGTTGCTTATAAAGTTGTTCTGCATCACAAAAATTGTCATACAAATATTCTGGAAGCACAGCCTGCAAATCGGCTTTATACTTTTCTAATTCTCCTATACTTTCTGACAAATATATTGCGTAAAAATGACCTTTACATGCACTTTTCTTTATATATGGAACGTCCGCAACTAAACTATAATATTCAAAAAGACTATCATATGGTTGTTTAATCTTATTTTTCATATATTTTTTATCGAGAACTTTATACCATTTATATTTATTAAATTTGAACATTTTTTCTCCACAAAATTTTAATGTTAATTAACTTTACAAAGTTTATGAATTTTAATATGACTTTTTTAAACTTTCTGGTGCTTCAATTTGTTGAATTTTTAAAGCAAACTCACAGCCACAATAGTTTTGTCTGTAAAGTTCATATTCTTTTGCAAGTTCTACGCTTCGTTTATAGCCATTATTTTTTTTGAAATTTGAAACTAAAAATTTAACATTCATATCTTTTTCAAGTGAAAGTCCGATGTTGTTTATGATTTCTGCATTTTTATGTGGGCTGACCGTGAGAGTTGTTCCAAAAAATTCAAAATCATTCGCTTTTGCAAGTTTTGCGGTTTCAAAAAGTCTTAGTCTGAAACAAACTGCACATCTTGCACCACCTTCTCTTTCGTTTTCAAAACCTTTTGTTTTTTCATAAAAACTTTTGCTGTCATAGTCATGGTCTATGAACTTTACTTGTTCGTTTTGGTGAGAATCATTAAACTTTTTTAAAAATTTGAGTTGTTCTGATTTACGCTTTGAATATTCTTCTTCTGGAAAAATGTTAGGATTGTAATACAAAATTGTTATATCATATTCGCCAATTAATTGCTCAATTACGGCAGTTGAACATGGCCCACAACAAGAATGAAGAAGAATTGTTTTTTTACTCATAATTGCTCCTTACATCTTACTTGGGATTTCAAAACCAAGCACATCTGCTGCCTGACTTATTGCTTTTAAAACAAAGTGGCTGAGTGCAAGATAACTGTTTCGCTTGTTATCATCTTGCTCGCTTAAAATTCTTGTGTCATTGTAAAACTTTGCATAACTTGATGCAAATTCATAAAGTGCCATGCAAAGCGAACTTAAAGAATTTTCTTTATAGCAAGCAAAATAACTCTCTTGAAGTTTGATGAAATTGATTGCTATGTTTCTTTGATTTTCATCTGCAATGTTAATCAATTTCAATTTTTCAAAATAGTCGGTTTTATCCGCAACTTTGCCTTTTGAAAGAAGCGAATTAATTCTTGCACCAGTATACTGAATGTATGGACCTGTTTTGCCTTCAAACGAAGCAAATTTGTCTATATCAAAAATGTAGTCCTTGCTTGGTGCGTTGAGTAAGTCACCAAATTTCATGGCTGCAATTCCGATTTGCAAAGCAAGTTCTGGATTGTTTTCTATGCCATTTTCTTTTAGTTTTTTGGTGGCACTATCTGTAACCAAATTGATGATGTCTTCAAGTTTTATTGTTTCGCCTGACCTTGTTTTGAATGGCTTGCCATCGGTTCCGTTGATTGTTCCGAACCCAACAAATTCAAGTTTTTGATTTTCATCTGAAATCCCTGCCATTTTTGTTGCTCTGAAACAACGCTCAAAATGCAAGAATTGTCTTTTATCAACGAAATACATAATTTTGTTTGGTGCAAAATCTTGGTTTCTTTGATAGATTGTTGCAATGTCTGTTGTATCATATACATCTGCACCATTACTCTTTTTGAGATATACTGGTGGCATTGGATTTTTATATAACTGTGGGTCATCTGGATTTTTCTTTTCTATTGGAATGTTTTCGCCGTCTTTTGCAACATCAACAATGAGTGCACCATCATATTCTTTGGTTAAACCCTTATCAACAAAAAGTTTTACAACTTCATCGGTGTACTTTGCACATGTGCTTTCGCCATACCACAAATCAAAGTGGCAATTTAGTTTTTCATAGTTATATTTTATTCTTTCAACAGAAATGTCTCTGATGTGATTATAAACTGACCAATATGGTTCTTTTTGTTCTTGTATAAGCTTGGTGTAGGTTTCGGCTTTAACTCTGAAATCTGCGTCGTCATTTTTTCTTTTTGACGCCTTTGGATATTCTTCATTTAAAGTGTCGAGAGTTATTTGTTTGTTCTTTTTGCTTGTATCAAAATATCCATCAATATAGCCATCATCTTGAAGTTGTGCGATTGTGAGCCCCATTTGCAAACCCCAATCTCCAAGATGAGTGTCGGAAATGACCTCTTGACCCAAAAGTTTGTATAGTCTTGCAAAGCCTTCACCAATGATTGGTGAACGCAAATGACCAATGTGAAGTTCTTTCGCTACATTTGCACCACCATAATCCATAACTACCTTTTCATGGTCAATAATGGTTTCTAGGCATAATCTTTTATCTGACACTGCTTCATTTAAACATTTTGAAAGCACATCATCTTTTATTTTGAAATTAATGAATCCTGGTTTTGCAAACCATACATCTGCTACATCTTGATTTAAGTTTGATATTATTGAATTTGCCACAATTTCTGGTGAATGACCTTGTTTTTTTGCAAGGCTAAAAGCAGAATTACATTGGAAATCTGCATCGTCTTTATTTGAAAAATCAAGTTTTAAGTCATCAAATGAATAGTTTAAATGCAAAAAACTTTCTTCTAGGGCTTTCTTTAAAATACTCTTTATATTCATTAATTTCTCCTTACTATGTGTAACATAATACTTTATATTTTAGTACTTTTCGACATATTGTCAAATTATTTGAGCATTGCACGCAAACTATTGAGAATTGCAATTAAACTTACGCCCACGTCTGCAAACACTGCCAGCCACATTCCTGAAAAGCCAAAGGCAATGAGTGCTAAGATTGCAACTTTGATTCCGATTGAACCAAAAATGTTTTCAAGCACTATTCTTTTTGTTTTCTTTGCTTTTTTGATTGCAACTGCAACTTTGCTTGGTTCATCGGTCATGATTACTACATCTGATGCTTGAACAGCAACATCACTTCCTAGCCCACCCATTGCTATTCCGACATTTGAATTTGCAAGAGAAGGTGCATCGTTTATGCCATCACCAACAAAGGCAACTGTTTTTCCTTCTTGAACCTTTGAAACAATGACATCTACCTTATCTTCTGGAAGAAGACTGGCATAGGCATTTGTGAGCCCTATTTTTGATGAAATTGCTTTTGCAACATTTTCTTCATCACCAGTACACATTGAAATGTCTTTGATTCCAAGTGCTTTTAAATCTTTTATCGCTTTTTCACTATCTTTTTTTACAATGTCTTCTATCACAACATAACCAGCATATTCGCCTGCGATTGAGACATATAAAACTGTGCCAGATTTTTGGACTTCTATCATATTTATGCCATTTGATGAAAGATGCTTTGCATTTCCAACCAAGACATCTTGCATGAATATGTTTGCTTTGACACCCATTCCTGCAATTTCGGTATAGTCATTTATCCAAGCATTATTTATTTCTTTATTTGTTTCTTCTTTATAAGCTTTTAAAACTGATTTTGCAATTCTGTGATTTGAAAAACTTTCAGCATAGGCTGTAACTTCTAAAATTTCTTCTTTTGTATGCTCGCCTGCTGCATAGATTTCTGAAATTTCAAAATTACCTTCTGTGAGTGTGCCAGTTTTGTCAAACACAACTGCATCAACTTTGGCAAGCACATCGACATAGTTTGCTCCTTTGACCATTATGCCAAGTCTTGCAAATGCTCCTATTCCAGCAAAATAACTGAGTGGTACAGAAATGACCAATGCACATGGACAAGATACTACCAAAAAGCAACATGCTCTATATGCAAATGTTGCAAAATTTGCATAACCACTAAAAATTGGTGGAATAAACATTAAAATTAGTGCAAGCACAATTACGGTTGGAGTGTAAATTTTTGAAAATCTGGAAATAAATTTTTCTGATTTTGCCTTACTTTCAGTTGCTTCTTCAACAAGAGCAATAATTTTTGAAACAGTGCTTTCTGCTTCAAGTTTTGTTACTTTGACAGTTAAAACACTTGCTCCATTTATTGAGCCTGAAAGAACTTCGTCACCTGCTTGAACAATTTTTTCCTTAGTTTCACCAGTGAGTGCTGACATGTCAAGATATGATGTGCCATTTTCAATTACGCCATCTAGCGGAACTCTTTCGCCTGGTTTAACTCTGATGATGTCACCAATTTTGATGTCTGAAAGTGCAACCTTCACTTCGCTGTCACCATCAACTAAATTTGCATATGGTTGTTTTATTTCTAAAAGTGATTTGATTGTTTTTCTTGATTTTCCCACGGCAAGGTCTTCCAAGATTTCACCAATTCCAAACAAGAGCATTACACAGATTGCTTCGGCATACTCTTGAATTATGAACGCACCAATAGATGCAATTGTCATTAAAAAGTTTTCATCAAAGATTTTTTTGTGAGCAATGTTGATTGCTGCTGAAATCAAAACCTTGTATGACACAAGCAAATAATCTAGTGCAAATATTGTTATTTGAAGCCATTTGATTGGAACAAAAATGTTACAAATCATAATGACAAGTGCAATGCCAAGTCTGATGGCGTCTGCAATTTTTTCTTTCTTTTCTTTTTTTTCTGCATCTTCTTCATCTTCAAAGTCTGCAATTTCTATTGAATGGTCGAAGTCGTGAATCGCTTTTTTCACAATTTCAAGCGTTTCTTCTGGTTTTTCAGTTTCAATTTCAAGTTTGATTATTTTGGTTACGAAATTGATTTCTGCTTTTACACCTTCTAAACCATTCAAATTCTGTTCGAGTGCAAGTGCACAACCTGCACAATGAATTTTTAGTAGTTTAAATTTATAATTCATATTTCCCCCATAAATTTTTAGGCTCAAAACTACAACATACTAACTTAGTATGTTTGTTTTATTATATTAAGCCAAAATTATTTATGATAAGGCAAATTTTCAAGGATTGTGAATGCCCTATAAATTTGCTCTGACAAAAGAACTCTAAAAAGTTGATGTGGATATGTTATCTTTCCGAAAGACAACACCAAATCAGCACGATTTTTTACGGCGTCTGAAAGCCCATTTGAACCACCTATTACGAAAGTGATTTCACTTTGTCCTTGATTTTTTTTGCACTCAATATAGTCTGCAATTTCTGTGCTTGAAAGTTGCTTGCCTTTGCCGTCAAGAGCAACAACAACTCCACTACACTTTTCAAGTATTGACTTTCCTTCTGCCTCGGACTTCTTGCTTACATTTGTGATTGATGATGACTCATCGACTTCAATTATCTTAAAGTCGCAAAATCTCGAAAGCCTTTTTTGATACTCACTTATGGCATCAATAAAGTATTTTTCTTTGATTTTTCCAACGCAAACAAGTTTTACTTTCATGATTATAATATAATACAAAATAATCTAATATGCAATTAAATGAATTAAACTTTAATTTTTTTTATTCTACATAAATAAAAAGTAGTGACTTTGCACTACTTTTTTATTTTGCTTAATCTGAAATGTGTTTTGCTGTGAGCGATACAAATTTATCAATATCTTCAATTGGAAGTCCCTCAATGAGTTTTGCTTGATCAAGCAAAATTTGAGCGATTTCTTTGAGTTCGTCTTGATTTGACTGATAAAGTGATTTGATTTTTTCATAAACCTTATGTTCTGCATTAATTTCAAGAATTTTCTTTGCACGAAGGTCATTTGTTCCGTCACCTGTGTTTGGCATGTTTCTGAAAACTTTTTCCATTTCAAGAGAAACTTCACCTTCACTTGAAAGACAAACTGGATGTTCATCTAATTTTTTTGAAAGTCTTACATCAAAAACTTCACCAGCAAGTGATTGTTTGATAAATTCGAGAATTGGTTTATCTTCATCGCTAACCTCTTCGGTTGCATTTTCAATGCCGGTGTTTCCATCTGTTACATTTTTAAATTCTTTTGCATTATATGAGCCGATGTATTTAATTGCAAACTCATCAACATTGTCTGTCATGCACAAAACATCATAGCCACTCTTTAAAACCTTTTCTGCCTGTGGCATTTTCTTTATTGAAAGGATTGAAGAACCTGTTGCATAGTAAACATATTTTTGGTCTTCTGGCATTGCTTCGATGTATTCTTTGAAAGTTACAAGTTTATCTTGTTTTACTGAATAAAACATGATTAAGTCTTGAAGTTTATCTTTATCCATGCCCCAATTATTATATATACCAACTTTGAGTTGCAAACCAAAGTTTTTATAGAACTCGACATATTTTTCTCTGTCATTTGCAAGCATGTCTTGAAGTTCTTTTCTTATTTGTTTTTCAATGTTTGTGGCAATTCTTTGAAGCCCACGGTCATGCTGAACCATTTCACGAGAGATGTTGAGTGAAAGTTCACAATCTACAAGGCCTTGCACAAAACCAAAATATTCAGGGATTAAATCTTTGCACTTTTCCATGATTAAAACGCCATTTGAATAGAGTTTTAAGCCTCTTTCAAAATATTTTGAAAAGTATGCTTCTGGACATTTTTTTGGGATATACAAAAGTGCCTTATATTCAACTGCACCTTCTGCCGAAATGTGTTGGTGCATGAATGGGTCATCAAAGTCATAGAACATATCTTTGTAGAACTTATTGTAATCTTCATCAGTAATTTCACTCTTTGATTTTTTCCAAAGTGGAATCATTGAGTTGATTGTTTCCCATTCTTTTTTTGTTTCAATCTTTTTATCCGAGCCATCTTTTTCATTTTCACTAGATGAAACTGGAACTTCGTTTTCAATTTTTATTGGATAACGAATATAATCTGAATACCTTTTGATGAGTTCTCTTTGCTTGTAATACTCCAAATATTCTGAATAGTTATCGTCATCGGTGTCAGCTTTTATATATATGATGATGTCTGTTCCATTTGTTTCTTTTTCAGCATTTTTAATTTCATAGCCTTCTGTACCTGAACTTACCCACATGTTGGCTTTTTCTTCACCATACGCTTTTGACACAACTTCAACTTTGTCTGCAACCATGAAAACTGAATAGAAGCCTACACCAAATTGACCAATGATGTCGATGTCTTCTTTCTTTTCCTGAGTGCTTTTGAATGCAAGTGAACCGCTTTTTGCGATTGTTCCAAGATTGTTTTCTAGTTCTTCTGCTGTCATGCCAATTCCGTTATCAGAAATGGTGAGAGTTCTCTTTTCTTTGTCTGATTTTATTTTTATATCAAAGTCTGCACGAGAAAGACCTATGTTTTCTTGCAAACTTTTATAATATAACTTATCAATTGCGTCTGAACAGTTTGATATGAGTTCTCTTAAAAAGATTTCCTTATGAGTGTAAATTGAGTTTACCATTAAATCTAAAACTCGTTTTGATTCTGTTTTAAAATTTTTCATTTATTCACCTTCCTAATTAGCAATGTAAATTTTTAATTGTTAGCACTCTATTGGTGCAACTGCTAATAATATAGTCCCATAAAAAATTATTGTCAACAAGATTGTGACAATATAAAAAAATATTTTTTTGTTTTTTTTACATAAATTGAATTTATTTTGAAATTATTTTTTATAGTGGAAATTATGTTGTGTAAAACATAAAATTGATGTTATCATTAATATAATATATAAATTGACTTGAAATAATTTATATTGAAGGAAAGTATTAAATGGGATTAATTAAAAGTAGTATTAATTTTGGCTTGAAAATTGCTGATGCAAGAGCAATTAAAAAAGACCCTGAAAGAGGAAAAAATGCAAAATTTTTGGGATTTCATCAATTGTTTATTCAATTTTGATGGTTGGTCTTGCGGCACTCACAATGTTGCTTCCACTATGGCTTAATTCAAATAACTTTGTTCTTTTGATTTTCGGCATTATTCTTGGTGGTGTTGGATTTATTGGAACTATTTCATTTTTTGTTAATTCACTAATTAGATTTATTTTACAAATTTCTATTAACAGAAAACCTATAAGTTGGATTGCAATGGTTGTGCTTATTATTGCTGTGGCTGCAAGTATTTTCTTGATTTTAACAACAATTGGAATGTTTTAAATTTAATAAAAAGGCTTACCTATTGGTAAGTCTTTTTTAATATTGATATTTTTTCTTATTGGCAACTAAACATATGAATGCAACAATGACCGAGAAAAATTCTGCAACAACGATTGATGACCAAACCCCGTCAAGTCCAAACAAAATTGGTATTACCATGACTGCGACAGCCTGAAAAACTACTATTCTCATGAATGATATTAGTGCTGAAATTATGCCATTGTTAAGAGCAGTGAAGAATGATGACATGAACGAATTGAAACCAAAAATTAAAAACGAAAGTGAATATATTCGCATTGCTTTTGTGGTGAGTTTTAAAAGTTCGGCATCATAGCGTACAAAAATTTGCGAAAGTGGGTCTGCCAAAATTTCAGTGAGTCCAGTCATGACAAGTCCTGTTATTCCAATTAAAATTAAACTTTTTCTTAGCAGGTTTTTTAGTTCATCTTTATTATTTGCACCATAGTGATAACCAATGATTGGCGAAATTCCTATTGAATAACCAAAGAACACTGCTGCAAATATGAAACTTGCATACATGATTACGCCATATGCTGCAACACCGTTTTCACCTGCAAACTTTAAAAGTTGCAAATTGAAAAGCATGCTGACAACTGATGCAGAAATGTTTGTTAAAAGTTCTGATAAACCATTTAAGCACGCACTGCCAATTGCTTTGAAATTAAATTTTGTTTTTACAAATTTAAGTAAACTATTATTTTTTCTTGAAAAATACACTATTGGTATTACTGAACCAACTATGTAACTTATGATTGTTGCAAGTGCAGCACCAACAACACCTAGTTTTAATCCTACAATAAAAATTGCATCTAAAATTATGTTGGTGACACCAGCAAGAACTATTATTAAAAATCCAAGTATTGGTTTTTCTGCTGTGACAAAGAAACTTTGAAATACATTTTGCAAAATATAAAAAACTTCTGCACCAATGAGTATTCTGCCATACAGCACACAATCACCTATCATATTATCTGTTGCACCAAGAAGTCTTGCAAAACGCTCAATGAATATGAACACAGCAGCAGAAACAATTACACCCAAGATTATTGAAGAATAAACAATCATAGAAAAAACTTTGTTTGCCTTTTCTTTGTCGCCTTCTCCAAGAATTTTTGAAACAAGTGCACTACCTCCTGTTCCGAACATGAAACCAAGTGCACTTATGACCATGATGACGGGCCATATTAAATTGATTGCAGCAAAAGAAGATTTTCCCACAAAATTTGAAATGAAAAGACCATCAATTATTGTGTAAATTGATGTGAAAACCATCATTAATATTGATGGATAGACTGCTTTAAAAAGTTTTTTGTATGTGAAGTGGTCAGATAAATGCACAGCCATTGTCTTTTCTCCTTTTTCAAATTACTATATTACATTTTATTTATTTTGTTACTTAAAATGCAATTTAGTAACTTGGTTTATAACATATAACTTTATTAGAGTCAACCATTTTACAAAACTTATATAATTGTTTATTATATTTATTAGGAGATTTTATGGAAAAGTTTTTTATTGATTCTGTTGATGGATACAAACTCAGTGTGCATACTTTTGAAATTTCTAATGCTAAGGCTGTTATTCAAATTGTGCATGGCATGGAAGAACATCAAGAACGTTATGAAAAGTTGGCAAAAATTTTGAACAAAGAAGGATTTTCAGTTGTTAGTTCGGACATGAGAGGTCATGGCAAAACTGCCAAAACCTTGGGGTTTTTCAGCGAAAATGAAGGATATAAACTTTTGGTGGAAGACCAAAAAGCAATTACAAATTTTATAAAAGAAAAGTTTGCTGATAAACAAATTTATATTTTTGCTCATTCAATGGGAACAATTATAACAAGAGTTTTGCTTCAAACTCGTTCTAATGATTACAAAAAAGTGGTTTTATCGGGATATCCAAACTATCAATGTGGTGCTCACATTGGAATTTTTGTTTCTTCAATTATTAAAGCATTTCATGGTGCAAAATATAAATCTAAATTTATACAAAATTTAAGTGTCAAAGCATTTAACAAAGCAATTAAAAATCCTAAAACTGATGTTGACTGGATTTGTAAAAATGAAGAAGTTATTCAAAATTATATCAATGACCCACTATGCGGATTTGGATTTACTTGTTCTGCCTTTAATGATTTGTTTCATCTTGTGGTTTTGATGCACAAGCCTAAAAATTATAAAAATATTAATTCTGATATGCCTATTTTGATGCTTCGTGGGCTTGATGACCCTTGCACAGGTGGAAAGAAAGGTTCTGATGATTCCTTTGTTGTTTTGAAAAAAGCAGGCTTTAAAAATATTGAAAGAATTGATTATCAAAATATGCGTCACGAAATTATTAATGAAAAAGATAATGAAAAAGTATTTGACGATATTATTAAATTTTACAAATAAAAAATCGCTTAAAATTAAGCGATTTTTATTTATTTATATTTTCAATATATCTTTCAACATCTTTCCAGCCATCAACCCTTGTAATGCCTAATTTTTCAAGAGTTTCATCTTCAACATCTCTATTGTGGAAACAAGTGAAAAGGAGTTTATGTTTATAATTTCCATACATATTTGAAACCCTGTCATCAATTATAACATCTGCATCAAAAAGGTCTTTTTGTGCAGAAAAAACAATGTTTTCAGGTGGGAAAAATGGTAATTTATTAAGCAAAAATTTCCATTTATCAGTGAACTGTCTGCCCATTTCAAGACTTCTTTCATAGTGACAAGCATTTGTAAGCAATATGACTTTGTTATTTTTTATTAATCT
The DNA here is from genome assembly GCA_947382485.1 of uncultured Clostridia bacterium. GTDB lineage: Bacteria > Bacillota > Clostridia > Christensenellales > UBA1242 > RGIG1681. The sequence goes on along the minus strand of CANCYS010000002.1, from coordinate 170,095 downwards.
TTCAAGTGATTCATATGCACCTTCTTTAAGTTCGCATTTTTCATAACTATCAACACTTACAAAATAATCGTAGAATTTATTTCTATCTTCAACATTTGGAAATAATTGTTTTTCAAATTTTGCACCCCAAAAATCTTCTTCTTTATAATTTGTGCCAAGATATGAATTTACGACTGGCAAAAAATGATTTGTGCAAATGACATCATCAACATCTATAAAAATTGTTTTCATAAGTTCCTCTTTCTAATTTATATTTCTTCTGAATAAATTTTGACATATCTATCTTCGGCCTCCCAAACTGTGACCGATTCAAGTTTTTCAAGGTTCAAATTTTTAATTAAATAGCAAGCCAAATTTTCCATTGTGCCTTTTCCCATGTTGTGAACATCTGGAAGATATTTTCCTTCTAAACTTTCAAGCAAATTTTCTATTCTTTCCTTAACATCATGAAAATCTATGCCTGCCACATAATTTCCTTCAAGGTTGCCCTCAAAAATAAATTCAATTTTTATATTATGTTCATGCACATTTTTGCCATGAGACGCATTCAAAAATTTTACTATTCCAAGTTTCGCCATAATTTCCTCTTACTATTTTATTTTGTTCTTATGAACACTGCTTCAAAAATTTCTGAGCCTGTGTTTCTTTGTTCATGGAAAACTCCTTGTGGAAAAATGAAAAAATCACCAACATGAAATTCATATTCGCCATCTTCATCACGAACAATTCCATCACCTTTTAAAACATACATAAATTCATTGCAGTCGTCATGTTTGTGCCACTCAAACACCCCTCCTGATTTAAGGTAGCCATGAGTTATGCCTTGAATGTTTTTTATTTCATCATTTGCAACAAAAAGTTTTCTGCTTCCTGCACCATCGTGAGCAGGTTCAAGTTTTACACTTTCTGATGATTTTTTTATTACTTTCATAAATTCTCCTACATATAACATTAAATTTAAAACTCAGATTTTTGACTTTTTTTTATTTTAAAAAGTTTTCTAGGCAAGCATTGAATTCTTTTGGTTTATCCATATTTGCACAATGTCCTGCACCTTGCAATATTATTTTTTCACAATGTTCTTTTTCTGCCCAATCGTTAACAATTTCGATTTCCATTGGAATGTCGTGTTCTCCACAACCAACTAACAATTTATATTGTCTTTGTTTTTTTGGAAACTTATTTATTAAATTTTGCAATTTTGATAAATACATAAATGATTTCTTTTTAAAATTTAAATTTAGATTATAGAATTCTTCTTGTGCTTCGGTGGTGTATGCTGAAATCTTTTTGTTTGCTTTTGCAAACCATTTTATTGAAAACATTGCTTTAAACATGATTTTCATCTGTTCTTTTGAATTGCTTTTTTGTTTTTTAATGTCAAAGTCATTGATGTCATATCCGCCAAAACATACAAGTGATGAAACTTTATTTTCATATTTATTTGCAAAATCTTGTATGAAAACAGCACCCAAAGAAACCCCAACAAAATGTGCAGACAATATATTATGTTTTTCAAAAATTTGATTTATCCAATAAGACATCTTTTCAATTGAATCGCCTTTTCTTGCTTTTGTTGAATTGCCATGTCCTAAAATGTCCACTGCAAGCAAATTATATTTTCCAGAAAAATATTCAAATTGTTTTTGAAACATTCTATGGTCTACAAATGCCGCATGAATAAAAACCACCCATTCTTTGTTTGCTGAATCATCAATATAGTATGTGATTGGTGTGTTTTCAAGTTGAAATTCTTTCATGATTTTTCTCCTCATTTTGATTTATTATATATATAATTTTTATATTTTGAAAGAAGCAATTTACTTGATTTCTTCTTTCTCTTTTTGTGCTTTATAATTAATGAATTTATTATTCCAAGGCAAAACTTTTTTTTCAGTTAATGATTTTGAATATATCAAGATTTTTCCTATATCATCAGTTTTGTCTTCTTTGTTCTCGTAATATTCTTTTGACATTCCCATTTTTTCATACAATTTACAAGCCAAGGAGTTGTCTGCTTCATCTGTATACAATCGTATTGTGGAAAATCCATTATTTCGTGCAAACTCTTCAAAGATTTTAAAAATTGCTGTGCCATATCCTTTTTTCGTTTCAAATGGCGAAACGCCAAACCAACCAAGCCAAAGTTCATCTTTATTATTTCCTTCAAGATAATGTCCCCATAAACCAACTGGCTTTTTATTTTCATTTCTAACCAAGAAATATTCATTTTGAAACTTTACAGGTAAGGTTGATTTTTTTCGCTCTTCTATTGCTTCAATATAATTTAACTTTGCATTCTCTCGTGGAAAAATTAAATTCTGTAAACTTAAAGATTCCTTTAAATTATTTTTTGTTATTAACTCACTTGTTAACATTTATTCTCCTTTTCCACGAAGACAATTTTATTGTTTGCTTTCTCTTTTATTTTGTTGTTTTTTTATTATCTATATAAGTTTAATTGTTATAAGTTAAATAAATTGCAGAGGCTGAACCACTGAACGCACCAAGTTTAAGCATTAAGTTTTCATTAACAATATATAAAAATACTACATCTTCAAATTTATCAGTTAATGAAATAATTAATATATTTCCAACTCTTTTCATTGGCAAATTATCAATTTGATAATATTCGATTTTGGATACTCCTGGTTCAGAAGTATTGAGAGTTATTGATGTTAAGGCAACATTTAAGTTGTTTCCATTATAACTTACAATTTCATTTTCTTTATCTTCAATTTTATAATCATTTTTACCAATATATGAGCCATTTTGTTTCAACTCAATTTCATTATCAGATTTTACAATAAAAAGTTCTTCAACATAAGAATATCTACCATTATTAGACATGAAATGATTGTAATTAAAACTAATTATGGAATTTGATGTATTAAACATACCATAATAAATATCATTATCGATTTCGATGTAAATTAAATGCCCGAAAATTTGGTAATTACAAGATGACTGTATTTTTTCATTATTTGATAAAATTTTAGTGCTTACTATGCTATCATTGGTAAATGTGATGTCTTTCTCTACTGTATAAACTGAATTGTTAAGGTCAAACTTTTCATTAGGATTGTTTTCTGAAAGTCCACTAACTTGAATTAATGTTGAATTTAAAAACTTATCGTCCATTTCTGGTGAAAAATAATAAACTTTATTTTTGAAGATTAATTGTCCATCTTCAACGAAAATTTTATCTTCTTCATCTGACAATTTAAGTTCAAAATTATCAAAAGTGTAAGTAAGATTTTGTTGAATACTATAAGAATGATTTTTCAATTCATTGCCTATAATAATTTTATTATCTTCTTGTACTTGTATAAAACTAAAATCTTGAACTGTTGTATTACTATTGCTTTGGTTTGAACTTGCAATATAAGAACCATAAAAATTCAAAGGTAAAAATTTTGCACCAATAGTAACATCTTCTTCTGGCATGACAAAAACAAATTCTTGCACAATATTTCCATTTGCAACCAAACTGCCTTCTTTAAGTGCATATCCATCATTTGGCATGCAAGTTATGGTGATTTTTTGTCCTGGTTTAGCTTCTGTCTTACTGACAAAAATTTCTCCACCAATATATTCTCCAACTGCAATTTTGTAGGTTCGACTACTACAACCAACCAACAATAACAATATGCCACCAAAAACAAAAAAACAAAACACAAAACACAGCAGAAGTGTTTTTGCATATTTTGATTTTTTTAAATTAATTTCACTAATCATTATCCCCTCCAAAAAAAATATTTTATATTTAGTTTGTATGGAGCTGGTGAAGGGACTCGAACCCCCGACCCACGCATTACGAATGCATTGCTCTACCAACTGAGCCACACCAGCACATTTCACTTGCCAAAATTATATGACTATAAAAATAATTTTGACAAGCATATATTATTTATTTTTCTTTCTCTTTTTTGAAGCAACATACTCATCGAGTTCAATTCTGAGTTGTTCCATTTTCTTTGTATACACCGCAAGATTTTCTTCAATTTCTTCTTTTGTAAGTCTTGCTGGATTTGCTCCTTGAACTTTGAATGGTTCACCAACAATTATATAATTTTTTCTGAAAACTTTTGGTTTATGATAAATTAACATTGGAACAATTTCTGCATCACCTTTTGAAGCAAAAGTGATTACACCACTTTTTGCATCTGCCATTTCTTCGGTGTCAGCTTTGTTTCGTGTGCCTTCTGGGAATATGAAAACTTGATGATTTTGTTTTAACTCGGAAAGTGTTTTTTTGAATACACTTGGAGTTACATTGTTTCTATCAACTGGAAAACTACCCATTGATTTTAAAAATGCACCACCAAATTTATTTTTAAATAGTTCAACTTTTGCCATAAATCTGAATTTTCTTCTAAGTTTGATATCAAGCAAAATTGGGTCAAGATTACTATAATGATTGCTGGTTACTATTGCTTTTCTTTTCTTTGGTAATCTTTCTTTATGAATAACCTTTGTTGGAAAAAGTATTGCAAATGGCAAAAATAAAAACGCAAAAATAATTACAAATAACATAAAAATGCTCCTTTTATTTCATTTTGATTAAAAATCACTTGCACAAGTCACGGCTGTTGAAAATGCTAGTTGAAGATTGAAACCACCAGTTTCGGCATCAATATCAAGCACTTCACCAACAAAATATAAATTTGAATATAATTTACTTTTCATGAACTTTGGATTGACTTCTTTTAAATTTATTCCACCAGCAGTTACAACCGCACCCTCAATACTTTCAAGAGATTTTGGCAAAATCTCAAAGTTTTTAAGCAAAAGTGCAAGTGCTTTGCGATTTTCTTTTGTGAGTTGATTTGCTTTGCTTGTGAGTTTTACACCCAATCTTTTTGCAAAAATTGATACCATTGCTTTTGGAAGCAAGCCTTCAAGAAGTGAAGATGTTTGTTTTGCTTTGAGTGCAATTATATCTCTGTCTATCCTAACAGAAAGTCCATCAACAGAAAGTGCTGGTTTAAAGTCAATCACAAGTTTGAGATTTGAAAAATCTTGCCTATTGATGTGACTTGAAGCAGAAAGAACTATTGGACCTGATATTCCAAAATGTGTGAACAACATTTCACCAATATCTGATTTATAAATTATTTTTTCTTTGAGCCATGCGGACAGTGTGACATTTTTAAGTGACAATCCTTGCAAAGGTTTTAGTTCTTCTCCTTTAACGACAATTCCACATAAGGCTGGAACTGGACTTATTACAGAGTGTCCAAGATTTTTAGCAAACTTATATCCATCACCAGTTGAGCCAGTTGCAGGATAACTTATGCCACCAGTTGCTACAACAACTGCATCAAAACTCACTTCTTTTCCATCAACCTTTATGCCTGTGACTTTGTTTTCAATTTTTACAATTTCTTCAACAGATGTGTTTAAATTCACTTTTACGCTTGCCCATCTAAGTGCTTTTTCAAGAGCCTTGATTATATCACTTGATTTATCGCTTTCTGGAAAAACACGATTGCCTCTTTCAATTTTTAATGGCACACCCATTTCTTCAAAAAACGCCATGGTATCATTTGAATTGAATCTTGTGACTGAACCCATAACAAACTTTTGTCCACCAACAACGTTTTTTAAAAATTCATTGCCAACAGTGGCATTTGTGACATTGCATCTACCTTTGCCTGTTATATATATTTTTTTTCCTAATTTTTCATTTTTTTCATAAAGAGAAACATCTTGTCCCTTTCGGGCAATCATGATTGCACTCATCATTCCAGATGCTCCACCACCAATTACACAAACCTTCATTTTATTTTAAAACCGCCTTTTATTTGTAAAATTTCAATTAAAATAAAATTAAAAATACATTTTAACATTAAATTGATTTTAAATATTCAACTTCTGATGGACGAAGAAGTCTGCAAGTTCCACGAGTGAGTCCACCAAGTCTGATTGTGCCAATTGCAACTCTTTTTAGAAAAATTACATTGAATCCGAAGGTGTCAAAAATTTTACGAATCTCTCTATTTTTTCCTTCATAGATAACAATTTCAAGTTTACTTTTTCTTTCTTTAACTTCTTTGATTTCGATTTCACATGGTTTATATTTTGTGCCATCGACAAGAGTTACACCTTTCTCAATTTTTTCTGCAATTTCCTCAGTGATTTCACCCTCAATTTTAACAGAATAAGTCTTTGGAACTTCGGTGCTTGGCTTCATTAATTTTTCGGCAGTTTTGCCATCATTTGTAAAAAGAAGCAAACCTTCTGAATTATAATCGAGTCTTCCAACAGGCATTAAATTTTTCAAATTTTTTGGAAGCAATTCCATAACAGTTTTTCTATCCCTATCATCTCTTGCACTAGTGATATAACCTTTTGGTTTGTGCATCATGAGATATGTGAATTTGCTTGGAAGTTCTGCCCTTTTTTCATCAACAGTAACTTTGTCATTTTCTTCAACGACAAAAGCAAGGTTTGTTTCAACCTTGCCATTTATTTTCACCCTGCCAGCGGTCACAAGTTCTTCACATTTTCTTCTTGAACCAAAACCAGCAGTTGCTAAAAATTTATTTATTCTCATACTATAACCTACTTTTAAACAAGCTATTTGATTTAAAAGACTTTTAAAATCTTTTTTAAAGCATCTTCAAAACCTTCTTGTTTTTCTATATTAATAGTATAGAGTTTTTCAGAAAAAATCAAGTTATTTTCAAGGCAAACTTTAACCTCACCTATTGGAGTTTCTTCGCTATGTGGAAACTTGATATTTTGAGTTAGTTCGATTTGTGCTGTCACTTTTTGTCGCTCTCTTTTAGAAAGAGGATAAACTATATCTTTTTCAATTTTAACTGGAACAATTTGCGATTTTTTATTTTTAATTTCAAAGTTTGTTATGTCACCTTTTGAGAAAAGTTTAACCATTTCAAATTCACTAAATGCTTTTTCAATTAAACTTGCTGTGTCTTCAAACATTGGTACACAATTTAAAACCACACAAATTACTTGCATTCCGTTTCTTGTTGCACTTCCGACAAAACATCTGCCCGCTTTTGTTGTGTAACCAGTTTTGACGCCATCAGCACCCTCAACCATATTTAATAGTCTATTTTTATTTTTTAAATATCGAACCTTTTCTTTCTTTCCAAGTTCATTGTCTATTGTTTTTTCTTTGGTTTTTACTAGATTTGCAAATGTTTCATTTTTCATTGCATATGCAGTGATTTTTGCAAGGTCATGTGCAGATGTGTAGTGATTTTCATCATGAAGACCATTCACTGTAACAATGTGCGTGTTTTCAAGCTCAAGTTTTGTGCAATAATCATTCATCATTTTTACAAAATTTTCAAGACTTCCACCAACCAAAACTGCAATTGCAACAGCAGAATCATTTCCTGACCTAAGCATGAGTCCATACAACAATTCTCTTAATGACAAATGTTCACCTGTTCTTAGATATATGCTTGACCCTTCAATTCCAACTGCCTGCTTTGGAATTACAAGTTTTTCATCTAAGTTTTTTGAATTTTCTATTGCCACTATTGCTGTTAAAATTTTTGTTGTGCTTGCCATTGGAAGTCTTTTATTTTCTTCATGAGAATACAAAATTCTACCAGTACTTGCATCCATTGTAACCATGCTTTGAGCACTTGTTAGTTCTGATTTTTTTATTTCTTTTTTAGGCACAGTAATTTGGCAAGCATTTGTCATTTTTAAATTAGATACAAATGAAAAACACAAAACTTGCAATATGACAAGTGTTATTGAAAAAATTACATTTATTTTATTTCTCATCTTTATCTTTGCCCATGAAATTTTTTGAAATGAATCTTGCAACTTCTGGGACTGCCTCAATAAGTTTTTCGATTGCTGATTTTGAATCAATTTTTATTAAATCAACTTGTTTTTCTTTTATCACTAAAAAACCTATTGGTTGTAAACTTACACCTGCACCTGAACCACCAGAAAAAGGATATTCTGTTTCCTTTCTGATTTCTTTGAGTTCTGAATAATATTCGCCTCCACCAGAAACAAATCCCATTGAAACTTTTGTGAGTGGAATTATGATTAAATCGTTACTTACTATTGGTTTTCCAACGACGATATCAACATCAACAAGCGAACGCATATTTTTGAGTGCTGTTGACATTATCTCTTCAATTCTGTTTTTATATTCATCTTTCATTTTCAATCTCCTTCAACTTCTTAAACTTATTATTTGCAATTATTGCTTTAAATATTGATAAAACTATATTAAAAATGCTAATTCTTATCACAATATCAAAAGTTAAGTCAAAACTTAAATTGTTGAAAGTTGGTTTTATATCCTCATACAATTTTACGTTATCATATTTTTGCGACAAGATGCTGTATATGGTGTTTACGACAGAAGTCATAAACCCACAAAGCATTGCTGACGCAAACGAATCGTTTGATAATCCACCAGTAAAAAATAGTTCGATTTTTTTTATATCAATTTTTTCTAAAAACGCTTTGACAAACTCTTTAACAAAGTTTTTGCTCATTGTGTTGTTCATAATGTCTATTGAGTTTTCCATTATGATTTCATTTTCTTTACTTAAATAAATCTGTCCACAAATTACTCTTATTCCAAGAACCTTGGCACTATAAAACCCTTTCTTTTTCAAAAGGTTCATATGTGCCATAAATCTGACCTTGAATGGAAAAAGAAAGATTAAAATAAACAACAACGCAACAAAAAAAACTATAAGAAGACTTCTTGTCATACTTATAGTTTGTTTGATTAATTAAAAATTTATTTACAATTCTTCGTCATTTTTTACTGTTTCGGTTTTTGCCAATTCTTCAAGTTTTTTATCAACATCATTTTCGTTTATTACTGGTTCAAATCTATTAAACAAACTTTCTGAATAGTTATCACGGATTTTTTGTACTTGTTCTAATAATTCGTCATAGTCTGGAAGATTTGCAACACTTTCAATGTTGAATCTCTTTAAAAATTCATCTGTTGTTCCAAAAAGTGTTGGTCTTCCAACGGTGTCCTTGTGTCCAACAATTTCAATGAGTTTATGTTCAAGCAAAATGTTTATTGCATAGTCTGAACTTACCCCACGAATTTCTTCAATTTCCATTCTTGTGATTGGTTGTTTATATGCAATTATTGCTATGGTTTCAAGAGTTGCTTTTGTTAAATTTCTTTGTCTGATTGGATTGAGAACCAGCGAAACTTCATCAACATAATCTGGATTTGATGAAAGTTGCAACTTGTTGTTAAAACGCATTAATTTAATTCCACTTGCACCATCATATTTTTTTTGCAAGGTTTCAATGGCTTCGTCAAGTTCCTTTTGCTTTACATTGAATTTAAAACAAAGGTCAGACATTAAAACAGGTTCTCCTGCCACAAAAAGCACGCTTTCAATTATGCTATCTAATTTTTCCATTTATCTTCTCCAAACTGTTTTTTTAGTTTTCATTTCTATCAAATTCACTTGATGTGTCTTCACTGAGCCTTATGCTTTCATCTTCATTTTTCACAATGTCAATGTCACTAAACAATTCATTTTGGCGTACAGTGATGTATTGTCTTTTTAAAAGTTCTAAAAGTGCAAGAAAGGTGTTTATTACTTCACTTTTTGAATAGCTACTTTCAAACAAATCTGTGAACTTAAATTCTTTATTATCAAGAAGCATATCTTTGATTTGAGAAATTTTTTGAGCAACAGTGAATCTGTCTTTTTCTATTTTTTTCTCTTGAACAACTTCGGCCTTGATTGTCATTTTTTGCATCATATCCGTGAATGCTTTTATGAGTGCATCAACGGAAAGTTGATCAGGAAGTTCATACTTAAATTCTCCAACATTATCATCTGGGGATTTATAAAGTCTTCCAATTTCTTCAAACCCTGCAAGTTTTTCACTTTGCTCTTTGAAAATTTTATATTCTTCAATTTGTCTGATGAGTCTGACTTCTGGGTCTTCTTCATCAAGTGTTTCAACTTCTTTTGGAAGCAAATGTCTTGATTTTATTTCAAGAAGCGTTGCAGACATATTGATAAATTCACTTGCCCTTTCAATGTCAATGTCACTCATGTCATTCATCATGGCAAGATATTGTTCTGTGATGTCTGACAAGAAAATGTCACAAATATCAATTTTGGTTATCTTGATTAAATGGAGCAATAAATCTAGTGGACCTTCAAACTGTTCGAGTTTAAACCTATAATCATCTTCTTCGGTTTCTTCCAAAATTTCAAGTGATTTTTTATCAAGTTTTGAAACATCAAAAACAGGCTCTGAATTTTCACAGCCAACATTTTCTTTTATTTCAGCTTCTTGCTGATTTAACTCTTCATTTGAAATTTCTTCCATTGTTACAACCTTAAAATTAATTTGAATAACTTAACAAATAAATCCATTACAAGTTCACTTGTGTAAATATAATACAAATCAAACAAACCTGTAAAAATGAAAATTAGCAATACAAAAAATGAATATCTACGCATGAATGACAAATATGCATTATCTGTTTTGGACAAACTTTTTACAATATTATAACCATCTAGTGGATATATTGGCAAGATATTGAAAAATGCAAGTGTGAAATTTAAACTATATGCATAAATCAAAAATAGTTGAAGCAACAAGCCATATATTTTAACTTCAAAAATTTGAGGAAAGAATTTAAGCAAAAGCATATAGATAAACAAAAACAAGATGCCAAGAACTAAATTCATCAACACGCCTGCAATTGCAACTAAAAACTCACTGCGTCTTCCATGCTTGAAATTTCTTGAATCAACAGGAACTGGCTTTGCCCAACCAAACCCAAACACCATCAAGAATATAAAACCTTTTAAATCAAAATGTGCAAGAGGTGCAAGTGTGTATCTTTTCATTGCAACAGCAGTGTAATCACCTTCATGTTTCGCTGCCCATGCATGAGCAAATTCATGGAATGGTATGGCTACAAACATCGCCATCACAAGAGCCACAAGACTTAAAAGTATATACAAAAAATCAGAATTAAATGACCCTAGTAAAAACATTGCATCTCCTAACAAATAAAATTATACCAAATATTTCTCTTTCAAGTCAATTTTTCAAAAACATATTTATTGCTATAAACAAAATAAAAAGTCGGATTTCTCCAACTTTTTACTTATTTTTTAATTACCACTCATTTACAAGTTTTCCAAAAATGTCTTTAAATCCAATCTCACTTAGGTCAGTTTTAACAATCAAATTCATTTCATCAACAACCATATTGTTTTTATCAAACACATATAACTTTCCTACGCTATCACCTGCTTTTACTGGTGCTTTTGTTTCTGTTAATTGAAAATCTGTTGTGTATGTCATGTCATCACCTTTTGTCATGAACATGATTGTGTTTCGCTCTGGATAAACTTCTGCTGTTTGTTTAGAATTTTTTGGACTTAAAATAGTTACTGGAACTTCACTGTTAACCACTACTTTATTTGTGTAATTTGCAAAACCATAATCAAACATTTGACTCATTTCGGCAAATCTTGTTTTGCTGTCATTTGCTCCAATGATTACACCAACAAGTCTCATTGAATTTCTTGAAGCAGAAGCTGTTAAACAGAATCTTGCACTATCTGTGTAGCCTGTTTTTCCGCCTTCAATGCCATCGTAAGTTTTGATGAGTCTGTTTGTGTTTACAAAGCTAGTTTTTCTTCCACTTGGGTGAATAAAATCTTCCATCCAAATTTTTGAGAATTTTTTATACAACTTATTGTTACACATTGTTGAATAAATTTTAGCCATGTCATATGCAGTTGAATAGTGATTTTTTGCTGGAAGACCTGTACAGTTTTCAAAGTTTGTGTCTGCCAAATTTAAACTTTCAGCAAATTTATTCATTCTTGCAACAAAACCATTTTCACTTCCTGCAACATATTCTGCAAGTGCAACTGCACTATCGTTTGCAGATGCAATTATAACAGTTTTGATAAGGTCAACAACTTTATAACTTGAACCTGCGTCCAAAAAGGCTGATGAACCACCAACATCGGCTGCTGTTTTTGATACTGTGACCATATCGTTTTCTTTGATAATACCTTTTCCTATTGCATCAAACACAAGTGACAAAGTTGCAAGTTTTGTCATTGATGCAATTGGCAATCTTTCGTGCTCATTTTTACTATAAATCACATTACCTGAATTATAGTCTACCAAATATCCTGACTTTGCAGTGATTTTAATTTCTTCTTGACTACTACTATCCACCTTTTTTGCACTAACAGTATTTGCCCCAAGTGAAAGAATTGGACTTAGCAACATAAATTGAAATAAAATTACTAATAAAAAAATAATAGGCTTCTTCATAATTACTCCTTTATCTAAACCTATTATTTGTTTAAAATTTAAAATTTATACTACTTTTTGTCGAAAAATATCAAAAGATTACAAAATTTGCATTTTTAAGAAACAATGGAAGCACAACTGTTGCATAAAAACAAATTATCAATATATATAAAATTGTCATTATTACCTTGATGAAATATACATCATCAAAGCCTTCTGAAAATCTTTTATTTTGGAGAGCTAGTTTACTTCTTGAAATACATGTGACTGAAAAGAAAACAAGTGCAACAAAATATAACAAATTGATTGGTATCGTTACAAGCAAAACATTTAAAAGCCCAGAAAGACCATACACCCTTATTAAACTTCCACAAGACATAACAAAAAGAACAGTTTGATATGTCAAAAAAACATAGCTTAATAAACTTGTATAGTAATATAATCCAAGCAAAAATATAAGCAAAATTGGCAAGATGAAAACTAAAAGTTTTTCAGAAAAAATTCCAAATGAATTTGCCGTGCCATTAATATATGTGAACAGAATTTTATTTTCTGTGGTGAGCAAGTTTAAATAACTTTCTGTTGTGAACAAAACAACAAGCCCAATAATTAGTCCCACAAAAAAACTTACTATAAAAGAAATATAGTAACCTCTGTTTTGTCTGAAATGATATTTTACATCAAAAGTTGATAGTCTTGAAAGTTTCACATTATATTTTATGCAAGAGAAACTAATTGTTAAAACTTTTTAACAATTTAAATTTATTTTTCTGAAATTCTTCTGATGTTACAAGTTCAGAAACTTTCGCTAAAATTTCGCTATTATGTGGATATAATAAATAATCGTGTAAATATTTTACAATAAAATTACTCTCTTTTTTAGAGCAGTAATACATTGAATTTTCAAAACATAATCTCATTGCTCTTTCAACAGAAGCAGGAGTCTTTCCATACTTTGCTGCAATTGCAGGATATATGTCATTGCAGATACTAACTTGTGCATCTTCACTAAAAATGTTCAGAAAAATTGCATCCTTCCAATATCTGTATCCAAACTTGTTTGGTGGGATGTTAAGACAATTAAACACAATCTCTGAATCTGAATAAATATTGTGGAACAACTTTTCATCTGTCCACTCTTGTTCTTTGTAACTCGTATTATTCTTTACATAATTCGACTTATATGTAGGATTAAATTCTAAAAATTTACTTAAAACAACCATGTATCCAATTATACACGCTGATAATAAAAACGCAAATAATTTTTTATACTTTTGCATAATTTTGAATATTTTCTTGTTTTTATAACAAACATCGTTCAAATTCATTCAAATTCGTTTATAAACTAACATTTTTTAATTGACAATCTATTGATTTTATGTTAAAAAACCACAAAAAAACACTGCTTTTTAAGCAATGTTTTAGTTTTCTATCATCCAATCAGCATAAACTCCATAACCTTTGGTTGGGTCTGAAACAAACACATGTGTTACCGCTCCAACAAGTTTTCCATTTTGAATGATTGGACTGCCACTCATTCCTTGAACAATTCCACCTGTTTTTGCAATAAGTTCTTTATCTGTCACTCTGATGAACATGCTTTTGTTATCCTTTGTTGACTGAAAATATGTTTTTACAATTTCAATGTCATATTCTTTTGGCTGAGTTCCTTCGATGGTGCATCTGATTTTTGCCTTGCCACTTTTTACTTCATTTCTGGTTGCAACTTCAATTGGAATTTCTTCATAAGATGAAAGAAAATCTTTGTTGAATGTTCCATACACTCCAAACTTATTGTTTCCATCGAGATTTCCAATTACACTTCCATTTCTTAAAAACAAACCTTTAAGTTCGCCTGGATTTCCCTTTTCACCATGCTTCAAACCAACAATGTTGCATTTAAAAATGTTACCTGTGCTGACTGGAAGCATTGCACCTGTGTCGATGTCACAAACTGGATGTCCGAGTGCACCAAATCTTAAATTGTCTTTCCTTATATATGTGAGTGTTCCAACACCTGCCGAATTATCTCTTACCCAAAGTCCAAGTTTATAAATTTTTTGACCTTCATCATAAACTGGTGTGAGCGTACCTTGATGCTCCTCGGACTTTCTTACAAATGTTATATTTAACTCTTTTCCTGCATATTCTTCGGAATTGATTATTCTTAAAATTTGCTCTGAACTTGTGATATCAATACCTTCAATTTTTGTTAAAATGTCACCTTCTTTGAGTTGAGATGCACTTTCATTTGAAATTGCCACAACAACAACACCTGAACAAGAAAGCATAAAACCAAGAGGATAACCACCAAGATAAACTTCTACTTTTTCATTTCTTATAGTCTGCTTTGGTTCTTCCTTTTTAAACCAACCCTTGATTATTTCACTTAAACTTGGAAATGAACTATAAGCATATGTTGAACAAGAATATATTGGAGTGTTTTTTAAAGATACTGGATTTACTATTGTTAAAGCACAAGTTACTAAACATAAAATGGCTAAAAGTGCCCTAGCGATAAAACTTTTTGATGAAAATTTCATAAAAAAAACTACTCCTAGATAAAAGTAGTTTTTGATAAATTTTTATAATTATGTAAATTTTAATTATTTTTTCCTGATTCAAGCATAAGTTTTGCATGGTTAAGTGAAAAATCTGAAATATTTCCACCAATTAGTCTTGCAATTTCTCTAATTCTTGTTTCTTCATCAAGGAGTTTGAGAGAGGTTTTTGTGGTTCCATCTTGCTCTTGTTTTGAAATGTAGAAATGATTTGTTCCAAAACTTGCAACCTGTGCTAAGTGTGTTACACAAATAACCTGATGTTTTTTACCAATTTTTGAAAGTTTAACAGCAAGAACATTTGCTGTGTCACCGCTGATTCCAGTGTCAATCTCATCGAAAATCATTGTTTCAACATGGTCAATGTCAGCAGTTATATTTTTAACAGCAAGCATAAATCTGCTCATTTCACCACCACTTACAACCTTGCTTAGTGGTCTGAGTGGTTGACCAGCATTTGCAGTGAACATAAATTCAATTTTATCAAAACCTGTTTCATCACAAGTTTTTTCGTCAGTAGATTTAAAATCTATTTCAAACTTTGAACTTTTCATTGAAAGTTCAGCAAGTTCATTTTGAACACTAGCCGTAAACACCTGTGCTATTTGCTTTCTGAGATTTGTTAAAACATTTGCTTTTTTAATTAATTCATTTATTGTTTCATCTCTCTGCTTTTCAAGTTTTTCAATTATTTCTGCTGAATTTACAAGTTTTTCATATTCAGTTTTAATTTGTTCAAGATATTTGTTTATTTCATTTATATTTTCACCATATTTCTTTTTGAGAGAAGTTAAAAGGTCAAGGCGTTTTTCATTTTCATTTGCAGAAAATTCGTCCATATAAAGTTCATCACTTATTGATTCAACAGTGTCTGCAATGTCTTGAAGTTCATATCTTGCATCAGAAATACGTTTCGATAAATCTTCTTTATCTGGAAGAAATTTCAAAACTTCCATAAATTCATAATCACATTTTTTTATTAGTCCAACAATGCCAAGTCCATCATCGCCAGCACCTTGAAAAAGACTGTTGAGTTTTCCAACAGCAAGAGCAATTTTTTCTTGATTTAAAACTTTCATTCTGAACGCTTTGAGTTCCTCTTCTTCGCCATCAACAAAATGAGCCTCCTCAATTTCATTGATTTGATAATTATATAAATCTAAGAGTTTCTCACGCTCTTTGCTGTCAAAATTGAAACTTGAAAGTTGTTTTTGTATGCTTTTTAGTTTATGATAAACTTCTGCATATTCAAATTTTGCTTGGCTTAATTTTTGACCGCCAAAATCATCAAGAGTTTCAAGTTGGCTTTCAACTTTTAAAAGTTCTTGATGTTGAAATTGACCATGCAAATCCATGAGCGGTTCAGTTACGCTTTTTAGCATTGAAAGCGAAAACGCCTTACCATTTACCCTACACTCATTTTTTCCATCTAATGAAAGTTTTCTAAAAATTATTATTGTGTTTTCTCTTTCTAGTCCCAAATTTTCAAGACGATTTAAAACCTCTTCGGACTCTGTCCAAAATACAGCTTCAACACTTGCAAAATTTGAACCATATGAAATTAAAGTTTTATCTGCTTTTTCGCCAAGCAAAAGAGCAAGAGAGTCAATGATGAGTGACTTTCCTGCACCTGTTTCACCAGTTAGCACATTAAATCCACCAGCAAGGTCGATGGTGAGATTGTCAATGAGTGCAATGTTTTTTATGGTTAAACTTTGAAGCATAGTTTTCTCCTGTTTGATTTATCCTTCGATATCATTTAAAGGTTTTTCTATAAGTTTGTCAAGTTCACTTTTTATAACTGCAATTTTTCCATCAGTTGATTTTAAAAGTTCAAGACAAGTTTTTGTGTATTCAACACTTTCTTTATATAGTTTGAGCGATTCATCAAGGGTTATGTCTGGACTTTCAAGTTTATCTTTTATTTCACTCAATTTTTCAATTGCTTCTTCAAATGTCATTTTCTTTACCTCTCAAATTTGTTTTTATTTATGGTTTTTGCTAAGATTTCACCATCAACAAAATTTATTTTCAACTCATCTCCAACTGCAATGTCATCTATGCTTGAAACCCTTTTATTGTTATTTTCAACAACTCCATAGCCATTTTTTAATATTTCAAGTGGACTTTTTGCAGAAATTAAACTTGTGAGTTTATCAAACATACTCTTTTTATTATTTATATTTGAAAAGACCAAATTTTCAATTTCTTTACTGAGCATAAGTGTTTCATTTTCTGACGAGCCAAGTTTGAGTTTGATGTTACTTATTATGTGTTTTGATATATTCACTAAATTTTCTTTGGAACTATCTAAAACTTTCCCAGTGAAATATGTGATATTTTTTGAAAGTTCTAAAATTAGATTTACTTGTTCATAATAGTCAAAAACCGCCACTTCTGATGCAACAGATGGTGTTGGAACTCGCAAATCTGATGCAAAATCACAAAGTGTGAAATCTGTTTCATGTCCAACACCAGAGATGATTGGTTTGTTTGAAGCATATATTGCTCGAACCAACTTTTCAGTGTTAAACGGAGCAAGGTCTTCAATTGAACCACCACCACGAGCAATGATGATTGTGTCAATATCTTCCCTTTGATCAAAATATTCAATTCCACTAACAAGTTCGTCTTCTGCACCAATTCCTTGAACTTTTGATGGATATACAATGATATTTGTGTACGGATTTTTTGAACGAGCAACATGAATTATATCCCTTATAACTGCACCCGTTTCACTTGTGACAACTCCAATTGTTTTTGCAAATCTTGGAATTGATTTTTTGATTTCTTCGGCAAAAAGACCTTCTTTTGTGAGTTTTTCTTTGAGTTCAATAAACTTTTGGTATAGCACGCCAAGACCATATGCCTCAGCTTTTGCAACGATGAAATTTAATCTTCCAGACTTAACATAGAAATTTACCTTTCCATAGACTGTTATCAAATCACCGTTTTTAACATTTAAATCGTATGCTCCAAACTTCACACACGAAAGCATTGCATTTTCATCTTTTATATCAAAATAAGCATTTCCACCCGAAATTTTGAAATTTGTAACTTCACCAAAAACACTGATGTTAGACAAAAAATCTTCTGCATCAAGAATGTTTTTAACAAAATTATTAAATTGCAAAACTGTGAGCGACAATGTTTTCATTCTTTACCTCACAAACTTTGAAAGAACACCATTTATATATTTTACGCTCTTTTCAGTTGAATATTTTGATGCTAAATCTAACGCTTCATCAACACTAACTTTAAATGGAATTGATGACATATATTTAATTTCATATAGAGCAAGCATGATTAACGCAAAGTCAACTTTATAAAGTCTTTTAACTTCAAACTTTTCAGCAGTTTCGGCAACCAATTTTTCAAGTTCATCATAATGTGAAATCACACCAAAATAAACTTCACTTATATATGAAGATTCATCACCTGATATGCCTGCTGTATATTCTTCAAACAAATCTTTATTTTCTTGTTTGCTGAAACTATATTCAAAAATTAACTTGAATGCGGTTTCTCTTGCTTCTCTTCTGCTCATAACTTCCTCTCAAAATTATCTATCAAAACTAATCCCTCTTTGAATTTCAGGAACTTGTCTCTTTTGCAAATTTGTATTTTGCAATGAACCTGATTTTTTAGTTTGATTTGCTGGTGGGGTTATCACACCTGCAATATTTTTTTGTTCTGGACTTTTGTTATCCTTATTTTGAACATCTCCAAGTTTTTTATTAAACTTATTATCTTTCTTTTTGTTTCCAAAACCTAGACTTTCTGCAATCCAGTCATATCTACGCATATGCCTTCTTTTAATATGCCCAATAGAATTGACTTTTGATTTTTTTCTTCCAAAAAAAGTAAATGTCCAAGGGTCAATATATTTTTGGTTTCTGTTTTGTGACAACATATTTATTTCTGCTTTTTGTGCAGTTTCAATCACTTGTTCAGCATTATAACCACTGCTGTCATAATCATATGACCTGTTTCTAAAAGGTCTTAAATTTCTATTTTTACGCATAACACCAAGTTTTGCACTTTTAACTTTTGGTTTTTCGCCTTCCATTTGCATTAAGAAAAAATGTGCAAACAAATCAATCAAAAGTTGTTTTCTCATACGTCTGTAAAACTTTGTGTAATCATAAAAAGATTCTAAAAATTCTCTTGCTTTTCCACCAGACACTTTGTCATACATCTGCAAAATGCGGTATGCCTGTTCTTCATCACCTTCAAAAACTGCTTTTTTATAATTTGTTTTTAATGTTTGAAGAAGAGATGCTTCGGTTTTAACTTTTTTACTTTGATAAGTGTATACATACTCATTACCGTCATATTTTCCAATTTTTTTCACTGTGTTTTTGATTGCAAACACAATTGGAATTTCTCTTCCCATTTCCATTTGTGGTGGAACTTGCAAAATCTCATAAGGAGTTATTTCTCGAACGCCATTGTCATCGACTTTTGGTCTTATTCCGAGAATGTCATAAATATTTCTAATTCTGCCATTTTTAATAAAACTATACTGCGTTAGTTTCATTTTATTGGCATACAAGTCTATCACATCATTATTTGAAATATTTTCCATTCCTTGATTTCCCTTTTGTTTTTTAATTAAACAACAAAATCGCTATCTGTGTCACTGAATGTTACACCAACGACATGAACATTTACGCCTGTGACTTTAAACTCAGTCATTGATTCAACACTTGATTTGATGTTTTCTTGAACCCTAAATGCAACATCTTTAACTGAATATCCAAATTTAACATTAACAAAAACTTCAATGTTTACATTGTTATCAGTAAACTCAACAATTATACCTCTATTGATATTTTTGCTGAGTGCACTTTTTATAAAAGAAACAGCAGACCTGCTGATTGATGCTATACCATTTATTTCCTGAGTTGCGAGTGAAACTATGCTGATTACAACATTTTTCTTGTATGTTACATTATCCTTACTTTCTTCTTCATCAGCAACAACTATTTTAACTCGTTTTGCCATACATAATCCCCCAATTTAAACTAAATCAATTATAGCATAAGTTATTTTTTAAAATCAACTTTTATTTATTTATATATATTAATTATTTTATATATAAAAAAGGCAGATTCTATTATCTGCCAATTATTTAAAATTAAACTGAGGAAATTTTTACATTTGTTGCAGAAACTCCTGTCTGCTTAACCAAGATGCTTAAAATTGTTGCAACATTGTCTGATGTTAAGTTGTCTGACTTAACCATGACAGTGTATGAATCGTCAGCTGATGTAACAACACAATCTTCAAAACCTGATGCCATAATCATTCCTTCTAAAACTGTTTCTTGTTCCATTCTTCCTGCAAGATTTGAAATGAGTGCATTTGTTTCTGTGATTTGTTCGTTATCACTTGAAGACTCAACAATTGAATAATAATAATTAAGCATTGTTTGTCTTGTTTCAAGTTTTGTTGTTCTATAACTTGTTAAAAAACTTGATGAATTATAATTTGCTGTTGGAACGTTTTCGTTCTTATTGCCTGATAAAAATAAATTTAAACAACCAGTCACAACCAAAAGTGCAACCATGCCTGCTAAAATAAATATCTTCTTTTTCTTTGTAAGCATTTTATTTACCTCCCTAAAAAACACAATCTTCATTTTTGTTCTCCTTTACCTCTCCTGCAATATACTTATGCAAGATGATTCTACATTTAGAACCACACTGATTGAACTTGTTATGTTTAATTTTGTCGATGCATCAATTTTGTTTACGACAATCAAAACGCCAGTAACTTTTGGCATGATTGTTGTAACCACAACAGGTGTTGAAATTGAACCATTTTTTTCAAAAACAACTGTTGTTGATTTTGTTGTTGTTTCATTCGTTCCGTTCTTTGTGACCGTTTCTTCGGTTTCAGTTAAATACTGAATTTGAGGAGTTGAGTCAACCATAACAAAAACTGAAACATCTTTAACGTCATCAATCATAAGCAACATATCTGTTAACTTTTTTTCAATACTTGAAGCATAACTTGCAACTGAAATTTCAGTTGTTTTGTTTGATTCTTTCTTGCTATTACTTTTAGAACTTTTTGGCAAAAAAACTGAAATGGCAAGCAATGACATCACAACAATTGTTGTTATCATTAAAATTATTGATTTCTTTTTGGTGTTAAATATTTTTCCAAATTTTTCTTTTATTTTGTCAAAAAATGCTATTTTTTTCATAAAAACTCCATTTTATTTTATTTTTTAAATTAAAATAATGAAAATATATACTCACACATTGCATAAAGTGTAATCATCAAAACAAACGATTTTACAACCATATTCATTTTTTTTATTGGAAATATAATTTCAATAATTTCATAGATAATATTTAAAATTATAAATGTATAAACAAAATTATAAATCATTTACACCACCGAAACCGACAAAACTAAAAGATAAATAAAGATAAACAAAATCATGAAAATTCCAACTAAAATTGCAATGAAATATGACATACATTTTGAAACATTATTAAACATATCTGAATAATGATTGTTCCCTACAAATGCAACAATGATAGATAAAATTTTAAACATTAAAAGGTATACAAAATACATTATGAGTGGTTTTAAAATCATAAAAACTAGAACTAAAATACCACATACACCAAAGGCATTTTTTACTAACACTGAGCAAGAGTGAACGAAGTCAAAACCATCTGAAATATATCCGCCAAGAATTGGTATATAGTTTTTTATTGCATACTTTGTAAGCTTTAAACTAACCCCATCTCTAACCCCAGATG
Organism: uncultured Clostridia bacterium; assembly: GCA_947382485.1. Lineage (GTDB taxonomy): Bacteria > Bacillota > Clostridia > Christensenellales > UBA1242 > RGIG1681. The sequence continues at coordinate 148,464 of CANCYS010000002.1, read as the reverse complement.
AGATTAAATTGACAGCAGAAAATATACCAAAGATTCCAAAGAAAATTGCAATTATATATTTGAAAATAGTTTTTAAAAGGTCAATAAATTTTGAAAATCTACTACTTGCAAAAGCCGAACCAAACAAACTCAAAAACATAATTGAAATTGATAATGGCAACAACACATATACAAAAACATAAGCACCAGTATTGAGCAAAAACACAGAAAGTGCACTATAAACTGAATAAGTTCCTGATGCACCAGAAAGCAAAATTAAATTCAGCAAGATTGGAAATAAAAGTTTTGCAAAGTTAAATATTTTTTCTACTGATGAAGATATTACTTTTGCAATGTCAGTTAGCATATACATGACAACCAAAATTAAAACCAACGCAAATATAATCTTCACAACTTTTTTTAAGTCATTATATTTATCTACGCAAAAATTATTAAATAATTCAAATAAAACAACTATACACAAAAGCGTGAGAAATACTGATAAAAGTGATTGAAAATTTGTTTTTATATAACCAAGGATTGCATCAGACAAGGTGTCATATTCGCTGAAATATGTTCCATTTAAAATTTTGGAAACCAAAGATTTAAAACTATCTGCGGTGAAAAAATCTAAATTAAAATCATTAACTAAAAAGTCATCTAATTCGTTGCTGTCTATGTCATCTAAAATATCTGTAATATTTTCAGTTAAATCATCTTCGCTAACCTTTTTGTCATCACTGTCCGAATTTTCACCATCAGCATTTGTCGCATAAGTTTTTTGAAAACTTAAATTTGAATTTTCATTAAAATTTATATTAAAGCCAAAAATATTCAAACTTAAAATTATTAAAACTATGACAAGAATGCAAGAAGTATGGAAAGTAATTTTTTTATTATTGGAAGTGTCATTCCACATATAACAATTTTACCTCCCAGCAAAACTTTTGAAGAAATTGTTTTGTTTCCAAAATCTTCTGCCAAATCAGATGCAAATTCAGTTATATACCCCACTCCAATAATCTTCAAAACAATCGACAGAAAATCAAAGTTTAGATTTGTCATATTATATATCTCTGTGAAATATGTAATGATTTGTGTTAGTTCATCAACGCAAAGTAAAAATATTATTATTCCACCGCAAACACTAACAATGTTTGAAAATTCCGCATTATAAGATTTGAGAACCGATGAAACAAAAACGCATATTATTGCAATAATTACTATTTTTAATATCATTTTTATTACCAAATTAATTTAATTTGCGTTTTAATATAAATCAAAAAGCGTTTTAACTGTTGTGAAAAGGTCACTCACCATTCCAAGAACAATCACTAGCACCAAAACCAACCCCGCAAGTCCAGTTAAAGTTGCTAAGTCGTTTCGCCCTTGATGGCTGAAAAGACCTGAAATCACCGTTGTTAAAATTCCTATTGCTCCGATTTTAAAGAGTATTGAAACATCCATACACACACCATTATTTCTTGTTTTGTTTGTGCAAATTTCACCAGACAATTATACACAAAACTGCCCCAACTGCTAGGGACAACTTAAAATAAAGACTACCTTTATTTTCAAAATTTAACTTACTTACATTTTTTGCATCATTTAAAAACTTTTCAAAATTTGTATTTTTTTCTTTTTCAAATTCATATTCATTTTTTCCGATATTAGATAGATACTGAATGATTATTTGTACATTTGATTTGTTTATCAAAAACTTTTCAATCACTTTGCTATCAAAGTTGTAAATGTTATTTTTTTTAACAAACACTTCACTAAATTTTAAAGTTTTATTTGAATTCATTAAAAACCTATCTATTATTGCAACTACATCATTTTTGAATAGTGTCATGTTAGAATTATAAAATTTAACAAAATCTAAAAGATAGCAAACAAACAAATATTCTTTTTTGAGTTTGAGTTTATAAAAATATCCTATGCCACCAAAAACAGCCATCAGACAAACAACAATTAATATTTTCATATCATATACGGAATATAAATTCCCCTCAAATTTTCGTCATAAATTCCGTCTACTGTACCAACACCATTTTTTGTTGAAAGTACGATGATTCTTTGAAAATATTTATCTTTTATCAAAGATTCAAAATAGTTTTTCATTTTTAAGTCATTAACATTTTCTGCATGTGCAGTTGCAATAACTTTTACACCTGATTTTATTGTTTGTTTGATTTGTTCAATGTCACTTTCGTCGGTGACTTCATCTGTTATTATTACCTTTGGCGACATTGACTTTAATGCTTCTTTGAATGCAAAGGATTTATCTGAACCCGAAATTACATCAACAAATTGCCCAACATCAATGGCTTGATTGTTTACGCCACCTGCAATTTCATAACGTTCATCAACAACAAGAATGTTTTGAATATGTTTTTCATTTGAAAGTTTGAGTGCAATGTCTCTTATTAGTGTTGTTTTTCCTGCACCTGGTGGTGAAATTATTAATGTATTTTTTACAACTCCATCATTGCAAATAAAGTTTATAACCTTGCCTGAACAATTTAAAACTTGATGACTTATTCTGATGTTTAATGAATTTATATTTTTTATTGTCGCAACTTTTGAATCGTTATAAACCACGTTCCCACAAATACCAATTCTGATTCCGCTGTCAGTTGTGATATAACAATGTTTGATTTGGTTGTTATAGGCATAAAGTGACTGTTTCGTTGCAACTGAAAGTATGTAATTTATTAAGTCGCCATTTGCAACAATTACATTCTTCTTGTAATCTTCTGTTTCATACAAAAACTGAAAATTACCTTTATAGTTTACAACTATTGGTTTTCCAAGTCTGACTCTAATTTCATAAACATATTCAAGTACAAATTCATGCATAATTAAATTATAAAGCCATTCAGGTAATAAATTATATAACATATTCACCCCTGATAAATGATATTAGAACGAAAAACCAACTATGTGATTTATGCAATAAAAAATATGCCACTTAGTGACATATTTTAAATGATTATATTTAATTTTAATATTTAATAAATTAAACTCTTGACATGTATGTTCCAGTTCTTGTGTCAATTCTGATGGTGTCACCATTATCAACAAAAAGTGGAACTTGAATAACAAGACCTGTTTCAAGTTTTGCTGGCTTGTTTCCTGCTTTTGATGTGTCGCCTTGAACTCCTGGTTCACATTCAACAATTTTAAGTTCAACAAAGTTTGGTGGTTCAACACTGAATGCTTCACCTTTATAGAAAGCAATTGTTACATCCATATTTTCAACAATAAATTGAAGAGCTTCTTCAACTTGACCTTTATTGAGTGGTAATTGTTCATATGTTTCATTATCCATGAAGTAGTAAAGGTCACCATCGCTATACAAATATTGCATTTGTTTTCTTTCAATTTGAGCTTTTTCAAATTTTGTTACTGGGTTGAATGTAAGTTCAATAACTTGACCTGTAACTACATTTTTAAGTTTTGTTCTAACAAATGCTGCACCCTTACCTGGTTTTACATGCAAAAAGTCTACTACTACATAAACCTTTCCTTCATATTCAAAAGTCACACCTTTTCTTAATTCGCCTGCTGTTATCATAAATCCTCCAAATTGCGTTGCATGAATTTGCAACTATATAAATTATATTAACATAATAAATATCAAAAATCAATTATTTTCAATATTTCTAATTTCATTAATTTAAATTATTATAAATTTTTTGCATTGCGACAGCATCTTTCGTTTGAGTTCCGCTAGACTCTGAAATTACGCATGCTTCAACATTATACTTTTTTAGCACCTTTGCAAGTGGTTCAAACTCTGGTCCATAAATATTGTCTTTAAAAGTTAAGTGTCTTATCTCACCTTTTGCTCCATACTGAATTTTTGAAAAATGTATATGAATTTTATTAAATCTATCACCAAGATATTTTTTTAAAGTTTCAAAAACATTTTCATAATCTTCTTCTGATTTTAAACAACCTCCTCCAAAAGCGTTGATATGTCCAAAATCTATCGTTGGCATCAATCTTTCATCAAGAGCACAAATTTTTGCGATTTCTTCAATCGTTCCAATTTGACCATGTTTTCCCATGGTTTCTGGACAAAGATAATACTCGTCAAAATCATATTCATCAAGAATGCTAAGTAGATTTTTTATATTTTCATATGTTCTCGAAAAAGCCTCGTCTCTTGGTTTACCAAGCAGTGTTCCAACATGAAAAACCAACTTTTTAGCACCTAGATACTTCATTTTTTGCAGACTTGCAATAATATACATATTTGATTTTTCAATTGCTATTGGATTTGGACTTGCAAAATTTATGAAATATGGAGCATGAACAGAAAGTTCAATATTTGCTTTTTTGAAAAGTTTACCAAACTTTTCACAAGTTTCATTTGTTATTCTAACACCATTTGTAAATGACATTTCATGGCAAGAAAGTTTATGTCTTTTGAGCCATGTTGGCATTTCTGATGACGATTTATGCTTTTTCATAAATCCATAACAAAAACCTGATGAACCAAACTTAATCATATTGCTCCTTATCTAATTAGTAAATAAAAACGATTGGATTTATTATTTCATCTTCTAGTTTATATAATCCAACAATTTTACCTTTATATTCAATCAAAAATTCTTCTTTTTGAGTTAAAGTTATTTGATTTGAAATTTCATTATACTTAATTTTTACACCATTTAAAACTTTTTTTGCAATTTGTTCATTTAAAGTTAGTTTTTTTAAATTTTTAAAAACTTCTTCAACAGTGACTAATTGAGGAAAATTTTCAAGTTCTTCAAGAGTTACTGCATCTTGCATTTCAAACACGCCACTTTTAATTCTAATTATTACTGGCGTGATTGCAACTGTGTCTAAACTTTTTGCAATGTCACTTACAAGAGTTCTTATATAAGTGCCTGCCTGACAATGAACCTTAAATAAAAATAAATTTTTATCAATCTTATTCAAAAATTTAATATCATAAATTTCAATTTCTCGGCTTTTGATTTCAAAATCAACATTGGCTCTTGCAAGGTCACATGCTTTTTTTCCATCAATTTTTATTGCAGAAAATTTTGGTGGAGTTTGATTTATTCTGCCAATAAAATTTTTTAATACCGACTTAAAATCTTCTTCACTAACATCTTTGTTATCAGTGTTTATAATTTTTCCGAAACTATCGCCAGAATCTGTTTCAACACCAAACTTGGCAACTGCAATATAAATTTTATCTTTATTTAAAAAATAATCAAAAAACTTGGTGGCTTTTCCAACAGCGATTGGAAGCACACCAGATGCTGCTGGGTCAAGTGTTCCAAGATGCCCCACCTTTTTTGTTTGCATAATTTTTTTAACCTTTGAAACGACATCAAAAGATGTCATGCCTGTTGGTTTAACAATGTTTACAAAACCTTGTCTTTCAATCATTTTTCCACCCCAAAACAGAAAGTGTGCTGTCGATTAGTCGTTGTTTAACTTCGTCATATTCTCCAAAAAGTTTACAACCACTAGCATTTAAGTGTCCACCTCCGCCAAAAGTTTCTGCAACTGCTTTTGCTGAAAGTTCTCCTTTTGACCTGAATGAAACTCTGAAATATCCCTTGTCATCTTCTGATGCAAGAATACCAAATTCAACACTTTTAAGTCCTAAAAATATGTCTGGGAAAGCATCAACATCTGTCAATTTTGTTCCTGTTTCAAGAAAATCTGAATACTTAAAAATCAAAACTGCAAGTTTTTTGTTTGCATAAAACTCAACTTTTGAATAAGCAACTTTTGTGAGATTGAAAACTTCATCAGTCATTGAATTGAAAAGTGGTGCACAAATTTCTGACATATTTAAGTTTCCTATATTTAAAAGTTTTGAAACAACCTCCATTGTTTTTGAGTTTGCACTATAACTAAATCTTCCAGTGTCAGTGGCAATACCTGAAATCAAAAATTTACAAATATCTTTTGTGAATTTGATATTTAATTCTTGCAAAACATCAAACAAAATTTCTGATGTTGAAGATGCTTGCACAACATAGTTAATTTTACAATATCTGGTGTTTGCCACATGATGATCAATTAAAAGCGTGTTTTTCACCCCATGATTATATGTGTAACGATACTTACCAAGTCTTTGATCTGAAAGCGAATCTAAGCAAACAGCAAGGTCATATTTTTCATTTGCAGTCTTTTTATTTATGAAACTTAAATCTCCATAAAACTCAAAATTGCTTGGAAAATCTGAATTTATAAATATATCAACTTCTTTTCCTAGGTCTTTAAGTGCGTTTTTAAGCGCAAGACAAGAACCCATTGCGTCACAATCGACATTTATATGGGCATATATTGCTACTGATTTTGCATTTTTTAAAGTTTGAACAACCTTACTCAGCATCAGTATCTCCTTTATTATTTATGTTTTCTTCTGCTTCAATCTTTTCAAAAAGTTTTAAAACTTTTTCTGCTCGCTCTGTGACGTCATCAACAACAAACAAAACATCTGGCACTGTTCTCATTCTTAAATGATGTGCAAGTTCATATCTGAATGTTTTTTTGTTTTCATTAAGCTTTTTTACAATGGCAGTTTTCTTTTCAATGCCACCAAAGGCACTTATATATATTTTTGTAAGAGAAAAATCGGCATAAGTTTCAACCTTCATGATTGACACCATTGAACTTGAAATTTCTGTGTCGTCCATTCTTGAAATTAAATTTGCCATACATTTTTGAATTTCTGCATCAACTCTTTGCATTCTATTTCCGTTTGCCATACGCTCTCCTAAATTTAAAGAGCATTAAAATTGTAATGCTCTTTTATTTCTAATTTATTCTTTCTAAATTGTAAGTTTCAAAGGTGTCACCAACAACAAAATTTGTGAAATCTTTAAATGTAACACCACATTCAAATCCTGCATCAACATCTTTTGCTTCATTCTTTTCTCTTTGAAGTGTTGAAATTTCACCTTCATAAATCTTTTCATCATTTCTGAAAATTCTAACTTTATTACCTCTTGAAATTCTTCCATCAGTAACATAAGTTCCTGCAATAAGACCAATTTTACTTGCCTTAAATGTTGCTCTAATTTCAGCATGACCTGTTATGATTTCTTTATATTTTGGTGTTACCATTTTATTGATTCTTTCAGTAACATAATCCAAAACTTCATAAATAACTTTTGAGTTTTTGATTTCAACTTTATATTTATCTGCAAGCACTTTTGCTTTGAAATCTGTTTTTGTGTTAAATGCAATGATAAGTGAATTTGAAGCCTGAGCCAAACTAACATCGTTTTCATTGATTGCACCAGCACTTCCGCTAACGAATCTAACTTTAACTTCTTCGTTTTGAACAGCAAGAAGTGAATTTTTCAATGCTTCAACTGAACCTTGAACATCTGCTTTGACAATGACATTGAAATCTTTGAAGTTGCTATCAGCAATTTTATTCATCATATTTTCAATTGAAAGGTCTGCACTCTTAATCATGTTTACTTTTGCTGTGTTTTGACGCTCTAAGGCAACTTGTCTGCTCATCTTTTCATCAACAACGAAAAGTTCATCACCAGCATTTGGAACACCACTAAGTCCCATGATTTGAACAGGCATTGAAGGACCTGCACTTCTAATTTTTTCAAGTTTATCATTGGTCATTGCCCTGATTTTACCAGTACATGTTCCAACAACGACATAATCTCCAACTTTAAGTGTTCCGTTTTGAACCAAAACAGTTGCAACTGCACCAACGCCCTTGTCAAGTTTTGCTTCAATGATTGAACCAGAAGCCTGTCTTTTTGGATTTGCTTTTAAGTTTTGATATTCAGCAACAAAAAGAACCATTTCAAGAAGTTTATCAATATTTTGTCCATGTTTTGCAGAAATTGGAACTAATATTGCATCGCCACCCCATTCTTCTGGAAGAACATCATAAGTTGCAAGTTGTGTTTTTACATTTTCAATGTTTGCTTTTGGCACATCAATTTTATTGATTGCAACAATCATTGGAACATTTGCTTGTCTGATTTGTTTGATTGATTCAACAGTTTGAGGCATAACACCATCATCTGCTGCAACAACCAAGATTGCAATGTCAGTGAGTTTTGCACCTCTTTCACGCATTGCTGTGAATGCTTCGTGTCCTGGTGTGTCGATGAATGTGATATCTTCACCATTAAGGTTAATTGTGTAAGCACCAATGCTTTGAGTGATTCCACCTGCTTCGCCACTTACAACATTTGTTTTTCTAATTCTATCAAGAAGTGAAGTTTTACCATGGTCAACGTGACCCATTACGCAGACAACTGCTGGACGCTTAACCAAATCTTTTTCATCATCTGAAACATTTTTATAGTTTTCAGCAAGTTTTTCTTCAAATGATTTTTCAACTTTTCTTTCAAGTGTTATTCCAAATTCAGAAGCAACAAGTTCTGCTGAATCATAATCAATGTTGCTGTTTATGTTTACCATCATTCCAAGAAGCAAAAATTTGCTCATGAGTTCTGGAACTGATTTTCCAATTGTTTCTGCTAAAATTTTAACAGTTAAATTATCTGTTGTGATTACAGCATGGTCAATTTTTTGAATTATTCTTTGAACTGGTGCTTCTTCTTTAACTCTCTTGTTATGTCTTCTAACTGTGATTTGATCGTTAAGTTCACTTTCAACACCATTTTCATCAACATATCCACGCATGATAAGTGCTTTTTTATTTAATGCCTTCTTTTCTTCTCCGCCCTTACCATAATCGTTCTTTTTCTTTTGAGGCATTGAACGATTGTTTCTTGCAAGAGAACTTGCATCAAAACTTTCTGTTGGTTTTGGAAGTCTTGGACCAAAGCCTGTGCCAGCTGCACCTGCTGGACGTCTTTGGAATTGTCCATTATTTGAACCTTGTTGATGTTGATTTCTTCCAAAAGAACCATTATATGAACCCTGACCGCCATTTTGATTGTTGTCAAATCTTCTTTCGCCAGTCGGATTAAATCTTAAATTTCTATTTTGATAGCCACCATTTTGACCATTACCTTGATAGTTGTTTCCATTTCTATTTTGATAATTTCCGCCTTGATAACCACCATTTTGGTTGCCATAACCATTTCTGTTTACATTGTTTCCATTTCTAAAATTATTTGAACCATTACGCTCAAATCTTTGTCCATTTTGACCATTGCCTTGATAGTTGTTTCCATTTCTATTTTGGTAGTTTCCACCTTGATAGCCATTATTTCTTCTGAAATCTTGGTTACTATTTTGCTGAGTATGATTGTTGAACTGAGCAGGCTTTTGTTGTGGCACACTTGCTTTAACTTCAACTACTTTCTTTTCTTCTACTGGTTTTACAACCTCAACTTTTTTAGCTTCAATTTCAGCAGATTTTTTTGCTTCAATTTCTTTATTTTTCTTAATTTCATCAATTTTGCCACCAACAACACTAAGCCTTTGTTTAAAAGACTTCATGTTCATTGCAAGCACAGAAATTCCGTTTGTTTTGATTAAGTTTTGTAAATCTCTGATATTTGAAAAATCTACCATATTATTTTCTACTTTACTCAACTTTTCCTCCAAGACTCGTGGTCAAATTAATTTTTATAGCATCAGCCAATCCCTTATCTGTTATGGCAATGGCTTTAATACTCTCGTTTTCTAAATTTTTGAAATCTTCACTTTTAAGGCAAAGCATTTCAATTTTTTTTGTTTCAGAATAGTTTTTAACTTTTTTCATACTTGATTCTCCAAGACTATCTGAAACAATTATAACTTTTGCATTTTTGAGTTTTATTATATCATCAACACCAAAAGTGATTTGTCTACTTTTTTTAGCAAAACCAATATATGCTTTAATTTTGCTTAGCACTGAATTCATTTTCAAACTCCTCATACACACTTTCATCAACATTTCTTTTGAAAACTCTTGAAAGTGACTTCTGTTTTATACACTTTTTTATACATTCTGGATTTTTACAAATATATGCTCCACGACCATCAAGTTTTTTATCTTTTTCAACATGAATTTCATTATTTTTATTGCAAACAATTTTAATGAAATTTTCTTTTTCACCTTTTTTTCTGCAAACTATACATGTTCTTTCTGGTACTTTCTTTTGCATATATTCACCTACCAAAACTTTTTAGTCTAGATTGATATCTTCTGTTCCACTGAAAATTCCACCAATATCATCAACATCAGTGTGATTTTGTTCAGTTTTAAGTTCTTCATTTGCCTTGCTTTCACTCTTAACATCAATCTTCCAACCTGTGAGTTTTGCAGCAAGACGAACATTTTGTCCACCTTTTCCAATTGCAAGTGAAAGTTTGTCATCTGAAACAATAACTCTTGCTGATTTTGTTATCTCATCAATTTCAACTGAAATAACTTTTGCAGGAGAAAGTGCTCTTGCAATATATTCAAATGGGTCATCTGAATATACTATAATATCAATTTTTTCTCCGCCAAGTTGATAAACAATGGCATTTACTCTCACACCTTTTGCACCAACGCAAGCACCAAGAGCATCAACGTTAGGGTCTTTTGAATTGATAGCAATTTTTGTTCTGTAACCTACTTCACGAACAACATTGATGATTTCAACAACGCCATCTTGGATTTCAGGAACTTCAAGTTCAAAAAGTTTTTTAACAAAGCCTGCATTTGATCTTGACACAATTGCCTGAACGCCATAAGCAGTTTCACGAAGTTTTTTAACATAAACTTTTATTCTGTCACCAACATTATACTTTTCACCTTCAACTTGGTCATATTGCATCATGATGCCTTCAATGTTTGTTCCTGGAAATTCAACATAAACATTTCCGATGTCGATTCTGTTGATTACACCAGTCATGAGTGTGTCAACTTTATTTTCAAATTCACCATATGCAGAAGTTTTTTCTTTTTCACGAATTCTTTGTGTGATGACTTGTTTTGCAGTTCCAGCAGCGATTCTTCCAAATTCTTTTGGTGATAATTCTTCTTTTAATTTGTCACCAAGTTTGATTGTTTTTTTCACTTTTTTTGCATCTTCAAGTGAAATTTCTGAATCTGGGTCAACCACTTGTTCAACAACTGTTTGATAAGCATAAATTTCAATTCCATATTTTTCTGGTTTTAAAACCACTTCAACAGGTTTAACTATATCAAAGTTTCTTCTGTATGCAGTTGCAAGTGCTGTTTGAAGTGCCTCCATGAAATATTCTTTACTTATATTTTTTTCTTGTTCAAGTGCATCAAGTGCTAAGAAAAAATCTTTGTTTGTCATAATCTTTCTCCTAAAAATCTATATATTTTGTTGCTTTTGAAATTAGTTTTCTATCAATTGTGATTTCGTCTTCATTAACTTGCAAAACTATGCAATCTTTATTGAAACTTGATAGTGTTCCAACAAAAACTTTTTGTTTGTTTATAGCTTGAAAAAGTTTTACTTCTAAAATTTCATTAAGGTTTATTTCAAAATCATCGTCAGTTTTAAGTGGCCTATCAAGACCTGGGCTTGAAACATTCAAAGTGTATGGTTTGTCATTTGTTGGATTGAGTTCATCAAGTGGCTGATCAATGGTTTTGTGAACAAGTTCACAATCTTCAATTTTGATTCCACCCGCTTTATCAATGAATACAGTTAAATTATCGCCATTATATTTTTTTGCAAACTCAACATCAACAATTTTATATCCCAAATTTTCAACTATTGGGCTTAAAAATTCCTTTACACTATCTGCTATTTTTGACATGAAATCTCCTAATAATTTTTTACAAAATTTAGGAGTGGCTGTTTGCCACTCCTAAATTCAAGCTATCATATATGTTTATTATACAACTAAAAATATTAAAATGCAAGCGTTATGTTTTATTTTTCTATGTAAAACTAGAAAAAATCGGCATTTATAATGGATTATTCATCGACATATTTTGCAAGTTTTAAAAATATTTCAGCAGTTGCAAGTGCATCATACCATGCCCTATGTGCATTATCAAGCACAACACCCATTGCTTTTGCAACAGTTCCAAGTTTATAATTTTTTAAGCCCTTAATGTTTTTGTGTGCAATTTTATATACATCATTTGTTTTATTGTCAAAATTCCATCTACACCTTCTTGATTGACCAATCAAAAAGATATCATCAAATGAATTGTTGTTATAGCCAATGATTATACAATCACGGGTAAATTTATAAAAATCTTGAAGTGCCTCATAATCTTTTGGTGCATCTTTAACATCGTCGTCTGTTATTCCATTTATCTCAGTGGATTTTTCAGGAATATGTTTTTCAGGATTAACAAATGTAGCAAAATTTTCTGTTATTTTTCCGTTTTCTATCTTAACTGCTCCAATTTCAATCATTCTGTCGCCAGACTCATAACTTAGACCAGTTGTTTCCAAATCGTAGCATACAAATTTATTATTTTTTAAATAATCACAGACATCTGCACTTTCTTCCCCAAGAAGTGTGTTTTGATGATAAGTGACAATTCTTTCAGGCTTAACAAATTCGTATTTTGATTTTTCTTTGTGATATACAATGACCTCTTCAAAATTTTCTGGAAGTTTACAATAACAAATATCTTTTACTGATAAACTTAAACCATTGTCAAATTTATCTTCTGCAAGATTTCCACGAACCAAAATTTCTGATCCTGCTTCAAGTTTTTCAAGTTTCGACTGATTTGATTTATTTGACATGAATAAACAACTTACGTTTCCTGTGAAATCTTCTAATATCCATTTATAAAGTTTTTTCTCATATTTTTCATCAGTATCATTTTTAGGTTTTTTAGCTGATTTTTCAGAACTTTCTTCTTGTTTTTTATTCTTTATAACTATGCTCTTTATATTTTTTATTTTTCCACAAATAACAACATTTTCTTCTGGTGAAATTTTATCTTTAATATAATCCGCTGTTTGTTCAATTTTTTCACCTACAAACTCAATAATTTCTGAAACCTCAATTTTTCGCAGGCTCATCATGTCTGAATCATCTTCTTCAAAATCTTCCTGATTTTCTTGAATTTCAGCATTAAAAACCTGTCCCATTTTAAGTTCACAATCAAAGTTTTTATCTTCAAAATTAGATTTGAAATATTCACAAACTTTTTCATTTACTCTTTTCTTTTTTGCATGCTCAAAAGTTATTTCATCAATTATTAAACTGATTTTATAAACATCATCTAAAAGCAAAACTGAATCAATTTTATAAAATATTGAAGGAAAATTTCTTTTCATAAAAACTTTGAGGTCATCAAATATTCGCTCTTCACTAATAAACTTTTTAACAAACTTAAATTCATATTTAAACCTTGATGGTAAAATGCTTTCCATATATGTTTCAAATTCTTGTTTATTCTGAATTTGAAGCAAAATTCCATCACGATAATAAATTTCAATCACACAAAAATCTGCTGATGTATCAAGCACAGCAGATTTAAGTTCAAATTTATATTCATTATTTGTAAATTCATTAATTTTATCTATTAGTAATTCAGTTTCCATAGTTTAAATTATACCGCATTAATTTTAAGAAAGCAACAGGCACGAGGCAAAAGCAAAATGATAAATGTCTAGGAAAATTACAAGCCCCAGCAGAACAAACAATCCTATTGTGTGTATCCAACCTTCAACCTTTCGATTGACTGGTTTGCGGAATATCATTTCAATTGCAACAAACACACATTTCGCACCATCAAGTGCTGGTATTGGCAAAATGTTAAACAGTGCAAGGTTCATTGCCAGAAGTGGAAGCAATAACAAGAATGATTCAATTCCCCATGAACTAACTTGTGCAATTTGAGAAATTGCTGTGACTGTTCCACCAAGATCTGAAACCGATGTTGCACCAGTAAACAAACCTGCAAGTGATGATAATATGAGTCCACAAAGATAGAAACAGAATGGCCATGCTTTGACTATTGCTTCAAAGAATGAATAACTTTGTCCAGTGTATGAATACACCATTCCAAGATTTGCATAGCTTGATGCGTAAGAAATTGTTCCATCAGTTATTAATGCAGTTATATCTTCGGCCGTGTAATGCTCAGTTTTTTCAGCATTTTTATATACATTTGAAAAATGTGAAACAAGTGATGAACCTTTGCCAACGCTTTCGCCTTTTTCGTCGATGGTTTTAATTCTGACAATATCATTTATGAATTTATCCATTGGAATTGCAACGCCATTTTCATCAAAAATTTTATTTTCAAATTTACTGGTGTTTGCAATGAAATAAAATGGGTCATATTTTTCTTTTGATGTTGTAATTTCAATAATTTGTCCATCACGATTAACAGTTAAGGTCACATCTTGACCTTCTTTATATTTTGCCATTAAATCATTAAATGAACGATATGCTTCAATTTTTTTGCCATCAACAGCCATGATGACATCGTTTGTTTGAAGGGTTGTTTCACTGCCTGGCTTTATTGTTGCAGAAACAATTGGTGTTGCATAACCACTGACAAGCAAATATATTACGGCTGCAAGCACACCAAACAAAAAGTTGAACCCTACACCTGAAAGAAGAACAATCAATCTTTTCCATGCAGGCATTGTGTTGAATGAACCTGGATTTTCATTTCCTGCTTCATCTTCACCTTCAAAAGCACAAAAGCCACCAAGTGGCAGAATTCTAATTGAAAATTGTTCACTTGTTTTTTTATTAACTCTTTTAAAAATTGCTGGTCCAAAACCAATTGCAAATTCATTGATTTTAAAACCTAAAATTTTACCTGCGCAATAATGACCAAATTCATGGACAGTTATGAGCACAAGCAAAACAACTAATGCAAGCAAAATATACAAAAAGGTCATTCCCGCATACTCCTTAATAAATTTTATGACTAAATTTTAAAATTATACTTTTATAAAATACATAATATTGAAAAACACAAATATACAGCAACACTTACAAACATTAATCCATCAACTCTATCCATAAATCCGCCATGTCCTGGAAGAATATGTCCAAGGTCTTTGACTCCTGCTTGTCTTTTGAATGCAGATTCAATCAAATCACCCATTTGTGTTAAAATTGAACCAACAATACCAATTCCAATAAAAATACCTATCAAAACTCCAAAACTTGCAATTTCTTGAATGTTGAACCATGGTGTGTAATAAAAAACAAAGAAACATGCAAGCGAACCAACTATTCCACCAAAAAGTCCACCTATTGCACCTTCAACTGACTTTTTTGGTGAAACTTCTGGAATGAGTTTATGTTTTCCAAAAGCCATACCAAACAAAAATGCACAGGTGTCAGTGAGCATTGCAATTGCAAAAATCATTATTATTCCCATGTAGCCTAAATCATAGTTCAAATGATTTAAAAACAAAATTGTGCTGAGTGGCAAAATTGGATAAGCAATTATTTTAAATGTGTTTTTTGTTGTTTCAAAAAGATTTACTTCTTTTTTGCCATCAGTATTTATTACCGATTTTCTGTTTTCAGACAAAATTGCGGCATCTTCAAATACTAAAATTATAAAATATAAAACAAAGAGTGCAACCAAACCGAGTATTGAATAAAATTGATAATTTTCTTTGGTTATGATTGAAAAAGCAACAAGTGCAATTGGATAAAGATATAACAAAACTTGGTCAACTTTTTTATTTGAACTTTTGTATGCTTTTGTTACTTCATAAATTGCTCCATACATAATCACAATTAAAAATGCATCAAAAATTAGTTCAGAAAATTGTCTGAGCAAAACAAATCCAACAGTTACGATTAAAATTAATAATCCAGTGAGTGTTCTTTTCAAAATCTTTTCTCCTTTGCAAACTATTTACCAAAACGTCTTATTCTTGTTTGATATTCAAGGATACATTCATCGAGGTCTTCACCTTTGAATGAAGGCCAATGTTTTTTAACAAAATACAACTCTGCATAAGCCATGTTGTATAACATGAAACCACTTATGCGTTGTTCACCACTTGTTCTAACCAAAAGGTCAACGCTTGGAGTGTCACCAGTTGATAAAAATTTATAAAAACTTTCTTCTGTTATTTCTTCTGGTTTGAGTTTGGCTTTTATAATTTTTTTGGTGGCATTTACAATATCATTTCTTCCGCCATAAGCAAGAGCAATATTAACAATACCCTTTTTACAATTTTTGGTATCTTCTTCAAGTTTATCAATTATGTCAAGCATATCTTTTGGAAGAAGACTTCTGTCGCCCGAATGATGAAATTTGTAATCATGTTTTATAAAATCTTTTGAAAGTTTTGAAATTTCTCTGAATAAATTGAAAAGGTAATCAATTTCTTCTTTACTTCTATCAAAATTTTCAGTAGAAAAACAGAAAAATGTTAAATTTTCTAAATTTAGTTCTGATGCTCTTCTAATAACTCTTTTAATTGCCTCAACACCTTCTTTATGACCAAGCAGAGTTGGCAAACCTTTTGACTTTGCCCATCTTCTATTTCCGTCACAAATAAATGCAATATGTTTTGGCATATTGTCTGGGTCTATTTTATTAGACTTTTTTCTTGCAAAAAACATTACTGCTCCTTTAATTTTAGTTGAAACTCTCCACATATTAATGTGATTGATTCTTCATTTTTTCGAACTCCGCAAACAATCAGGTCATCACAACCTTCAACATGCTTTGAATTATTTATACTTTGTATATTATTATATCCATTTTTTTTTAAAAATTTCTTGGCAACTTTTTCTTCAAGGCCAATAACTGAGTTTAAATCTATCATTTTAAACTTGCATTATATCCTTTTCTTTTTCGTCCATGATTTTATCAATTTTTGCAGATGCTTCATCTAATTTCTTTTGAACTTCTTTTTCATAAGTTGCTGATTCATCTTCTGAAATTTCAGAATCTTTTTTGAGTTTCTTTATTTCTTCAATCGCATCACGTCTTGCGTTTCTGCAAATTACTTTTGTGTCTTCTGCAATTTTTCTTGTGCTTTTTACAAGTTCTCTCCTTCTTTCTTCGGTGAGTTGTGGGAATGTTAAACGAATAATTTTTCCGTCATCAGTTGGGGTTATTCCAAGGTCTGATGCCATGATTGCTTTAACTATATTTTTAACATTTGTTATATCCCAAGGTGCAATCACAATTTGTCTTGCTTCTGGAACAGAAACATTTGCCATGTGTGGAATTGGTGTTGGTGTGTCATAATAATCCACCAAAATTTTATCTAATATATGTGGATTTGCACGACCTGCACGAATTGATGAAAGTTCACTTTCAAAGTGCTTTATCGCTTTTTCAAATCCTTCTTCAAGTTCCATAAAAATCATACTAACATTTTCGTTATCTATATACATAAAATAATCTCCTTTTTATCCATTTATATAATACAAAATATTTTGGCATTTATCAATTAAAATTAAGGTGAAATGGCAAATTTACAAATGTAAAAAAGCAAAACAAATTTGTTTTGCTTAACTAAATATTATATCTTTTATATAATCATTCCATTTATTTTCCCAATCTAAAAATTTATCACTATTCTCAATAAAATAATTTCTAAGTTCAACATAGAATTTATTCTGAGAATTTTTTGTATTAAACACTGTCGTATTTCTCATTGTTTTTGTGATTAGTTCGGAAATTAATTGCTGATTTGACAAGTATGCAATTTTGGCATCATTATATTTTGAATTTCTCAATTTGCTATACATTTCATCTAATGCGGTTATCATTGTGTGAAAATTAATTGGTTTACTTTTGCCTGCATAATCATCGTAAACAGTATTATCAACTTTATCTTCATCTTTTTCATGAGAACGCTCTGTCAAAAGAAATGATGAAATTTTTGAAATTTTTCTATGATTTATATCTGCATATATTTTGCTATATTTTTTTATATCTTCAATTGGGAACAAAACTGTTTCTGGAACAATGTTACTCCAAGTTGGGTCCCACATATAATAACCATCAATGTCATATTTTTCATCTTTAATTTTGACAAGAAGCATCATGTGTGTTGCACCATATTTTCTGCGTTTTGTTTTTCCATAATGAAAGTTTGCAGGCACAAACATACATTTTAAATTTTCATTATTTAATTCATCTATAATTGCTTTTGCATAACTTGAATATCCAGTACACACAAATGCTTTTCCACTCTTTTTAAGTTCTTCTTCATTATCTCTTGCATCTTCCGCAGTTAAAAAAGTTCGTGTTTTTTCATCACTTGATGCATGACCAACATATTTGCTTTCACTTATTTTTCCATTTGCCATTAAAATTGTTTCAAATGGTGAGAGTTTTGCTCTTTGTATTGATTTTACTATATTCTTTTTATTTGCATTTGCCCTATAAACATCATAATATGACCACAATTCTTCTCTTTTTGTTGGAATGAATGGCTCTTGATAAAATTCTGAAAAGTATAAGTTGTCAATCAATTCCAAATATATAAGTTCTGTGAATTTTTGCATTTCGCTTTGAGTGTAGCTATATGGAACTTTCATATCAAAACTATTATCTACAAAAATCATTCCATTATCATCAATTACAAGCTCAATCTGTTTATCACTATGCTCTCTTGCATATTCTAAAATCTTTTTTACTTTTGAATAATTCTTTAAAAGAATTTCACGATTTACGGCAAAGCACAATCTTTCTTCTTTACAACTGCTTAGATTTTCTATGACTGAATTGAATTCGTTCATTTTCTTTTGCACTGCAATTTTATCTGGCCCTTCATATAACGATGGAATTGCGTCTTGAACAGTTTTGAGAATATCTCTATCATAAAACATATCTTCAAGAGAAAAACTTTCTCGTTGATTTACTTTTCTGTCATAAATTTCATACGGGCCATAAATTTGATTTTTTAATGCGGTGTCATAAACTTTGAAGAGTTTAACTTTTTCATAGTCTTCAAGTTCTTCAAATTTCTTTGTTGTAAGTGACATTACATAATAATATTCTGCAAGTTCTTTTGCATTTTTGTCATCATCTATTTCATTATAATAAGTGTATAAAGATTCAAGACGTCTTACAAGATTTTCAATATAATAATCTGCTATTTCATCAGAATTTTTAATCAAATTATCAAGTTTTTTACCTGATAAAACATCTTCAATTCGAATTGTTATTCCACTACTTTGGAGAACAGTTTGATTTGTTATTTTTTCTTTTACAATTTCCATAAAACTATCTCCTTTTATTTTATTATAAAGGTGGAAAATTGCATTGTCAATGGCAAATTAAAAAACAATTTGACAAATATTGAAATTATTATTTAAAAAAAATCTCACATATCACATGTGAGATTTTTTTAATGAAATTTAACCATTGATTTGTTTGTCTACTTCTTCTGCAAGATTGTCATTTCTCTTTTCAAGTCCTTCACCCATAACGTATCTTACAAATCTGCGAACAGAAATCTTTTCACCAATTTTAACAACTGCATCATTAATAAGTTGTGCAATTGTTTTATCTGGATCTTTAACAAATTCTTGTTCAAGCAAACATACATCTTTATAGTATTTGCTGATTTTTCCATCAACAATTTTATCTGCCATTGCTTCTGGCTTACCTTCATTGATAACTTGTGCACGCAAAATTTCTCTTTCTTTCAAAAGTTCGGTTTCATCAACTTCATCTTTTGAAACATATTTTGGTGCATTTGCTGCGATGTGCAAACAAAGGTCATGTCCAAGTTGTTGGAATTCTGGATTTTTTGCAACGAAGTCTGTTTCACAGTTGAGTTCAAGCATAACACCAATCTTTCCATTCATGTGGTTATACAAGAAAACTGAACCTTCTGCTGCAATTCTTGATGCTTTTTTAGCAGCCTTTGAAATTCCTTTTTCACGAAGCCAATCAGCGGCTTTATTCATATCTCCATCACACTCTGTGAGTGCATTTTTGCAATCAAGCATACCTGCACCAGTTTGTTCTCTGAGTGTGGTTATATCCTTAGCGGTAAATGCCATAATATTCTCCTTTAATTCTTTATCTTAAATTTTCTTTAAACTTTTATTATTCAGCGTCTTTTGTTTCTGCTTTTTTTGTTCTTGTTTTCTTTGCAGGTTCTTCTGCTTTAACTTCTTCTGCTGATTCTTCAACAGTTTCTGTTTTCTTTGCTCTTGGTTTTCTTGCTGGCTTTTCTTCAACTGCTTCTACTTTTTCTTCAACAACAGTTTCGCTTGCAACTGCTTCCATTGATTCAACAGTTTCTTCTTCAACTGGTTGATATGTTTCGCCTCTTGCTTCTGCTTCGGCTTGTTTGATTCTTGCAAGACCGTCTGCACCTTCTCTTGCTTCGATGCAGGCATCAGCCATTGCACCAGCGATGAGTTTTACTGCACGAATTGCATCATCATTTCCTGGGATTACATAGTCTACTACATCTGGGTCACAGTTTGTGTCTACAAGTGCTACGATTGGAATGTTTAAGCTTCTTGCTTCACGAACTGCAATATATTCTTTGCCTGGGTCAACAACAAACAATGCTGATGGAAGTGTTCTCATTTCTTTGATTCCACCAAGATTGTCTTCAAGATCTTGTCTTTCTGCTTTGAGACCTAAAACTTCTTTCTTTGGAAGAAGTTCAAATTCTCCTGTTGTTTCCATTTGATTTAATTTTGTGAGTCTGTCTACTCTGCTTCTAATTGTTTTGAAATTAGTGAGAGTGCCTCCGAGCCAACGGTTGCCCATGTAGAACATGCCTGCTCTTTGTGCTTCTTCAATAACTGCTTCTTTTGCTTGTTTTTTTGTTCCTACGAACAAGATTGTTCCGCCTGCTTCAACTGTTGATTTTACGAATTCGTATGCTTCATCAATCAAAGTTACGGTTTTTTCGAGGTCAAGAATGTAGATATCATTTCTTGCTGTGAAGATGTACTTTTTCATTTTTGGGTTCCATTTTCTTGTTGGATGACCAAAGTGAACACCTGCCTCTAATAATTGTTTCATTGATACAACTGCCATAAAATTTTTTTCTCCTTGTTTTTATCCCTCTTTGTGGGTCACTTGCTTTTGGAACACAAATTCCTTCGACATAAATTTTGAATTTATGCAACACCAAAAACATCACCACAAATGTGTGATAGCAAGATTTTATCACATACTTTTGAATTTTGCAATGATTTTTTTGAGAAATTCTAAAAATTTGCAAAAGAAAAGCCGAGAAAATTCTCGACTTTAATTTTGACATATTTTTCTATATAGACTATATGGCATTAAACTACTCAGCTGTTCCATCACTGTTTGCTTCATCAAGAAGTTTGTTGTATTCAGCAAACACTGCATCGATAACAGAATCTTCAAGTTCAATTTCAAACTTGTCTTCGCCATCTTTGCCTCTTGTTACTTTGAATACTAATGCTTCATCATCGTCCATTCCATCAAGAAGTTCAACTGGTTGCAAAATTGCATAGAATGCTCCTTTATATGCAATGCCAGCGATTTCAACAAAATCAATTTCTTCGCCATCTGCTGAAAGCAAAGTGATTATATCGTCATCGTCTTCTTCCATGTGTTCCATTGATTCTGGAAGTTCTTCATCATTTAATTTGAGTTCTTCATCTGCCATAATTATTCTCCTAAATTTTATTTTATGCAAATTATCTTTTCATATTACTTTTTTTATCAAGATAGGTTTGCAATATGATTGTGGCTGCTATGCTATCAATTTTCCCCTTTCTCTTTTCACGCCTTACGCCTGACTCAATCAGGATTTTTTCGGCAGTGACGGTGGACAATCGTTCATCTTGATACAATATTGGAACGGAAATGAGTTTTGATAAACTTTCACCAAATTCTCTTGCCATTTCAACGCTTTGACCTTCTGAACCGTCCATTTTTAGTGGCAAACCAATAACAACTTCGCCTGCACCTAGATTAGTTACGATTTCTGCAATGTGTTTTACATCTTCGCTGGTGTTTTTGCGTTTATAGACTTCATAGGCTGATGCAATGATTTCCATTATATCAGATGTGGCTATGCCTATTCTGACTGTGCCTATGTCTAGACCTACAATTTTCATCTCGCACACCTTCTTTCACCAATCTATACTCAAATGATAGCATAAAATAACTTAGATGTCTATTTTTTTTAACTGTTTTTTAGACTTTTTATTTTCATTTTTAGCGTTTTAAAAAGCATTATTTTATTCAAATTTTAGTTGTTATTAACCTTTATTTTGGTTGTTTGAACCGCTTTCTTGAATTTTTTCTTGCAACATTTCTTTTGCTTCATCAAGTTTTTCCTCAGCCATAGAAACTTTTTGCTTGATTTGTCCTGCAAGTTTTTTGTTTTTTGCTACTACTACGCCTCCGACAACTAGACCAATTGCCATACCATAAAATAAACCTTTACATAGATTTTCCATTGTAAACCTCCTACACCTATTATGCGTAAAATCGACAATGTTATACATTTTTTTCAAAGTTTTGCAAAAAGAAAACTGCCGATGTGGCAGTTTGAATTTTTATTTTTATTAAATTTTTATGATTATTTTTCTACGCTATCTGTTTCTGAAATTTTTGGCTGGTTTTCATTTTGGGTTGGAGAATTTTCAGTTTGCATTGATTTTGCTTTTTTGAAAATGAAAAATTTTCTTGTACCATAATTGTAAACTAAAACGATAAGCGTCATGATGATTTTGACAATCCATTCGTTTATTCCAATTATGTCATAGCCAAGCCACATTCCAGCAGTGTTTAACAAAAGCCCACCGATGCTTAAAAGTGCAAACAAAACTGCACCTTTGGCTGTTTTTGAATTTCCTTTTTCTTCATATACAAAGAAAACTGAAAGAAGATAATTGAAAATTAGTGAAACGCAAAAGCCTGTGCCTGTGCCAACAACTGTTGCAATGGTTGATGGGTTTCCACCACCATAGAACACATTGAAAAAGTTTGGATATAGCGATGGGTCGAAAGCATATAAAACTAAACTCATGACAAAATAGTCAATGATTGTTGCAATGCCACCAACTATTAAAAATCTGATTATCTCAAAAAATCGTTTATATTTTGCATTCATATTTGAAAGCCAAAGCATTAACTTGTTTTGTCTTTTGCTGTTATTCATAAAATTATGATAAAAGTTTTTAAATTTAAAGTCAAACGATATTGAAGATTTTACACCCTCCTTCTTGGAATAACCACCCCTCCGTGCTCACACTTAGTATAACACCTTTTTTCGTGATTTTAGTGAACCCATGTCACTTTTTTACTAATATTGTTTTATATAGTTCTATTATGTAGTCTATTAACTCATCTTCTTCGCTTACTAAGTATTCTCCCCTTAACATATCTATTTCAAAATATAGTTTCATTTGCTTTTCATCTAGTGTACTTTCCAACTCTTTTCCTATGTTTACCAATTTATCTACTATTTCTTTTTTCTCTCCTCCTAACTTTCTTTTTCCAAAATCCCACTTTATTATTTCTTTTAAATCTATCACTTTATTTTTCTCCTTATATATATCCCATATATGGGACATATTTATTATACTATCCCAAATGTGGGCGGTCAAACAATTTGTCCCTTAAATGGGATATAATTTCATTAGAGGTGGAAGGTATGGATAAATTCGCAGAAAGATTAAAAGAACTTAGAGAACAAAAAGGTCTTTCTATTCAACAACTTTCAAAAGAAATTAAGTTAAGTTCTTCTTCACTTAGTCGTTGGGAAAATAAACAAGTTAGTGTTAAAATTAATGAAATTATTATTATTGCTAAATATTTTGGAGTTACTACTGACTACCTATTAGGTTTAGAAGATTAATAATAATATTGAAATAAGAAAAAACCACACATGTATTGTGTGGTTTTTTTGTAACAAAGCTATGTGCTTAATTTTTGACGACTAATCTTCGTCTTTTGCACTTCTGTTGTAATAACTTTCACCTGCAAGATGAACGGCATTTACTACACCATGAACAATGTACATTTGGTCGTCTTCTACCTTTCCTACAACTGCGGTTAGGTCACTGACTGCAAACTTTGAAAGTGTGCTGACTGCTTTTCCATTAATTAATCTGGCTGCTACGCTTCCACATGCAATGGCTACTACTCCACCAAATGCTTGGAAAGTTGCTTCAACTACTTTTTCTTCTTCAACTTTGATATAAATTTTGATAATTTCACTGCCAATGTCGAGGGTTACTTTTCCTACGCCACTTGCACCTTTGATGACACCAAAATTTGCTGGATTATAAAATTCATTTAAAATCTTTTCTGAATACATAATTATAATTCCACCTTACTTTTATAAATTCTTATTGCTGAGATGCTTCTTAACTTCTTTACTATTTTTCGAAGTGTTTCAACTACCTCATCGACTTGTTCACGAGTGATTTCTGCACTGAATGTGAAACGAACTGTTGAACGAATTGCTTCTGGTTCTTTGCCCATGGCTTGAAGCACATGTGATGGTGCATTTGAACCCATTTCACATGCTGAACCATATGAAGCGTAAATTCCTTCTCTGTCAAGCATCATTACGATTGCTTCACTTTCTGCACCTTCAAATGAAATTGAACAGTTGTTTGCAATTCTTTGTGTTGGGTGTCCATTGAGTGAAATGTTGTGAATGGCTTCTGAAACCTTTCTTTGGAAATATTTTCTGATTACTCTGACTTCACGAACTTTTTCATCGAGGTCGGTTGTTGCATTTTCAATTGCAACGCCCATGCCTGCACATGCTGGAACATTGACTGTGCCTGCTCTCATGTTGTCTTCTTGTCTGCCACCTGACATGAATCTGTCAATCTTTGTGCCTTTTTTAACATATAAAGCACCTACGCCTTTTGGCCCATGGAATTTGTGTGCGGAAATTGTGAGAGCGTCAACACCAAGTTCTTTTACATTGAGTGCGATTGCTCCGATTGCTTGAACTGCATCGGTGTGGAAATATATTTCATTTGCCTTTGCAAGTTCTGCTATTGCACGAATTGGTTGAAGTGAACCAACTTCGTTGTTTGCTGTCATGATTGAAATTAAAATTGTGTTTGGTCCGATTGATTTGATGATTTGTGAATAGTCAATTACACCATTTGAATCTACACCAACATAGGTCACTTTGAAACCTTCTTTTTCGAGGTCTTTGCAAGACTCTAAAACTGATGGGTGTTCGATGACTGATGTGATGATGTGATTTCCTTTTGAGCGGTTTGCTCTTGCGATGCCTTTGATTGCCCAGTTGTTTGCTTCTGTTCCACCTGAGGTGAAATAGATTTCACTTGGTTTTGCACCTATTGCTTTTGCAACTTTTGCTCTTGCTTCATCAAGTTCAGCATTTGCATCTCTACCCATTTTGTGAATGCTTGAACTGTTGCCTTGACACTTTGTGAAACATTCGAGCATCTTTTTATATACGTCTGCTGAAATTTTTGTTGTTGAAGCATTATCAAGATAAACTTCTTTTTCTTCCATAATAATCTCCTTTTCGGTGTTCTTATAATATAACTATTTTTGCTAAAATGCAATAGGTATTTGAAAATTTCTTTTAAAAAACCGCAAAATTTTATTAAAACTGGGCTAAAAACGCCTAATTTTAATTTAAAATTAGTTTAAAATTGCGATTTTTATTAAAAAGACCAAACCATTTAGGTTTAGTCTTTGCAAAAAATATTTATTTTATGTTTGAACTATTTCGCTTTGCTAACAGTTTGGGCAAGGAATTTTTCAAAATCTTCAAGTTCCATATAACCTGAGATTCTGCCAAGTTCTTCGCCTTTTTGATATACAACAATTGTTGGAACAACTGAGATTTCTTGGCGAGCAGCGATGTTTTCTGCACTGTCAATGTCTACTTGATAATAAAAATATTCGCCCTTATGTTTATCTGCTGAGTGCATGACTATTGGAGCCATCATTCTGCATGGTCCACACCACACAGCTGAAAAATCTACTACACTGATGTTTTTTGAGTTTATGATTTTATTGAACTCTTCTTCTTCCATTATACCTGCATTTAACATGATTAATTCTCCTTTTTATAAGATATATTTACTTAAATCAAACTTTTTACAGATGTTTGAAAGATGTTCATCAACATATTTTTTATCAACCTTGATTTCAATGACTGGGTGATCACCTGTTGCATTGAATGACACATCTTCAAGCAAACTTTCCATGATTGAATGCAATCTTCTTGCACCAATATTTTCATTTGTTTCGTTTGCAAGAACTGCGATTCTTGCGATTTCTTCAATGCCATCTTTTGTGAAACTAAGTTTGATGTTATCAACTTCAAGAAGGCTTGTGTATTGCAAAATGAGTGAGTTTTGTGTGTCTGACAAGATTTTTACAAAGTCTTCATAAGTGATGCTATCAAGAGTGACTGTTGTTGGGAAACGGCCTTGAAGTTCTGGAATTAAGTCTTCAATTTTTGACATGTGGAACGCACCTGCTGCAATGAACAAAATAAAGTCTGTTCTGATTGGTCCATATTTGGTTGTGACTGTGCTTCCTTCAACTATTGGGAGCAAATCTCTTTGCACACCTTCTCTTGAAACATCTGGGCCATGACCTGAACCACTTCCATTTTTGCCAGTGATTTTGTCAATTTCATCAATAAACACAATGCCATCTTGTTCTGCCCTGCGAACTGCTTCGGCTGAGACATTGTCCATGTCGATGAGTTTTTCACTTTCTTCATTTAAAAAGATGTGAATTGCATCAATGACTGCGATTCTTTTCTTTTTCTTTCTTTTTGGAAGGATTCCGCCAAGCATTTCGGAAATGTTGATTTCCATGCCCATTCCTGGCATCATTTGCATTGGACTGTTATCTTCTGTGATTTCAACTTCGACAATTTCATTGTCAAGTTTGTGAGATTTTAAGTCTTCTAAAATATGCTCACGAATGGTGTCGTCGGCAAGGTCTGGATGCTTTGTTTTGTAGCCTTGGAAAAGTGCTGTGACTAATCTTTCATAAGTTGCCTTTTCTGCCTTTTCATGAACTTCATCAAAACGCTCTTTTTTGACAAGGCGAACTGATGCTTCGGCAAGGTCACGAATGATGGATTCTACATCACGACCAACATAACCAACTTCGGTGAACTTGGTGGCTTCTACTTTTACAAAAGGTGCTTTTACAAGTTTTGCAAGTCTTCTTGCGGTTTCTGTTTTACCAACACCTGTTGGGCCTTGCATGATTATGTTTTTTGGTGTGATTTCTTCTCTCATTTCTGATGAGAGTTTGCTTCTTCTATATCTATTTCTAAGTGCGATTGCTACTGCTTTTTTTGCTTCTGCTTGACCAATGATATATTTGTCAAGTTCACTTACTATTTGTTTTGGGGATAATTCTACTGACATTTTACACCTCCTCAACTGTGATATGGTCATTTGTGTATACGCAAATTTGTCCTGCAATTTTCATTGCTTTTTCTGCAATTTCTTTTGCTGACAAGTTGGTGTTTTCATATAGTGCTTTTCCAGCAGAAAGTGCATAGTTTCCGCCAGAACCGATTGCACACACACCACCTTCTGGTTCAAACACATCACCATTTCCTGAAATGATGAGCAGTTGATTTTTGTCTGCTGCAATCATCATGGCATCGAGTTGGCGTATGCCTTTGTCACTTCTCCAAAGTAGTGCAAGTTCGACAGCAGCACGCTCTAAATTGCCTGAATATTTTTCAAGCATTTTTTCAAAATGTTCACAAAGATTGAATGCGTCAGCAGTTGAACCTGCAAAACCGATTACAACTTTGTCATTGAAAATTCTTCTTACTTTTCTGGCATTACCTTTGAAAATTGTGTGCTCACCTGCTGTGACTTGTCCGTCACCAGCAAGAACAATTTTGTCATCTTTTTTTACGCCAATTATTGTTGTTCCTCTTAGTTCTAACATAAATTTTGCTCCTTATACTTTTTTATATCTTGAATTGCTCGCTCGCTATAAGCAAGTTTTCTTTGTGATTTATCTTTAATTATCACATCTAACGCAGGAAGTATTCCAAAGTTTGCATTCATTGGTTGAAAATTTTCACTACTTGCTGTGCAGATATAGTTTGTTATAGCTCCAATTATAGTGGTTTTTGGAAGAATATCAAGAGATTTTCCGTGTATTTTGTTTGCTAGGGCTATTCCTGCAACAAGTCCACTGGCTGTGCTTTCCATGTATCCTTCGACGCCAGAGAGCTGTCCTGCGATGTATATGTTTTCGTTTTTCTTTAAACTGAAATCAAAATTTAAGTGTTTTGGTGCACAAATGTAACTGTTTCGGTGCATGACTCCATATTTTACAAAGTCTGCATTTTTAAGTGCTGGTATCATTGAAAATACTCTTTTTTGTTCACCAAACTTTAAATTTGTTTGGAAACCGACCAAGTTGTACAGTTCATTTTCTGTGCTTTCTTTTCTTAGTTGCACAACGGCATATGGTCTTTCTCCATTTTCATACCTAAACCCAACTGGACGAAGTGTGCCGAATCTGAGAGATTCTCTGCCTCTTGATGCCATGACTTCAACTGGCATGCAACCTTCAAAGATTTCCGCTTTTTCAAACTCATGGAGTTCTACTCTTTCGGCAGATGTGAGTGCATCGACAAAGGCATAGTACTCATCTTTATTCATTGGACAATTAATATAGTCACTTTCACCCTTGCCATATCTTGCATCTTTGAACACCTTGGTCATGTCGATGGTTTCGGCATCAACGACTGGTGCAGACGCATCATAGAAATGCAAACTTTCACTTCCAAGCAGTTTTGCAATTTCACTTGAAAGTGCATCACTTGTGAGTGGGCCTGTTGCAATGATTGTTAAATTTGTGGTGTCGATGGTTTTGACTTCTTCATTATGTATGGTGACGCCTTTTAAATTTTTTATTTCATTTGTGACAATTTCACTGAATTTGTTTCTATCGACAGCAAGTGCTGACCCTGCTGGAACTTTTGCTTTTTCTGCACACTTTAAAATTAAACTGTCTAGTTCACGCATTTCGGCTTTTAGACAACCTGATGCTGTTGAGAGTTCATCACTTTTAAATGAGTTTGAACACACTACTTCTGCAAAATTTGGATTTGTGTGTGCAGGAGAAAATTTGGTTGGCTTCATTTCATAAAGCTCAACCAAAATTCCCCTTTTTGATAATTGATAGGTTGCTTCTGCTCCCGCTAGTCCACAACCAATTACATTAACTTTGTTTTTCATTTTGCTCATCTAATTTATTTAATATATCAATCGCACTTTCTTGACTTAATTCTTCCTCTGCTTGTACTGTTCCATTATAATCTTCTTTTCTCGAATATCCACAACTTTTACAAGAAATGGTTTTTGAATTTTTATATAATTTTACAATCATATCTTCTGAGCAATTTGGACATTTTTCACCAGCTGGGATATCCCATGACATATATGTGCAGTCTGGATAACCTTCACAGCCATAGAAAACTTTGCCTCTTTTTGATTTCAATCTTTTTATATTCTTTCCACAATTTGGGCATTTTGCTTCTATTGGGAAATCTTCTTCAAGTGGTTTGGTGTTTTTGCAAGTTGGAAAGTTTGGACAAGCCAAGAATTTTCCATATCTACCAGTTCTTATGACCATCATTGCACCACACTTGTCGCAAGCAACATCACTGACTTCTTCTGGAAGTTTTGCTTTTGTTCCATCTTTTTGTGCATTTTTTACGGCTTCATCAAACGAACCATAAAATTCTGTTAACACTTGATGCCAATCTTTTCCTTCATATTCAATGTCGTCAAGGTTGTTTTCCATTCCAGCAGTGAAGCCTACGTCCATTATGTCTGGGAAGAATTTTATGAGCATATCTACAACTACGAAACCAAGTTCTGTTGGTTTGATTGCTTTTCCATCTTTTTCTACATAATTTCTTGTGAAAAGTGTTGAAACTGACTGAGTGTAGGTTGATGGTCTGCCGATTCCCTTTTCTTCCATTGCTTTTACAAGGCTTGCTTCGGTGTATCTTGCTGGTGGTTTTGTCCACTTTTGTTCTGGCTTTGTTTCCTGTGAAATAAACTTGTCACCCTTTTCGATATTTGGAAGTTTTGATGAAACTTCATCATCTTCTTGTGACTGGTTGTTATAAATTGCTGTGTAGCCATCGAAAATTAAACTTCTGCCTGTGGTTTTGAACTTGTAACCGCTACATTCAAATTCTACTGAAAGTGAATTGTAGGTTGCTTCTGACATTTGACTGGCAAGAAATCTATCATATATAAGTTTATAGAGCCTATACTCATTCTTTTGGATTTTATCTTTTAAATCTTCTGGACGATAATTAAGTGAAATTGGACGAATTGCTTCGTGTGCATCTTGTGCGTCCTTTTTGTTTTTGAATGACCTTGGCTTTTCGGTTGTATATTTTTCGCCAAAATTTTCTATTATGAACTTTTTGGCTTTTGCTTGTGCTTCTGGTGCGATACGAACAGAGTCTGTTCTGATGTATGTTACGAGTGGTTGTTTACCTTTTCCTGCAATTTCTACACCTTCATATAAAACCTGTGCGGTTGCACTTGTGGTTTTTAAACTCATTCCAAGTTTGTTGAGTGCTTCTTGTTGCATGGTTGATGTTGTGAATGGTGCACTTGGTTGAGATTTTGTTACGGATTTTTTTACATTTACAGCAGTAAACTCTTTTCCTAAGATTGCTTCAACAATTTTGTCCATTTCTTCTTTGGACTTGATTGCTTTATCTTTTCCTGCTTCTAAAACTGCTTTGAATGTTTCAGTTGTTCCATCATCTTTTTTGAGAGTGACTTGAAGTGTCCAATATTCTTCTGGCTTGAAGTTTAAAATTTCTCTTTCTCTATCAACTACGAGTCTGAGTGTGACTGACTGCACACGACCTGCTGACAAATTGTTTTGAATTTTTTTGCAAAGTATTGGTGAAATTTTGTAACCCACAAGTCTGTCAAGAACTCGTCTTGCTTGCTGAGCATTTACAAGTTTGTCATCTATTGGTCTTGGATTTGCAATTGCTTCATTGACAGCAGTTTCACTGATTTCATTATATGTTATACGACAATTTGTTTTTGGATCTATATCTAAAAGATAACACATGTGCCATGCGATTGCCTCTCCTTCACGGTCAGGGTCGGATGCAAAGATGACTCCATCTGCTTTTTTCATTTCTTTTTTTATTGCATCAACAGTTTTTTTGTGGTCTGCAACAACTACATATTCAGGCTCAAAATTATTTTTTACATCTACTCCAAGTCCCTTTACTGGAAGGTCACGGCAATGTCCGAACGTTGGCATAACCTTATAATCTTTCCCAAGATAATGTTGTACACTATCTTTTTTACCAGGTCCTTCTATCAAAACAAGTTTCATAATTTCTCCTTCAATTTGTCTTACTTTATCATAGTGCCAAATAAATTGTCAAACATCTATTTAAGCAAAAATTACTCTTCAAGCACGATACAAATTAAAATTTTAAATTTTTTAAATGATTTTGTCAAATCTAAATTTTTAAAATTTTACAATTATTTTTTTATTTTATTTTCAACATAAAATCTTATTTTAATATTTAAAATAAGTGTTGCTGTCACCTTTTTTGACAAGGTCTAACATTTCCATTTTTATTAAAAGTGCTGAAAGAACGGATGGCTTGATTTGCGATTTTTCACAAAGTTCATCAAACGAAAGTTCTTTTTCACTCAGCAAAGAAAGCACCTTACTTTCATTTAAATCAACTTGCACACTTTGAGTTTGATTTGATGTGTCTTTCTTTTTTATTTTGAGTTTAAACAAAATTCGTTCTGGCGAAATTGTGAATGTGTCGGGTATTTCATTTATTAAATTGTTTGTGCCTTCTGACTGCAAAGAATAAATATTTCCTGGCACAACAAAAAGTTCTCTGCCTTGTTCAATGGCAAATCGTGCAGTGGTTATTGTTCCACTGATTTTGCCTGCTTCGACAATGAGTGTGCCAAGACCAAGTGCAGAAACAATTCTGTTTCTATTTACAAAAGAATAATTTTGTGGACGTATTCCGATTCTATATTCTGAAACAAGAAGTCCATTTTCTTCAATTCGCTTTGAAAGCGATTTGTTTTGTGCGGGATAAATTGAGTCTAAACCACCTGCGAGAACGGCTATTGTTTTGCCACCATTTTTTATTGTTGTTTCGGCAACTATGGTGTCTGTTCCATAAGCAAGTCCTGAAACTGTGACAAGCCCAGCACCCGACAATTCTTTGGTGAATTTTTCACAAACTATTTTGCCATAGTCTGATGGTTTTCTTGTTCCGACTATTGAAATTGATTTTTTGTTAAGCAAACTTATGTCACCTTTTGTGTATAAAACAAGTGGTGGATTATCTATATTTTTTAATTTTTCTGGATAAGTTTTTGAAACAAAAGTTATGGCACTTATGCCATATTTATATAATTCATCTTCAATTTTTTCTTTAAAATTTTCAAAATTAACTGAGAGAAGTTTATCTTTTAAAGATTTATCTATTGCATCTAATTTCGCATTTTTTACTTTTTCTGCATCAAAAATGTCATTTATTTCATTAAACTCATGCAGAATTTTTTCTACTTTTGAAAAACTTATATCATTGTAGTCGAACCATATTAGTCCGAGTTCATCGTTATTTAACATTTTTATTATCCTATTATTTAACAATCAAATTTTTAATGTGAGAACTTATATTAACTATTACAATCACATTTGAAACTTATCTATATTTCGATATGCAAGTGCTTCGGCAATATGGTTTGATTGAATATTTTCTGAGCCATCAAGGTCTGCTATTGTTCGTGCAACTTTAAGAAGCCTTGTGTAGCCACGAGCAGAAATGTGATATTTTTCAAATGCAAGTTCCATTAACTTTTCTGACTGGCTATCAAGTTTGCAAAATTCATTTATCATTTTTGATGTCATTTTTGCATTGGTGTGAACACCTGTTCCTTTAAACCTTTCATTTTGAATTTGTCTTGCTTTGTCTACTCTCTTTTTTATTTCACTGCTTGGCTCTTCGAGTTGTTTGCTTGTTATGTCTAAAAATGCCACTCTTTCGACATCTATCTTCAAATCAATTCTATCAAGAAGTGGTCCTGAAAGGCGTTTTAAATAGTTTTGTATTGCATTTGGTGAACAAGTGCAAACTGCCCCACTTACGCCATAGTTTCCACATGGACATGGATTCATGCTTGCAACCAACATGAAATTTGCTGGATATTCAAATGTTCCACTTGCTCTTGAAACAGTGATGACTCCATCTTCAAGTGGTTGACGAAGTGTTTCAAGGGTTGACCTTGAATATTCTGGAAGTTCGTCAAGAAATAAAACACCATTGCTTGCCAAACTTACTTCGCCTGGCTTGGCATCTTTTCCACCACCAGTGAGTGCAACTGTTGATGCTGTGTGATGCGGACTTCTAAATGGTCTTGAACTTACAACTCCACGAGATAAATCTAGTTCACCTGCTATTGAATGAACTTTTGTGATTTCTAGTGCTTCATCAAAAGTGAGGTTTGGCATGATTGAAGGTATACATTTTGCTATCATTGTTTTTCCTGCACCTGGTGCACCAACCATGATTATGTTATGCCCACCACTGACCGCAATTTCTATTGCTCTTTTTGCGAGGGCTTGTCCTTTGACTCTACAAAAATCTTCTGTTATTTTATCAGATTTTTCGCCTTTCCAAATTGCTTTTTCAACTGGAAGAAGATTTAAATTGTTATTTAAAAACGCAACGGTTTCTGAAAGATTTGATACGGCATAAACATTTACGCCATCAATGTAACTTGCTTCTTTTTCATTTTGTTTTGGAACTATAAAATTTGTGTAACCAAGTTTTCGTGCTGAAATAAGTGCAGGCAAAATTCCCATGACTGACCTTACACCGCCATCTAACCCTAGCTCACCAATAATAATAAAATTGTTATGTTTATTTGATTCTATTATTCCGTTTGATGCAAGAATTGCTACTGCGATTGGCAAATCAAAATTTGCACCTGCTTTCTTTACATTTGCTGGTGCAAGATTGATTGTGATTTTGTTGCTAGGAAATTTATAACCAGAATTTTTGATTGCTGAACGAACTCTTTCCTTAGATTCTTTTACAGCAGTGTCTGGAAGCCCAACAATGTCATATGATGGAAGCCCAAGTCCTGTGTCTACTTCTACATCTATTTTAAAACCATTTAGTCCAAGCAGACCAAAACATGAAATTTTTGAAAACATTATTTTTTACCTCCAAAATATGATAACACAAATTTTTATTAAAACAAAAGCAATTATTTGAACAATAAAAAAAGATATGAAATTTTTTCATATCTTTGAAAATTTGATTTATTTTGCTTCTTTAATTCTTGAATTTTTGGCTGTTTTACCTTTGAGATAGTAAAGTTTTGCACGACGTACAACACCCTTACGAACAATT
The DNA here is from genome assembly GCA_947382485.1 of uncultured Clostridia bacterium. GTDB lineage: Bacteria > Bacillota > Clostridia > Christensenellales > UBA1242 > RGIG1681. The sequence goes on along the minus strand of CANCYS010000002.1, from coordinate 114,223 downwards.
TCAATATGGTCGATTTTTGGAGAGTGTACTGGGAATGTTCTCTCAACACCAATTCCAAAAGATATACGACGAACAGTGAAAGTTTCTCTTATGCCACCATTTTTGCGAGCTATTACCACACCTTCAAATGCCTGCAACCTTTCACGGTTTCCTTCAACGACTTTAACAAACACTTTAACTGTGTCACCAATGTTGAATGCAGGAATATCAGTGCGCATACCTTCTTTTTCAATTGTATCAATGATATTCATGGATTTGCCTCCTTTTGTAGTATGTTATTGAGTGTTCGTGCAAGCTCAAAAACGCAGAGGACCACTCAGTTTTACGAAGCAAGTATATCAAATATATACTTTAAAATCAAGTGTTTTTTACAAAATATTGAATTATTTTTATTATTATAACTTAATTATGAAATTCTATTTCAAAATGCGTATCTTTTGGCATTTTCATTTCTCTTGTCTTTTTCAAAATTTTAAACATTTTGCCTTTCTTCGCAAATTCATTATTTTCATTTAAATATAACTCTTCTTTTTGGTCTGAATTTTCGCAGTTTATTGTTATCCATTTTGTTTCTTGACCTTTTGTGTCTACTGAATATCTGCTTTGTACACAAATTTCTTTTCCACTATTATTAATGGTTAAATAAGTTCTTTGATAAAATGGTGTACAAAATTCAAAAAAACTAAGTCGTGCAGAAGAATTATCATTTGAAACTTCAAATGCAAAATTTCCTTTTGATTCATCTTTTGTTCTTTTTGTTTGGATATATTCAACATATTCTTTATTTAACTTATCAATTAAATCTTGTGATAAGTATTTTGATATGTTTGTGTTATTTAAAAGTTCTGTGTTTAACAAGAGTCTTCCAATTAAGCCAAAGTTAAGTTTTAATGTTTTCATAATTTACTCCTTAATATACCTGAAATATTATAGAGTAAATTATATTACATGTCAATATATGATATTATATTTTAGAAGGCATTTTCAATGTATGTGATTTTATTTCCATCTACGCTTGCAACATCAAAACGGACTTGAAGATTACTTAATTTTTCATCTTTAAGTAAAAACTCTGCTCCTCTTTTGATGTGCTGTTTTTTCTTGGCATCAATTGCTTCGAAGCCTTTGCCAAACTTTTCTGTGAGTCTTGCTTTCACCTCGGTTATAACAAGCATATCTTTCAAATTTTGAACAGAGTTTTTATAAATTTGTTTCAAATTTTTGCGAGATTCACGAGAATTTGCAGTTTTTAATTTTTTGGTTAATTCTTGTTTTAAATTCTTTTTATTTGCTTTTGCTGGCAAAATTGCAACGATATCGAGTTCTACTCCTACACAAGGAAAATTTGTGTATATTAATTTATACCCATGTTTTTTCATATAATTTTGGACTAGTTTTTCACCATTTTTCCATGTGTTTTCATTAAACATTTTTATCTCTTTTTCAACTATTTTTCTTCATTCAAAAATTTTAAAAAACTTTTGCGGTGAACGTCTGTCACCCCATGAGTTTTGATTGCTTCAATGTGCAACTTTGTTCCATAGCCTTTATGTTTTTCAAAGCCATATTCAGGATATTTTTTTGAAAGATTTATCATGAAATTGTCACGTGTGACTTTTGCTAGTATGCTGGCTGCACCAATGTTGTAACTGACTGCATCACCATGAATGATTCCACGAACTTTGACATCGACATCAAGACTTTTTATGGCATCAACCAAAACAACATCTGGCTTTATATTCATTTTTTCAACTGCATTTTTCATACATTGTTTTGTTGCTTCTAAAATGTTGATTTTATCAATTATTTTTTCGTCTATCATTTCTATGGAATATGAAATTGCTTTCTTTTTTATTTCTTCTGCTAACAAATTGCGTTTTTTCTCTGAAAGTTTTTTGCTGTCATCAATTCCTTCAATGATATCATCAAGTGGCATGATGACACAGCAAACACAAACTGGCCCTGCAAGTGGCCCACGACCAACTTCGTCCATGCCTGCAATGATTTTGTTTCCCTTTTCAAGTTCTTGTTTTTCATAAAGCAATTTATCAATTTGCTCTTTAACTATTTTTTCTTTTGCCATTTCAACCTACTTTTGATAAGACTAATCAAGAGTTATTCCACCAAGTTTTCCTGACCTAAATTCATCAAGAAAACATTTGCCTGCTCTTTGATAATCAATTTCATTTTTACGCATTATATAACCTCTTTTTAAGCAGAGTTTATCATAAATTTGCAGAAATTCATCGGCATAAAAATCTTCATAGTTAAAATCTTCTTCATTTATGCTTTTGGTATTTTCTTCTGCCGACCAATCAATGTTGAATCTTGCTTTTAAATTTTCAGGATAATTTTCATATATTATTTTCATCACTTCATAACCTAGGTCAGATAAGTCAAATTCGTTATCTGAAAGGCAACCAATGTATGCAAGATTTTTTGAAATTGTTTCATCAAACTTTGGCCACAAAACACCTGGTGTGTCGAGCATAATAAGTTCGTCGTCTATCTTCACCCATTGGTTTGCTTTTGTGACACCAGCTATGTTTCCTGTGATTGCTTTTTTGGAAGAACTCATCATATTTATAAGTGAACTTTTGCCAGTGTTTGGAACTCCAAGAACTAAAATTTTGTATGTTGCTTTTAAATTTTTTGACTCATTTCTAGCCATTTTTTCACTTAAAATTTGCTTAATTGCATTTTTGATTACTGATTTATAATTTTTGTCACTAGCACTTATTGTTACAGTTTTGTTTCCTGCATCTTCAAGTTCTTTTTGAATTGCTTTGACTTTTTTCATATCTGCCAAATCAATTTTATTAAACACATATATTATTGGTTTATTATGCACAATTTTTTTGACATTTGGATTCATGCAAGAAATTGGGGCACGACTATCAAGAACATATAAAATTGCATCAGCAAGTTTTATTCTGTTCTCTTCAATGTCTTCGATTGCCTTTTTCATGTGTCCTGGAAACCATTTAATTTCTTTCATTTTATTATCCTTTTTAATTATAAATTTATTATTTTAAATGTAAAAATATTATTATAATAATATTAAAAATACATTTTAGTTGTCTTTATTTAATAAATCTGGACGACGCTGTTTTGTGATTTTTTCTGCTTCATTTTTTCTCCACTCATCAACTTTTTTGTGGTCGCCAGATATAAGAACTTCTGGAACTTCGAGCCCCATGAACTCTCTTGGTTTTGTGTATTGTGGATACTCTAAAAGTCCATTTTCAAACGACTCAATTTCAGTTGATTCTTCGCCACCAAGAACTGTTGGAACAAGTCTTGAAACAGCATCAACAACAACCATTGCAGGAAGTTCACCACCTGTTAAAACATAGTCACCTATTGAGATTTCTTCATTAATAAGTAGGTCTATTGCTCTTTGGTCAACGCCTTCATAGTGACCGCATAATAAAATGATGTGGTCAATTTTTGAAAGTTCTTTTGCCCTGCTTTGACTGAATGTTTTTCCTTTTGGAGAAAGATAAATTTTGTGGGCTTGTTTATAACCTTCAATGCTTGTCATGGCATCATAAATTGGCTGAACCATCATGAGCATTCCTGGCCCACCACCAAAGGTGTAGTCATCACACTTTTTATGTTTATCCTTTGAAAAGTCACGAATGTTTATTATATTTATTTCTAGTTTTTGCGTTTTTGTTGCACGAGAAATTATGCTCTCTTTTAGTGGCATAAAACTTTCTGGAAAGAGTGTCAAAATGTCAATTTTCATAATCTGACACCTCACAAAGTTTGCTTTTGCTCACAACTAATAATTTTTGTTTATAATCAAAACTTGAAATTAAACCATTTACATTTGGGACTAAAAGTTCATTTTTTGCAGTTTTTATGAAAATTATTTCTGCACTGCCATAGTCTTGAACATCAGTTATTTTGCCAACAGTTTTACCATTTTCAAGCGTTACTGTTGAACCTTTTAAATCTTCAAACAAAATTTTATTTTTTGCTAGTTCTCTTGAAACATACAAATTTTTTCCAATGAAAGATTTTGACCTATTTAGGTCAACACCTTCAAGCCCTGCTACTACTCCATTTGTGTATTTGAATACTCTTTTTACTTTGTATTCATTGTCATTTTCGTCATACATAAACTGGATTTTTTTTATATCAAAATCTTTGTCATACTGAGTGGAAATTTTCATTTCACCCATGTATCCATGTAATTTTACAACTTTTCCTAAACAAATTTTATCCATTGTTTCTCCATATTTTTTTTAATTTGTTTCAACTATTTTTTCTGCGTCTTCACTGTTAGTTTTAGCTAACTTTTTGTTTCTCATGCAATGTTTTATTATTCCGACTATCTCAAAAATTATCAGCACTGATTCTAAGATGTATCCAAATGTGCTTCCGATAAACAAATAGTATCCTACAAAACATGCACTTGCAAATATGCTCATTACCTTGTATACCATTGTGTTTTTTTGCCATACTGCAAAGGTTGAAATGAGTGCACCAGCAACTGAAAGAAGACTTAGTGGTCCTTGATATGTGAAATATGCAAGCACTGCTGAAAGCACAACCAAAACTGAAATTATTATGTAATCAACTTTTGTGATTTTGTCTATGTTTTCTTTATCTTTTCTTAGTTTATTTTGCAATAGAAAAGTTAACTGTCTTGCCATTGAAAAGCCCGCCATTGCAACGCCTATCCATGCTGATAGAAAACAATTTGAGATTGCAGTTGATGTTAAACCCAACAACCCGAAAACTAAAATTGCATTTCTCTTTTTTACCAAGAATGTTACAGCATAAAAACAATAATTTAAAATTATAAAAACTTGTGATAATATAAACTCTGTTGTCATTTGATTTTTCCTTCTATTTTATTATACATATTTTTTTATGCCATAACAAGAAAAAACTTCTTGAATGAATCAAGAAGTTTTATTTTTAATCTTCTATAACTTTGATATGAACATCACGAAGTAGTTTTTCGTCAACTGTGTTTGGTGCATTGCAAAGTGGGTCTTGTGCATTTTTGTTCATTGGGAAAGCATATACATCACGAATAAATTCATTGTGAGTAAGAAGCATCATGAGTCTATCAAAACCTGGTGCACAACCTGCGTGTGGTGGAGCACCATATGAAAACGCATTGTATAGTGCTGGGAACTTATTTTCAACAACACTCTTGTCATAACCTGCAAGTTTAAATAGTTCAACCATCATGTTTTGGTCGTGATTTCTGACTGCACCTGACAAACTTTCATATCCATTGATAACTAAGTCATATTGATATGCAAGTGCTTTAAATGGGTCTTTTTTGATTTCTTCAAGTGAAGATTGTGGAAGCGAGAATGGATTGTGTGCAAATGCTATGTTTCCGTCATCATCTTTTTCATAGAATGGAAAATCTACTATCCAACAGAACTTAAAATCATTGCTGTTTATAAGTTCGAGTTCTTTTCCAAGTTCATTTCTTAACACATTTGTGAACTTGATTGCCCTTTCTTTTTCATCAGCAATAAAGAATAATGTGTCGCCTGTTGCAAAATTTGTAAGATTTTTGAGTGCTGATTTTTCTTCGTCAGTTACAAATTTTGAGATGCCTCCTGAAAGTTCATCATTTTCACCTACAACAAAGTATGCAAGACCTTTGGCTTCTCTTGATTTTAAGAAATCTGTGAGTTTGTCATAGAACTTTCTTGGTTTGTTGTCTGTTTTTGCTTTGATACATTTGATTGTTACATTTTGAAAAACACTAAACGAAGTGTTTTTGAAAACTTCTGTTACATCAACTACTCTAAGAGGATTTCTTAAATCTGGTTTGTCTGAACAATAGTCACGAATTGCATCTTCATATTTTATTCTTAAAAATGGAGTTTCAACTTTGAAATTTGCAAACTTTTCAAAAATTGCCTTATACAAACCTTCCATTACTTCAAAAACATCGTCTTGTGTTGCGAATGCCATTTCTGCATCAATTTGATAAAACTCTGTTGGACTTCTATCTGCCCTTGCGTCTTCATCTCTGAAACATGGTGCAATTTGGAAATATCTATCAACACCTGATACCATTAAAAGTTGTTTGAATTGTTGTGGGGCTTGTGGAAGTGCATAAAACTTGCCTGGATTTAGTCTGCTTGGAACTAAGAAATCTCTTGCACCTTCTGGACTTGATGCTGTGAGAATTGGTGTTTGTACTTCCATGAAATTTTGATCGTGCATATAGTTTCTGACAAAAAGCAAAAGGTCGCTTCTAAGTTTAAGCATCTTTTGATTGTAATCTGCTCTTAGGTCAAGATATCTATATTTTAATCTTATATCTTCTGCTACGCTTTCACTGTTTTTGATTTCAAATGGGAGTTGCTGTGAGCATTTGCCAAGCATTTCTATTTTTTCTGCTACAACTTCAATTTCACCAGTTGGCATGTTTGCATTTTTGCTTACACGCTCAACAACTTTTCCTTCAACGGAAATGACATCTTCTTTGTTTAGTTCAATAAATTCTTCATTTAAAACAACTTGGGTTTTGCCATAGGTGTCACGAAGAACCAAAAATGTTACACCACCAAGTTTACGAATGCTATCTACCCAACCTGCAAGTTTTACAGTTTTTCCAGCATCGGAAAGTCTTAAACTGCCGTTATCAAAATTTCTATATTTATTTATTGTGATTTTTTCCATATTTTTGTCCTTTTTAATAATACACGAACAATATAGCACTTTTTTTTTGATTTATCAATGTTTTAATCACATTGCAATACACAAATTTTGAATTTGGTATTGTTTTTATAACATATATTTGGTATAATGTTAGGTGTGAGGTGAAATTATGATAATACATGAATTTTTCATGAAACACCTAGGTTTTTCAGAAACACAAGCGAAAGAGATTTATTTCAAGATTAAAAATCACAAATTTACTTCTAATAGTGGTATTTTAAGACTCAATGAAGATACTCTTTTGCAGAAAATTGAATTTTATAAAAATGAATTGGATTTTTCTATTGAGCAAATTTTATCTGATTTTAGGCTTCTTTCTTATGACACTGTTTCTTTTGATGAAGAAGAATATGAAAATTTTATTAAAAACAAAGATTTGGAGTCTGATATTAAATCTCCAACTTCTATTCGTGCAAAAGTTAAATATTTTAGAGAAGAACTTGGATTTGAAAACAAACATTTCAAAACAACTATGAGTATATTTTCAAATGATATAGAAAATATTAGAAGAAAAGTTAAATATTACAAAGAAAAAATTGGATTTGAACCTGTGCATTTTAGACAAATTCCTTGTATTCTTAATTATGACACAGAAACTATTAACAAAAAACTTGAATTTTTTAAAAAGGAACTTGGATTTACTGGTAAACAACTTAGAGATTACCCTAACTTATTCTCCCTTGATTGCGACTCAGATAAACCAAACTCACTTAAAAATAAAGTTAAATTCTATACAGAGGAAATAGGACTAAAACTTAGCCAAATAAAAACATTTCCTTGTCTTTTAAGTTTTGATACTACTTCTGATGAAAGTGTGCCAACATCAATTAGGGCAAAAATGAAATTTTTTAAGGACACACTTGGTTACACTAACAAACAATTCCAAATAACGCCTAATATTTTTTACCTTGATTGCATTAATGAAGATGAAAACCCATCATCAATTAAATCTAAAATTAAATTTTATAGAGAAGTTATGGGGTTTGAAAACAAACACTTTCAACTCGACCCATCAGTTTTTGCATATGATACAATCTCTGACGAAAGTTCTCCTACATCGGTGCGTGCAAAAATCAAATTTTATGAAGAAGAAGTTGGAATTGGTGTTGACATAATAAGAGAAAATCCTATACTTTTACATTTTGATATTGTTAATGAAAATGGAACTTCTGTTAAATTTAAACTCAAAAATTTGAGAGAGATTGGAATAACTGATGAAGATATCCGAGAAAATCCTAGAATTTTATCTACACCTGCTCTTGACATTAAAGACAAATATGCTCTTTGGTGCAGTATTTTCCCAGACAAGAGGTTTATGAAACTTAGAACTTGGTTTATGACAAGAGTCGAAAAAATTTATGCTAGATATGTTTATTTGGCAGAAGATTTACAGAAAACTGACATTAGACCTAATCAACTTGATTTTAGTGAAAAGAACTTCGTTTCAAGATTTAAAATGTCTTCTGATACTTTAATGAAAAAATATCCACTTGATGAAACAATCTTAGCCGATTTTTATGAAAAATATAATAGTCTTGGTATTCAGCCTCCTATCGTGCAAGACAAAGGAGAAGCATTTGGAAAATAAAATTTATGAGTTTTTTAAAGAACTGAAATTTAATGACGGAGAAATTGAGAACTTACTTGAAATTGCACCTGCGATTGCTGAAACATCTGTGAATGATATAGTTGAAAATATGTCTGTTGTTGTTAGGTTTGGATTTCCTGCTGATGACATTGGATCGCTTATTGCACTTAATCCTGCATTTTTATGCAGAAACAATGAAGACCTTATCATAGACCTTATTGAATTATCTAAGACCACTGATGATATTGAAGAAGCATTGAAAAACAATCCATATTTAATTTAACATAAAAAGGCAACCACACTATGTTGCCTTTTTTTATTAAAAAAAATAAGGCAATGCCTTATTTTTCAAATTTTACAAACACATGTTTGTTAAGTTTTTTTGCAGAAGTTTTTACAACTGTTCTGATTGCAGTTGCAACTTTTCCACTTCTACCGATTATTCTTCCAAAATCATCTTCGGCAACAGTGACTGTGTATACAGTTTCACGCTCTTTATCAGTTTCTGAAACTTTTACTTCATCTGGATTTGCCACAAGATTTTTTACGATAAATTCTATTAATTCTTTCATAAAACACCACCAAAATTATTCTGCTTTACTTTTTGTGGTAGACTTTTTTGTGGTTGTTTTCTTTGTTGCTTTTGCTGGCTTTTCAGCAGGTTTCTTTTTGCCAAGTTCAACGCCTGATTTTTTGAGCAATGCTTTTACTGTGTCAGTTGGTTGAGCACCATTTTTAAGCCATGTTTGAGCTTTTTCTACATCAATTTTAACTTCTTCTGGGGTTGTTAATGGATTGTATGTTCCAACTAAATCAATGTATTTTTTGTCTCTTGACACTCTTGAATCTGCAACAACAATACGATAGAATGGTGATTTCTTATCTCCAAGTCTTGTTAATCTCATTTTAACTGCCATTTATTTTTTCCTCCGATTTTTTAATTTATCATACACAGCGGTCGCTGTTATATGTGATTTAATGATAATTACCTATTTTTTTATTATTTTTTAGTAATTATTTTTGATTTTTTTCAAATTTTATTTGATTTAAAATTTGAAGTTTCTACCAAACATTTTTTGCAGTTTGCCACTATTCATATTTTTCATCATAAGTTTGGTTTGTTCATACTGTTTGATTAAACCATTGACATCTTGAATGGTTGTGGCACTGCCTTGTGCAATACGCTTTCTGTTGCTGGCTTTGATTAAGTCTGGGTTTAATCTCTCTTTTTTTGTCATTGACTGAATGATTGCCTTATATTTTTTCATTTTTGTTTCGTCAATGTCACCAACTTTAAACTTTGTTCCAAAGCCTGGCATCATGCTGACAATGTCAGACAAATTACCCATTTTTCCAATTTGTTCGAACTGAATTAAGAAATCTTCAAAAGTGAATGAATTTTTTCTTAAATTTTCTTCGACCTTTTTCATTTCGGCTTCATCAACGCTTGCCTGTGCTTTATCAATCAATGTTAGAACATCACCCATTCCAAGAATTCGTGATGCCATACGGTCTGGGTGGAATGGTTCTATATCGCCAATTTTTTCACCAACACCACAGAATTTGATTGGTTTGCCTGTGACTGCCTTAACTGAGAGAGTTACACCACCACGAGTGTCACCATCAAGTTTTGTGACAATTACACCAGTGATTTCAAGTCTTTCATTGAATTCTTTTGCTACGTTAACTGACTCTTGACCAGTCATTGCATCAATGGTGAGCAATATTTCAGTTGGTTTGACTGCTTTTTTGATATTTTCAAGTTCTTTCATCAATTCTTCATTGATTTGAAGACGACCAGCAGTGTCGATGATTACAACATCATTGCCCATGCGTTTTGCATGCTCAATGGCTTGCTCTGCAATTTTGACAGGATTGATTGTTCCTTTTTCAAAGAAATCAACTCCTGCATTTCCTGCTCCAATTTTGAGCTGATTGATTGCAGCTGGTCTATATATGTCACAAGCAACAAGCATTGGTTTTTTGCCTTGTTTTTTGAGCATTAAACCAAGTTTGCCTGACATGGTTGTTTTTCCTGCACCTTGCAAACCACACATCATGATAACTGTTGGTGGAGTTGAGGAAATTTCAAGTTTTGCGTTTGATTCTCCCATTAAACTTGTGAGTTCATCACGCACAATTTTAATGACTTGTTGACCTGGTGTTAAACTGTTTAAAATTTGTTCACCAACCGCCTTTTCAGAAACTTTATTTATGAAATCTTTCGCAACCATGAAGTTTACATCGGCTTCAAGAAGTGCAACACGAACTTCACGCATTGCCTGTTTGATTTCAAGTTCTGTTAACTTTCCATGCTTTGTCAGTTTTGAAAAGATATGATTTAATCTTTCGCCTAGCGATTCAAATAAACCCACAAATTTTCTCCTTAAATTTTATTTATTATATCATCTAGTTTACTTGTTATTTGTTCTTTATTTAAGTTTTCACTTACAATTAAATTTTTAACAATTTCAAGTGAATTTTTCAAATTTTCATTCGCATTAGCAATGCCAAGTTTTTCTTCAAACTCATTTAATTGCTTTTTTGCTTTTACAATGGCATCATGCACAGATTGTCTTGTTTCACCGCTAAGTTCGGCAAGTTCACTTTCACTTAAATCAAGATTTAAGTATTTATCCATAACTTCGGCTTGTTTTTTTGAAAGCAAGCTTCCATACAAATCATACAAAGTTATGTAATTGTTTCTTTCTTCAATCTGCATTTTTATTTCCTTCTTTTTTGTAAAGCAAATTTACTTTACATATACTAACATATTGATTACAGTTTGTCAACAATTTTTTGCTAAAATAAAAAGTTAGCAAATGCTAACCTTTATTCAAATATGGCATCGACAAAATCTTTGGCATCAAAATCAAGAAGGTCATCGGCTGACTCTCCTACACCAATATACCTAAGTGCAAATTCGCCCATGTTTGCAAGTTCTACAACGAAACCACCTTTGCTTGTGCCGTCTAACTTTGTTACACAAATGTCGGTTAAGCCAACTGCTTCATCAAAAAGTTTGACTTGGCTCATGGCATTTTGACCTGTTGTTCCATCAACTACAATGAGTTTGTGATACTCTGCTTCTGGATATTCACGGCTTACAACTTTTCCAATTTTTTGGAGTTCTGCCATCAAATTTGATTTGTTGTGCAACCTTCCTGCGGTGTCAATTAATATGACATCTGCGTCCTTTGACTTTGCAGATGAAATTGCATCAAACACCACTGCTGATGCGTCTGCACCTTGCTCGCCAGAAATGTATTTTGCTTTAACTCTATCAGCCCAGACTTTGAGTTGATCACCAGCTGCTGCTCTGAAAGTGTCTGCACCTGCAATGACTACCTTTTTTTTCATGTCTGTGAACTTTTGAGCAAGTTTTCCAATGGTTGTGGTTTTTCCCACACCATTGACACCAACTACTAATATTGCAAGAGGATATGTGAATTTTGGTGATTCATTTTCAAGCAAAATGTTTGTGATAATTTCCTTTAAAAGAACTTTACAGTCTTCTGTTTTTTTGAGTTTTTTTGCTTTTATCTGACTTTTTAGTTCATTTAATATTTCTTCTGTTGTACTTGTGCCTATGTCTGCACTGATTAAAACATATTCAAGTTCTTCAAAAAAATCTTCATCAATTTCATTGCCTGTGAATATATATTTAAACTTTTCAGATAATGATTTTTTTGTGTTTTTTAATCCACTGACAAGTCTAGAAAAAAATCCCATATTTGCTCCTATATCTTTTAATTTTGATAAGTAATTTTATTTTTATGCTTCACCACCATCAATTTTGATTGCTTCTGAAAGTTTTACTGAAACAACCTTTGACACACCCTTTTCTTCCATGGTTACACCATAAAGTGCATCGGCAAGTTCCATTGTTGGTTTTCTGTGTGTGATGACAATGAATTGTGTGTCACCACTGAATCGGTGAAGATATTTCGCATATCTTTCAACATTCGCATCGTCAAGGGCTGCCTCAATTTCGTCCAAAACGCAGAATGGCATTGCACGAAGTTTTAGTATTGAGAAAAGTATTGCAACGGCTGTGAGTGCTTTTTCACCACCAGAAAGAAGTGAAATGTTTTGAAGTTTTTTGCCTGGTGGCTCTGCAATGATATTGATTCCGCATTCAAGAACATTATTTTCATCATCAAGACCAATATCTGCCTTTCCACCACCAAAAAGTTCTTTGAAAATGACTTGGAAATTCTTTCTGATACTTTCAAAACATTCTTTGAATTTTTCTTCCATTTTTGAAGTTAAATCACGAATGATGACATTCAAATCGTTTTGTGCTTTGACAAGGTCATCTCTTTGGCTATTCATGTCTTCATATCTTTCTGAAACTGTTTTGATGTCTTCAATTGCACTTACATTGACATTTCCAAGTTTTTGAATCTGTCTTTTGATGTTTATGCATTCTTCTGTTCCAGCCTTTATGTCAAACCCTTCGACTGCAAACGCCTTTGCATCACCATAAGTGAGTTGATATTCTTCCCAAACCCTATTTTGAAGGTTTTCAAGTTCTGTATCAATTTTTACGAGTTGATTTTCTTCTTTTGCCTTTTTGTCATGTGCTCTTTGAATTTCACCAGCAAGAAGCATTTTGTTGCCATCGGCCTTATTCATTTCTTCTTGGAATTTCTTTTTATCATCTGAAACTGATGCAATTTTTTCACGAACGAGTTCAACTTTTTTATTGCTTGAAGTGAATGCACTTGCAGCAAGCACATCATCTATGCTTTGCTGATATTTTGCAATTTCTGAATTATTTTTTTGAACTTCTAACAATGTTTCTTTTGCCCTATGTTCATTTTCAGCAGTCGAAATTGCAATTCTTTCAAGTTCACTTTCAAGATTTTTTAAATCATTTCTTTCGGCTTCAATTTTGATTTTTATGTCACCGAGTTTTTCAAATATTTCATCTCTTTGTGTTCTTAGTTTACCATAGTTGTCGCTGGCTTGCTTTTTGCTTTCAGAAGCCTGTGTTTTTTGACTGTTTATGCTTACTTGTTCTTTTGAAATTCTTTCAATTTCTTGTGATACGAAATCAATTTTATCAAGAACTGCATCAAAGTTGATGTCAAAGTCTACAAGTTCTTTCTCTAAGTCTTCTTTTTGACTTTCAAGAGAATCAACGAGTTCCTCTTGTTTTGCTTTTTCCATTTCAAGAACATGAATTTCATCAACAACTTTTTCATACAATGCTGACTGTTGACTGCTTTGATTTTTTATTCTTTCCTGTTCTTTTGTGAGTTCGCCTATTTCAATTTTAAGGTCTTCAAGTTTTACTTTTAATGTTTCAATTTCTCTGTCACGACCAATCAAGTTTGTTGCATTTTCTTTTCTGCTTCCACCAGTGATTGAACCTTGTGGGCTGATTACATCGCCTTCAAGTGTTACTATCTTTGTCATGTAGCCAGTTGCACGAGAAAATTCAACAGCATTGTCAATGTTGTCAATGATGATTGTTGAACCAAGCAAACTTCTGAACACTTTGCTATATTTTGCGTCATATTCAACAAGGTCACTTGCAACGCCAAGCACACCCCTCATTGAAAGTTTTGACTCAACATTTGCTGAAAGATATCTTTCCTTTACTCCTGCGATTGGAAGGAATGTTACTCTTCCAAACCTATTATTTTTAAGATAACTGATGAGTGATTTTGCGTCTTCTTCGTTTTCTGTGACTATGTTTTGGACGCTTGCACCAAGTGCCATTTCAATGGCAACTTCATAGGTTGCTGGAACTTTCATAAGTTGAGCAACAACACCAATGACTTTTCCACCAATGCTTGTGCCATTTTGTGCTTGCTCTAAAAGTCTTTTTACGCTTATTGCGTAACCTTCGTTATATTCTTTCATTTCTGAAAGGACATTATATTTACTTAAACTTGAATGATATTCAACTCTTTTTGCATCAACTTTTTCTGTGATATCATTATATTCTTCATTAAATTGATTAATTTTTCCAGCAATTTGAGACTTTTCATTTGTTTTTAAATCAATTTTTCCAGCAATTTTATTAATTTCATCTTCACCTAATGATATCTTTGACTGATAGTTTCTGATTTCAGTTTCGCATGAGTCTTTTTCACGAGAAATTTCTGTTTGTTTTTCTTTTAACGAATTAAGTTCTGTTTGGAATCTGAAAAGATTTGACTTGATGTCTCCTGATTTTTCAAGTGTTGAATATAATGCACTATCATAACTTTCTGCACTTGCTTCACCAAGGCTTAATTTTTCAAGAGTTACCCTATAATTACTTTCAAGGGACTTTTGTTCATTTTCATCATTACTGATTTGATTTTGCAAAACTTGAATGTCATTTTGCAATTTTTCGGTTTGTTTATTATTGTTTTCAATGACAAACTTTCCATGTTCAATGTTTCCAAGCAATCTTTCATTTTGTTCTTTCAAAATTGAGATTTTTTCATTGAAAAGTTTAACTTCGCCGTTTTGTTTTTCAAGAGCAACTGTTAAATTTAAAAGTTCATCACGAAGGTTGTTGATGGTGTCATCAAGCATTGTGATTTGATTTTGACTGCTTTCATAGTCTGCAACTGCTTTTTCAAACTCTGCTTGTCTTAATGCAAGTTCTTCATCTATTGATTTTATAACATCATAGATTTTTTGTTTTTCTTCGCTTGAATGGTCATACTCATAAACATATATGTTTATTTCAAGTTCTTTTAACCTATTTGAAAGGTCAAGGAAAATTTTTGCATTTTCTGCTTGATTTTTGAGTGGCCCAATTTGCTTTTCAAGTTCTGACAAAATGTCATTTATTCTTGTTAAATTTTCATTTACTCTTGAAAGTTTTGACTCTGACTGATTTTTTTCTTCTTTGAATTTTGAAATTCCTGCGGCTTCTTCAAAGACATTTCTTCTATCTTCTGGTTTAGCAGAAAGAAGGCTATCAATTTTTCCTTGACCGATTACGCAGTAACTTTCTTTTCCAAGACCAATGTCACGGAAAGCATCAATGATGTCTTTTCTTCTACATACATTTTTGTTGATTAAATATTCACTTTCACCGCTTTTATAAAGTTTTCTGGTTAAAATGACTTCATCATAGTCAAGTTTGAAAATCTTTTTTGAGTTGTCAAAATACAAAGATACTTCACAATAACTTTGTGCTTTTCTTTTTTCTGTTCCATTAAATATTACGTCCATCATTGATGAACCACGCATTGACTTTGCACTCTGTTCACCCATTACAAAACGAATTGAATCGGCAACGTTACTCTTTCCACAACCATTTGGTCCAACGATTGCGGTGATTCCTGATTCAAACTTTATTTCAACTTTATCTGCAAATGATTTAAAACCATATATGTCTATCTTTTCGAAATTCATTTGTTTTTCCTATTTATCGAATTTTAAATTTGAGATTGCGTCGCTTGCTGAATTTTCTTCTGCAAGGCGTTTATTTGTGCCACTTCCTGAGCCAGCTTTTTCACCATTTATGTATACTATTGTTTTATAAGTTGGCATGTGGTCTTCACCATGTTTGCTGGTGCTATAAACTATTTTTGCATTTTTAAGCATTTCTTGAAGTCTGGTTTTTGGGTCATCAATGTAACCATTAAGTTTTAAGTCTTGTATTTTATCTCCAACAGTTTTTATAAAGAACTTTTTTGTTTCGTTTATTCCACCATCGAGATAAATTGCTCCACAAAGTGCTTCATACAAATCACATTTAATTGCATTTGATGGGGTTGTGTTTCGGCTTTCACCCACACCTTTTATCAAAAACTTATCAAGCCCAAACTTTGTCACTGCTTCTGCAAGCGGTTTTTCACTGACAACCAAAGCTCTCATTTTTGACAAGTCACCTTCTTTGCCACTGAACTCTTTATACAAAATTTCAGTGATGATAAACTCAATTACAGCGTCACCCAAAAATTCTAACTTTTCATTTGATTCAACTTTATGCTCATTTGAATAGCTTGAATGTGTGAGTGAGGTTTTAAGAAGATTTTTGGACTTAAAACTATAACCAATGATTTTTTCGACTTCTAACAAACTTTCATTATTTATCACTTTCACCCTCAATTACATTTGATTTTGCTATGCCTTCACGCATGTTTTGAATGTAGTTTGATTTATGAATTTCCATGATTTGCAAAACACAAGTGTAGATTGTTTTTGCTTTGCTTGAACCATGTGATTTGATGAGAATTTTTTCAAGACCTAAAAATGGGGAACCGCCAACTTCGGTGTAGTTGATTCTATGTTTTAATTTTTTAAATGTATTTTTTAGCAAGAGTCCACCAATTTTTGAGCCAAGTCCACCTGACTTTATTTCTTGTTTTAAAACTGCTGTGAATGTGTTGATTGTGCTTTCCGCAGATTTCATTGCTACATTTCCAGCAAAACCATCTGTGACTATTACATCAAACTCACCTGAAAGCAAATCTCTTCCTTCAATGTTTCCACAGAAATTTATTTCTGGACAATTTTTGAGAAGTTCATGTGCTTTATGAACAAGGTCATTTCCTTTGCTCTCTTCAACACCATTTGAAAGAAGCACAACCTTTGGATTTTCAACTCCACGCATTGCTTTTACATAGATTGAACCCATGATTGCGAATTGAAGAAGATATTCTGGTTTTGAATCTACATTTGCTCCACAATCAATGAGCAGTGTTTTTTTATCTTCAAAAAGTGTAGGCAAAAATGGTGCAAGGGCTGGTCTTTTTACACCTTCCATTCTTCCAACAATAAATAAGCCACCTGCAAGAACTGCACCTGTGCTTCCTGCACTGACCATTCCGACAACGTCATCTTGTTCTTTTAAAATGCTGAGTGCTTTTACAAGTGAACTTTCAGATTTTCTTCTGATTGCCATTGTTGGCGAATCATCGCAAGAAATTACATCTGGTGCATGAACAATTTCAATTTTTGTGCCAGTGTATCCAATTTCTTTTAATTCGTTTTCTATCTTTTCTTTATCACCTGTTAAGATGATTTCAACTTCGTCAATTAAATTTACGGCTGTGACTGCACCTTTAACAATTTCGCTTGGTGAATAGTCGCCACCAAATGCGTCAATAACTATTTTCATAAATTTCTCCTAATTTCAGACAATATAATTATATAATAAATATAATATATTTCCAAATAATTTACACAAAAAAAGAGCCTTTAAAGGCTCTTTTTACAAATTTTTGCTTACTTAAATGCAAACTGACTATTTCTTTTCGTCTGCTTTAACTGCAACTTTTTTTTCACCATCATAGTATCCACAACTTGGGCATACAACATGTGATCTTTTCATTTCATGACATTGTGGGCATTCTACAAGTGTTGGTGCAGTTGCTTTCCAGTTAGCAATTCTTGTTCTACCTCTTGTTTTTGAACTTTTACGCTTTGGAACTGCCATTATTTCTCCTCCTATATTTCGAGCCATTTAAGGCATCAAATTATTCATTCTACGCTATATTTTACATATCTCGTAACAAAACAAGATAATAATACAACAAGTTTTATATTTTGTCAATTAGATTTTTACAAATTAAATTTGTGCAAAATTACTTTGCAAGTCTTTCAGTGTCTTTTGCTATCATGAGTTCTTCATCTGTTGGGATTACATAAACTTTGATTTTTGAATTGTCAGCAGAAATTAAGAATTGTTCTGCATGATCTTTGCTATAATTTTTCTCTTTATCAAAAACAATTCCGAGTTCTTCAAGACCTGTTAAAACTGATTCACGATACATTGCTCCTCTTTCGCCTACGCCTGCTGTGAATGCTATTGCATCAACATGACCAAGTGCTGCGATGTATGAACCAATGTATTTTTTAACTTTGTATGCATGCATTTCAAGTGAAAGTCTGCAATCATCTGCTCTTTCACTTTGTTCATCGCTGAATGCGATATTTTCAATATCTCTCATGTCTTCGCTGATGCCAGAAACACCGAGTAGTCCACTCTTTTTATTGAGATAGTTGATTGTTTCTGTTATTGTCATGCCTGTTTCTTTCATGATTCTTTCACAAATTGAAGGATCTACATCACCTGACCTTGAACCCATCATTACACCTTCGAGTGGTGTGTAACCCATGGTTGTGTCTACACATTTACCTTCTTTTATTGCAGAAATGCTTGCACCATTTCCAATGTGACAAATGATGAAGTTTCCTTTCTTTTCGCAAAGTTTTTCAAGTTCACCAGCTATATATTTGTGGCTTGTT
Source organism: uncultured Clostridia bacterium (assembly GCA_947382485.1). GTDB lineage: Bacteria > Bacillota > Clostridia > Christensenellales > UBA1242 > RGIG1681. The sequence continues at coordinate 95,718 of CANCYS010000002.1, read as the reverse complement.
CCATGGAAACCATATTTTCTGATTCCCCATTTTGTGTAAGCTTCTTTTGGAATTGCATATCTATAAGCATATGCAGGCATTGTTGAATGGAAAGTTGTATCAAAAACTGCTACTTGTGGAACTCCTGGAAGAAGTTCTTCACAAGCTTTGATTCCTGAAATGTTTGCTGGTTGATGAAGTGGTCCAAGTGGAATGAGTTCTTCAAGTTCACCTAAAACGCTTGGTGTGATGACAACTGAGTCATTGAATTTTTCACCAGCATGCAAAACTCTGTGACCAACTGCTTCAATGTCTTCAAGAGAATTTATTGCTGGGACTTTGTCACTTAAAAGACAATTTACAACTACTTTGAGTGCGTCACCATGATTTTTCATGGTAACTTCTTCAACTGACTTTACTCCATTTGTTTTGTTTTCATGTCTACCGTCAATGCCAATTCTTTCGCAAAGACCTTTTGTGATTACTTTTTCTTCTGCTGTGTCAATAACTTGATATTTGAGTGACGAACTTCCAGCATTGATTACTAATATTTTCATATTTTCTCCTTAAAATTTTTTTTAATATTTTTTATTTTTAATTTGATTGAAGAATTGTGATTGCCATACAAAGCACGATTTCTTCTGCATTTGTTCCACGAGAAAGGTCGTTTACTGGTTTTGCAAGACCTTGTAAAATTGGCCCAACTGCTCTAACACCTGCAAGTCTTTGAACTAGTTTATATGAAATGTTTCCAGCATTAAGGTCTGGGAAAATCAATACATTTGCATTTCCTGCAACAGTTGAATTTGGACTTTTGAGTTTTGCAACGCTTGGAACAAGTGCTGCATCTGCTTGAAGTTCACCATCAATTGCAAGATTTGGATATTCAGTTTTTGCAATTTCAAGTGCTCTTTTTACTTTGCAAACATTTTCATCTTTCATTTCATCACCAGATTTGGTTGAATATGTGAGCAATGCAACTTTTGGATCCATTCCACAAATATTTTTTGCTGTTTCACTTGAAAGATTTGCTATTTCTGCAAGTTCTACATCTGTTGGATTTGGATTTACGCCACAATCTGCAAAAACCAAGAATCCATTTTCACCATAATTTTCATTTGGTGATTCCATTATGAAAACTGATGAAACCTTTTTTACGCCTTGTTTTGTTCCAACTATTTGGAAAGCATATCTTAATACTTCTGCTGTATGTGTGATTGCTCCTGACACTACGCCATCTGCATCACCACTTCTGAGCATTAACATTGCATAAACAAGTTTGTTTTTTACTTGCTCTCTTGCAATTTCTTCTGTCATGCCTTTTGCTTTTCTGAGTTCTACCAAAAGTGCTACATACTCTTCTTGCTTTTCTGATGCTATTAATGGATTTACAAAAGTGATATTTGCTTTTGCTTTTTCACTTATTTTGCTTGAAAGTTCTGTTTCATCTCCAAGAAGAACAACTTCACAAAGACCCATTTCGCCTGCCATGTTTGCAGCGTCAATTATTCTTTGGTCTTCGGTTTCTGTTAATATAATTTTTTTGTTTATATGCTTTGCCTTATCAATTATGTAATTAAATGCGTCCACGAATTATCTCCTATTAAAAAATTATTGATTGAATTTTATTTTTGTTTATAATAGAAATATATTAATCTTTTTTGAAAATTTTTTCAACTAAAAATAGGAGCATTTATGAATTTGTGTGGAATTATTTCAGAGTTTAATCCTTTTCACAATGGTCACGAATTTTTGATTCAAAAAGCCAAAGAAATTACTGGCAGCGAAATTGTTTGCGTGATGAGCGGAGATTTTGTGCAAAGAGGTGACCCTGCAATTATTGATAAATTTGAAAGAGCAAGATGTGCTATTGTGGCTGGGGCTGATGCTGTGATTGAACTTCCAACAATTTATGCTTGCTCTAATGCTGAAAATTTCGCATTTGGAGCTATTAAAATTTTGAAAAGTTTGGGTGCTAAGTTTATTGCTTTTGGTGTTGAAAATGCCAGCCTTGAAACTTTAAAGCAAATTGCAAAACTTAAATTTGAAAACTCTGAAAAATTTAAGGAAGCATTTAAAAATGAAATTCAAAATGGAATTAACTTTAATACTGCACTTAAACGTAGCATTGCAAAAAACTTTGATGATGAAAATGTGTTAGAATTATTAAACAAACCAAACAATATTTTGGCTATTGAATATTTGACTGCTATACTTAAACTTGATGCAAAAATTGTTCCTATTGCTGTTGAGCGATGCGATAATGGATTTTTAAGCGAAATAAACAACGACAAATTTTTATCTGCTTCATCTATCAGAAATTTGATTTTGGAAAACCAAAGTTTTAATAAATATGTTCCTAAATATTCAAGCACAAAAGATGTTTTTGGAAACAAACAAATTGAGGAACTTAAAAAGTTGATGCTTTTTAAAATTAGAAACTCTGATGAAAATGCTCTTGAAAAATTTTACGACTACTCAGAAGGTATTGAATTTAGAATTAAAAAATTGGCAAACGAATGCAACACATTTGATGAACTTTTGAGTGAGGTTTCAACTGCGAGATACAGACAACCTAGAATGAAAAAACTTTTGCTCTATCCTCTACTTGGTGTCACAAAATCTGTTATTAACATTTCCACAAAAACCAAGCCAGTGGCAAGACTTCTTGCGATTAAAAAAGACAAGAAAAATATTTTAAAATCAATCAACAAATCAAAAATTAGTTTGATTGTTACAAATTCAGATTATGAAAATTTAACTAAAAAACAAAAACTTTCTGCTGACATTGACATTTGTTCAAGCAATGTTTATAACCTATTTTTAGATAAACCAAATAACCTAGACAAAAAAACTGGAACATTATTTATTTAGTTCCAGTTTTTTATTTTATTTAACTTTATTTCCTGATTTTGATTTTTCTGATTTTCTATAAACTTTTAATTTTTCTTCAACTATTTTTACATTTTCAATTTTTGTGTATTTTTCTGACTGAACCATATATTCATTTACATAAGTTTTGTTTTGCACAAAATAATTTATTATATCAAAAATTAAATATGCGAAATACATTAAAATGATGAGAAGTGAACCCGTAAGTCCATATTCTAGTGCAACCATTATCCACAAAACTATACTCATGACAAGTGCGAAAATTCTGAAAACATAATATTCAAAATATCTCTCGTTTCTGAGGATTGCAGAACAAATAAGAAGTGATGCAGAAAGACCATCAAAAATTATAAATCTTGAACCATTGGCAACATCAAACAAACAAAGCGAAACACACAAAACTGCAAAGAATATTATGAATAAGATTTTGTTCCAATCTGTTATGCCCTTTTTTATTTGAATGAAATCACCTTCTTCATAATCTTTTGTGGTTGCAATGAGTTGGAATGGAATGTAACAAGCAATGTATATTAATCCATTTGCATATAAACCAAAGTTGCATGCAAAAAAGAAATATATCATTCCAACAATGAAACAAAGAACAAGAGAAACTCTTTTTCCAAGACCAAGATAAAAATTCCAAATCATGCCAAGTTCAAACAAAATAAATTCTGCCCAATTACAAGTGCCAAGCAAAACAAAAAACAAACCGAGTACTGAAAAACATGACACAAGCAACAATTTGACAAGTTTAAATTTTTCACTTTCCTTTTTTACAATTTGTCCATCATAAAAATCTTGAAAAAAACGATAGTCATTAATCATTCTTTTTCTCCTTAATTTACAGCACTATCTTAGCATATATTTTACTATGACAACAAATAAAATTAATAACTCTAAAAAATCTTTAAAACAAATTTTCTCTAATTCGTGGTTTTCAGACACAATATTTACTATTATTATTTTTCTTATAATGATTTTAATTGTGTCAAGTCCTGAAAGATTTACTAGTGGGACAATATCTGGACTAAAACTGTTTTTCTTTTCGGTTTTGCCTGGACTTTTTCCATTTATGCTTCTTACAAAACTTTTAACTGAACTTGGTGTATTTTTTAAAATTTCAAGCAGATTAGATAAATTTTCTTACAAACTTTTTGGCACACCTGGTGTTTCAATTTATGCCCTTTTGATGAGTATTATTTCAGGATATCCAATTGGTGCAAAAATTATTTCTGAACTATATGAAAAAGGATTAATAAGTGAAACAGATGCAAAAAAGATGTCTGTTTTTTGCACAACAAGTGGCCCTATTTTTGTTATTGGAACTGTTGGAACTTTTATGTTTGGTGAATTTAAATTCGGCATAATACTTTATTTATCGCACATTATATCTAGTGTTATGCTAGGCATAATACTCCATATTTTCAGCAAAAAGAAGGATTTTTCGTCACAAAACACTGTTGTTATTGATTTTAAGAAAAAATCAAATATTATTGGTGAAAGTGTTTCACAAACTATTAATTCCCTTTTTGTTGTGGGAGCTTATATCACAATTTTTTATCTCATTTCAGAAGTGTTTGAAACTTTGAAAATTTTTGATATGATTGGTTCTGCTTTTGCTTATGTTTCTAGTGCATTGAAATTTGACCCTAAATATATCAAGCCTGTTGTGTATGGAATTTTGGAAGTTACACGAGGTGCAAAAGAACTTTCAGTTTTCGCAAATAATACTTCACTTATTCTTGCTTCTGGCATACTTTCGTTTAGTGGTCTTTCAATCATTATGCAATCTATGGCATTTTTAAAATCGACAAAAATAAAAGCACACAAGTTCATTTTTGCTAAATGCCTGCATGCTATTTTATCAATGATTTTGTGTGCTATTTTACTTTTGATTTTTCTTTAAATTATCTTCGACTTGAAGTTTTCTGAGAGTACTTTCTAATTCTTTTCGATTTGTTTTAACCATTTGCAAATCTTGACTTATGCTTTGCTCAACAGCAGAAAGCATTTTATCAATATTTTCTCTTGTGACAGCGTATAGTTCGGCACACTTTTGTTGTGCACTTTCAATGAGTTCATTCGCCTCTTGCTCACTTCTTCTGAAAATTTCTGAACTGGTGACAAGTTGCTCTGCTCTGAACTCTGCTTCGGCTTGAAGTTTTCTTGCTTGCGAAGAAGCATTATTTAAAATTTGTTCTTTTTTTGAAATGATGTAGTTGGCTTCTTGAATTGCTTCTGGAAGATTTGCTTTGAGTTCTGCAATGAGTGCAGCACATTTTTCCAAATTGACAAGGGTTTTCTTGCTCCACAAGAAATTCTTTGAATTTACAAATTCTCTTTCAAGTTCATCTATTACCTGAACAATATCCATAAAATCTCCTTATCTCAAAAATTTTAGAACTTCGACATATACAATTCCATATTTTTTTGACTTCTCTATTATATAACAACTAGGCAAATTTTTCAAATCATTTTGATTGTCATGTTCAACAACAATACACGCATTTTCATTAAGCAAGTTTAATTGATATAACATATCTAGTGCTTGGAGTGCAAAATCACTTTTGTATGGTGGGTCGAGATAAACCAAATCAAACTTTAAATTTTGGTCAATAAACTTTTTCAAAGCTGTTTTATAATCAACACCAAGCACGTAAAATTCTTCTTTCATATTTTTTGTGTTTATGTTTATTGTTTTGATTGCTTCTTTATTTGCGTCTACAAAATATACCACACTTGCATTTCTGCTTATACATTCTGCCCCGAAAGCACCACTGCCTGCAAACAAATCAAGCACACATGCACCTTCAATTTTGTCTGAAATCATATTAAACACTGATTCTTTAACCCTTGCAAGTGTTGGTCTTGTGGTTTCGGCACTTACTGGAACTAGTTTTCTTGACCTATACTTACCTGTTATTATTTGCATAAATTCGCCTCTTATGTGAAATTTATATGATATATTTTCGCTCAACTCTGGCTGAAAGTCTCGTTATTATATCATAGCCTATTGTATCACACCATTTTGCAACATCACAAATAAATATTTGACTATTTCCTGACATTCCAATCAAAACTACGTCATCTAACACTTTTGCATTTATTTCAGTGATGTCTATCATTATACTATCCATGCAAACAGCAACTATTTTTGCTTTTTTGCCATTGACTAGTGCATAGCCATGTTTTCGAATATTTCTGAAAATTCCGTCACCATAACCAATTGCAACAACTCCAAGAGTTGTGTTTTTTTTGGCCTTGAATTGTCCTGAATATCCAGCCATTTCATCTTTTTCAAGTTTTTGTATGTCTGTTATTTTTGACTTTAATGTGATTGTTGGAAACAAAACATCTGAATATAAAGCCATACCCACTCTTGCCATGTCAAAACCATTCAAATTAAACACACCATCTGAATTTGACAAGTGAAAAAGTACATTTTGATTATAATTATAAAATTTTGTTTTGAAAAAGTTTTCAAACTCTTGAAATATTTTATACTGAACTTTTGACGAAAGTTTGTTGTCTGCTTCAAAAAAATGTGAAAACACTCCAACTATTGCTACATGACTCATTTTTGTTAAGATATTAACTGCTTTCTCAAACTCATGGAAAGTTTTAAAACCAAATCTATTCATGCCAGTGTTGACAGCTATGTGGACTTTGCATTGTTTTTTTGCTTGCGAAGAATATTTGCATATTGCTTCAATGCTTTCAAAATTTGACACTGTGAGTTCTGCCCCACTTTCAATAAGTGGAACTATGCCTTCAAAAACTGGGTCTAAAATGAGAACAGGTTTTGTGACTACTTGTTTTATTTCATAAAACTCTTTTGGAGAAGATACTGCGAAATAATCTGCCTGACTGTCGAGATGTCTACACATTTCTTTTGCTCCAAGACCATATGAATTTGCTTTTGCAACAACACAAAGTTTTTGATTTCTGTTCAATTTTTCTCTGATAAACTTGATATTACTTTTAATTGCACTTAAATTAATTTCTAAAACTGCTATTTGATTCACCACCTTTTTATTTATTTTATTCATTAAAAAAAGACACTGTGTATTCAGTGTCTTTTTTAATTATATTTATTGCACAATTTTTGAAAGTTCTTCAAGTTCTTTTGTGACATCTAGTCTTGGGAATAAAATTCCAAGTTCTTCAACAGTGTCGCCCTCTTTTAAACCATAGAACTCATTTAAACTTAAAATGTCTGCACCATTTACATGGAGTGCATCAAGCACTTTTTTTGAACAATCTGGTAAAAATGCAGAAAGAAGAACTGTTCCTATTCTGATTGATTCAAGAAGATTTCTCATTACAAGTTTTAACTTATCTTTCTTTGATTCATCTTTTGCAAGTTTATAAGGTTCGGTTTCTTCAATATACTTATTTGCTTTTGAAAATATATCGAAAATACTTCCTAATGCTTTTGAAACATCAAAATTTGAGTTCATATGCTTTTTTGTTTCTTCAACAAGTTCAAGCACACTGGTTCTTAAATTTTTGTCTACTTCTTCTTCATCAGTAATTTCAGGAACTATTCCGCCTTCATACTTTTTGAGCATTGTGAATGTTCTTGAAATTAAGTTTCCATAATTATTGGCAAGGTCACTATTTATCAAATTTAAGAAAAGTTCTGTTGAATAGTTTCCGTCTGAGCCAAATGGTATTTCTCTTAAAAGAATGTATCTGACTGCATCTGCACTGTATCTTGGAGCTAAGATTCTTGGGTCAACACATTCAACATTTGAAACAGTTTTGCTTTTTGAAAGTTTATCTCCACCAAAAAGAAGCCAACCATGACCAAACACTCTTTTTGGAACTGGAATGTCAAGTGCCATCAAAATTGCTGGCCAAATTATTGCATGGAAACGAACGATTTCTTTTCCAATGACATGCACATCTGCTGGCCAATACTTTTTGAAATTTGAATCATCTTCACTACCATAACCAAGACCAGTGATGTAGTTTGAAAGTGCATCAATCCATACATATATGGTGTGTTTTGGGTCAAAATCAACTGGAACACCCCATTTTACACTTGTTCTTGTAACACAAAGGTCATCAAGACCTGGTTTGATGAAGTTTGTTACCATTTCATTAACTCTTGATTGTGGTTTCAAGAAATCTGGATTCGACCTGTATAAATCAAGAAGTCTATCACCAAATTCTGAAAGTTTGAAGAAATATGATTCTTCTTCTTGCTCTATTACATCTCTATGGCAATCTGGACATTTTCCATCTACAAGCTGAGATTCTGTCCAAAAAGATTCACATGGTACGCAATATTTTCCTTTGTATGATGACTTATATATATAACCTCTGTCATACAAATCTTTAAATATTTTTTGAACTGCTTTGACATGATAGTCATCTGTTGTTCTAATAAATTTGTCATATTCAATTCCGAGCATTTTCCAAAGGTTTTTTGCATCAGCTATGATTTCATCAAGATATTCCATTTCTGTTTTTCCAGCACTAGCAGCAGCCTGTGCAATTTTTTGACCATGTTCATCTGTTCCTGTCATGAAAAAAACTTCTTTGCCTAAAAGTTTATTGAATCTTGAAATTGCATCACAAATGACTGTGGTGTAGCAATTGCCTAATGTGAATTTTCTGCTAGGATAATAGATTGGTGTTGTTATATAAAATTTTTCTGCCATATTTTACTCCGTTTTGGTTTGTTCTGGTTTTTTGCGTATTTTTTTTGATGCCCCACAACTTGGGCATTTTCTATCTTTTTCGTCAAGTTCACTTCCGCAATATGCACAGAATATATGAACCTTTTCTTCTTTTTTTTGTTCTTGATTGTTATCTGAATCTGTGGCGTCTGTTACAACATTGACAATGTCTCTGAACATCTTTTTATATTTAGTGGCTGGACTTTCTGTGCCTTCTTCAATAATTGTATGTTTATTTTTCTTTCTATATATTGTCATTAAAACTGTTGCAATTATAAATAATACTACACTGATTATAATTGTTCTTGCTCCATTAAAAATTGCATTTGCAACATTCATTCCACCACTTGGCATGTCGAAATTATCTGGGTCAAAATTTGGTGAAAAATTAATTCCGTCCATTACATTTATGATTATATTTATAACAGAATATACTAATATGATTGCTGAAATAACATACAAAATGTTTGCAATTGCTTTGAGTGCAACAAATTGTTTTTTTGGTTTGTTATCTGTTATTTTATCTGATTGTGAAACCATAAATTTCTCCTTATATACAAGCAAATTATATCATTAAATGATTTAATTCACAACATTTTTTTATTACAATTTATTCTATTATTTTTGATAATTTTAAAATTTTAGTTGATTTTTTTTCAACTTATGTTATAATTAATATGTTTTTCAAAGACAAATTTAAAATTTAATACTTTTGGACCATTAGCTCAGTTGGTAGAGCACCCGACTCTTAATCGGATTGTCCGGGGTTCGAGTCCCCGATGGTCCACCATCGAAAATGACTCTTTATGGGTCATTTTTTTGAATGAAATGAACGGAACTCGGATTAAAATCAAAATAAAAGATAGTTCCATGACTATCTTTTTTACTTGTTTTATAAATTTTCGAAATAATTACGGAGAATATCCTCAATTTCTTCAATGTGATCAAAAGCATAATAATCAAATTTACCAAGAGAAGGTTCAATACTTTAATATTCAGGGTCATTTCCTAAACCTTTATAAGATTCAAAAGCTTTAAGAAAATTTTCAAACAAATCTTCTGAAAGAACTGCTTGCAAATCGTTTACAGCTTTTCCAGTTATACCATCATAATATCTAAAATAGTCAAAATGACCAGAAGCTCCTGATAGTCCCAAATTCACATTTTTATAATACTTGAAAAGTGTTTCATATGGTGAACTTAATTTTCCTTTATAATAAAGTTTATTAGCTATTTTAAACCATTTATTTTTTTTATTTTTTCCAAACACAAAATTATCTCCAAAATATTTATTATTTCTTTTTATATCCAAGCCAAACTATTGGATGGAAAAGTTCAAGCAGTCCAACATTTGTGAACATTAAGCCAAAGAACAGCCACAAATTATCTCCAAAAAATTGAATTATTCCAGAATATGACTTAGTTGTAAATGCTGCTAAAAACAGAATAACTGACAACCCAAGCGTTATAAAAGCGACTAATAAATCTGTTTTTATAAGACCTTTACAAAATAGTTCATTTACAACTAAAAAAACACCTACGAATAAGAAAAATGAACCAAACAACAAAAAGAACATATTCTCGCCTTTCAAATACACAATTTCAGGATTATCTGGATTATATTTAATTACTAACTTATCGCCAATATTTGGAGTTGCAGCACCTGAACTTTCAAGATGTCCTTGCTTTTTATAAATTTTTCCATCAACTTCATATTCATAAACACTTTGCGAACCATCGCCAGTATAATTTAGTTCAACAACTGTCGCTTCAATGCTAGGATAGTTTGCGTATTTAACTTCTTCGCCTATATAATAACCAACCACTCCAAGTCCTACACCCCATATTAGCAAATATGTGATTATCGCAACTGTAAGTTTTTTTCTTCTTTCCTTTCCAGTAGAATGGAGTGCATCATTAAGCAAACTTCCACTTTTTTCAAGTTTTTTTGATGCGGTTTTTGCTTCCTTTTCAGGAGGAAGAGCAAGAGAGATTGTTAAACAAAAAATTAACACACCAGAAGCAATTATACCAATCATGCCCAATATAAAAAATGGAATAACATTAATAATATCTCTATACCTAAAAGCATACTTTGAAGCAAGAAAAAACAGAACTATATTTGCAATAAAAAGAACAATACCTAAAAACAGCATCAAAAAACTGCGAAAACTGAAATTTTCACGAAGGTTTTTGATGTTATCTTTCATATATGTTTTTGCACCCACTATACCATTCATTTTGCTTTCCAATTATTAATTTTTCTTTTCAAAGTGAGATGCGTCCATTTTGCAAATTGGGCAAAGAAACCCGTCTGGAAGCATTTCACCATAGTATACATAACCACAAATTGTGCAAACCCATGCAGTTTGACCATTTGTTGTTGTAACTTTTAAAAGTTCATCTTTATGTTCTTGATAATAACCATAACTCATTGGTGATTTGTCATTTGTTACATCGCCCTCAATCATTTTACCTATAAAAAGTGTATGAGTGTCATTTTCAATTTTGTCTACTATTTCACAAATTATATAGCCAAGGCTGTCATTAACAACCTTGACACCCATAACTTCGGTGGTTTTAACCTTTTCAAACTTATTTATATCTCTCATTGAGTTAAAGCCGAAAGTTTTTATTATTTCAGGATTAACTTCTTCTCCAAGAACTGAAAGTGCAAAAATTTTGCCATTATTCATACATTCATTTGTAAAATTCTTTTTCATGACAGCAACTGAAATTAATGGGTTATCACCAGCACTGACCTGCGAAACAGCGTCTACCATGCAACCACCATTTGGAGTTGTTAATACATACATTCCTTGTGTTATTTTTCTTGTTATTTTACTATTTTTCATAGAGGTTCTCCGATTTTAATATATTTTATAAAATCATATTACACTTTATAAGTTTTATTTGTCTAATATTATTCAACAAAAAAACACCATTTTATGGTGTTTTAATTATCTATCCATTTCGATTTCATCAGTTTCATTGGAATTTAAAAATTCTTCAACAATCTTTATATCTCTCATAACCATGAATTTTGAATGATATAATTTTTCATAATCTGAGATTGTGAGTTCTGTTAAACAACCTGAAATTAATTCATGTGCTTTTTCAGGTGTTACCCACATCATTTCTGCACCTGCTTCTTGTTCTTCTTTTGTTGGAGAAAGTTTATGCAAATCAACTTTAAGTTTTGAGAAATATATATCTGAATTTTGCTCAAAATTTGCCTGACTTCTTTCTTCCTTTATAGTTGCAACTTGTGTAACATCTTTAACAAGACAACCTACTTCTTCTGCAACTTCTCTTTCAAAAGCATGTTCAGATGTTTCATCACCTTCAATTCCTCCACCTGGAAGTTTATAGTGATTTCTTTCATGCTCATAGAAGATTGCAATTTTGCCATCTTCTCTTTCAACAATGCCTCTTGCACCATAACGAACTTTTGGATTTCTTAATTTTGATGAAGTTAAACCAAAGTCTTCATCTTTAATCGTTCCTAAATCTTTCATATATGCTCCTTGAACCAAATTCTTGATTCACGATATTATTATATCAAATTTTTAAAACTAATTGCAAACATTTTACTTAAACTAAAAATGCAGAATAAATCTGCATTTTAACAACAAAAGATTGCAATTGTTTTTGGACCACAACAACAAGCAAGTGTTTTATCAATTAAACCTGTTTTTATTTCTTTGATGTTTGTGTTTTCAATTATATATTGTTTTAAGTTTTCAACATCACTTTCAAGTGCACAACTTGTGATGTAACACTTTGTGTGATTTTTGCTTTTAATGAAATTTACAAACTTATTTTTTAATGTTTTAAGTGCTAGTTTTGAACCAAGACACTTGTCACCAACTTTGAGTTTTCTAGCATCATCACTAACATATATTATTGGTACAATATGCAAAAGTTTTCCAAGACTTGCTTCAAGCATGCTGATTCTTCCTGATTTATACAAGAATGAAAGATCACGTGCAACAAACGCAACTGAAATGTTGTTTACTACTTCATTGAGTTTAGTTTCAATTTCTTCAAGTGTTTTTCCTTCACTGATGAGTTCTTTTGCTGTGTCAATTATTGTGAGTGCACCATAACTTGCACTTCCACTATCAACAACTGCAACAAGTTTTTTGCCATACTTTTCATTTATATTTCTTGCAGCAATTTCTGAATTGCTGAATGTTGAACTTAATGCAGAACTTAATCCTGTGTATAAAACCTGAATTCCTTGTGATGCATATTTATCAAAAATGTCTTCAAAAGTTTGAACATTTACGCATCCTGTTGAACAAGACTTTACACTATCAAGTTTTTTATAAAATTCTTCAAGAGATACATTTTCTTCATCAAATGCTGAGTGAAGTTCTTGGTCTAACATATATGAAGTTTCAACAATATCTAAACCCATTTCTTCACATTCACTTTTTGACAGGCTTGTTGTGCTGTCTGTTATGATTTGAATTTTCTTTGTTTCTTTCATAATTATTCCTTTTTATTTGATTTTACAATATTGATTATAGTTAATTTTACGAAATTTACAAAACGATAATTCACTTTTATTATCTAATTTATTGTAATATAGTTCGCTTGGTTGTTTTTTGTTGTCGCTTTAAAAGCGAATTGTAGTAAATTTGCTTTGATTTTTTGCAAATATGTGATAAAATATACATTATAAAATACAAATAGGTTTTTATTATTATGGAAAATTTGTCACAAGAACTTGAATTAAATCAAGAAGAAGATTTTGCGAATAAAGACATTCTTGCTCAAAATATTGCGTTTTTTAGAAAAAAAATGAATATGTCTCAAACTGACCTTGCAAAACATCTTCAATATTCTAATAAAAATATTTCAAAATGGGAACAAGGCGAAACCACTCCTGATGTTTTTACCGTTAAAAAACTTGCGCATATTTTTGGAGTTTCTGTCGATACTCTTTTATCGCCTATTGCAAGCGAAAGCAAGGAAGCAATCAAAACTAAAAGTGCTGTTCCATTTAGATATAAACTTTATATTTTATTGCTTGTTGAGTCGATTTTATTTTTGCTTACATGCACTGCGTTTTTTATTCTTAAAGCAGTTGATGTGAAAAACTTTAATTCAGCTCTTTTATTTTTGTACGTTTCCCCTATTATGACATTGACTGTTTTTATTTTTGAGTGCTGTATTAAAAAGAAAGTTGAGCTAATTAGTTTATCGCTTTTTGGTTGGTTGTTGATATTGTGCTTCTTTATTACTTTTGTTTATATTAATAATATTGAATATTTATTTTTAGTTGGATTTGCATATCAATTTCTTGCTATTGCTATGACTCAACTTATCAACTCAGGTAAAATAATTAAAATTAATAAAATCTTAATAAAAAGAACTAAAAAATAGTTCTTTTTATTTTTTATTATTTAATTTTATTTTGTTTTTGCTGTTTTCTTTTTTGGCTTTTCAACACTTGCAACCTTTGGGGTTTCTTTTTCTTTTAACAAATCTCTGATTTCAACAAGAAGTTTTTCAGTGGTTACAGTTGCTTCTTCTTTTGCTTTTGCTTCGGCTTCTGCTTGAAGTTTCATTTGTTCACGGAGTTCAACTGTTGCAACCAAAACCGCTTTGCGATCTTTCATGTTGACACCTTGTTCTTTTAAAATTTTCTTTTCATCTTTTGTTGGCTTTGCAGAATTGCTTTTATCAATGAAACCTTGTGCACGCATTATTGCTTTTAAAATTGTGAAAAGAACAAGTGCTATAAGCAAGAAATCAATGATTGCTGTGATGAATGCTCCCCAATCAATATAGATTGTTGATGCCCAGTTGATTCCGCTTGATGCGTCACCAGCTGTGTTGTATACTGCTTCTCCAAGAATTGTTCTTGCAGATTCCAAACCATTTTGTCCACCAAGTGATAGCAACCAGTTGATTACAGGCATAATGATTTTATTTGTGAGTGCTGTGACAATTGCACTGAAAGCACCACCAATAATTACGCCGACAGCCATGTCCATTACATTTCCACGACTTATAAATTGTTTAAATTCTCTAAAAAATTTTCTCATATGTCACCTCTTAATAACATAATAAGAAAATTTTTATAAAAATTCAAATGAAAAATTATGATTTTTCAAATTTATTAATCTTTTTCTTGCATTTCTTCGTCATCAATATTCAAATATCTTCGTCTTAATCTTTCAAATTCTTCTGACGAAATCATTTTGCTGAATTTTAAATGTTTTAATTTTAAAAGTTTATTTTCAATTTCATCTATATCGAACTTATGCACGACTTCAAAATCTATTTGTTTTATATTTGAATTCTTTGGATAGTTTTCATTTTTATTGCTTTGCATATGTTTATCATTATCTTTGTTATTATTTTTCTTATTACGATTTTTAAGTTTAACAATAAGCAAAATAAACGATACAAGTGCAAAAAGAGAAACTAATCCATCAATTAAATACAATACCCAAGATACTGTGTTTCCTACAAATGCTCTTGAATTTAAGAATATTCCTGCAATTCCAACTGCAAAACATAAAATGTCTATTAATCCAGCAAAAAATATTACTGCACCTTTTGATTTTACTTTCTTTTCAATTTTGTTTTCTATTGTTGAATTTTCAATTACTTTAAATTGTTTAAAAAGAACAACCTGCTTGATTAGTGAAATGATATCAAAAATTGCAAGCACTACAAGCACGATTGATAAAATTATTACACCCGTCATTGATGTGTTGAAATTTACTGAACCATTATATGATACATTTGCTGTTGTGCCAGCACCAGCCATTGTTCCTGCGCCGCCAGTTATGTTGGACATGTTTGACCTTGCAAAGTTTAATCCAACTGAAACATACACACCATAAATTCCACCAATAACTAAAACTAAAAGCAAACTTATTGATGACAATATATAAAATGCTGAAACCTTACTTGATTTTTTCATAATATCACCTTACTTTTAGGTTTTAGAAAAAATCACAAAAATATACATAACTTTACAAAAATGTCGTTTATTTTACATTTATTTTTTAATTTTTGATGGTTTATTTAATTTTTGTTGAGCAAGCCAAACCCTTGCAACCAATGATGCTGGAAGCAACTTTGTCAGAAAAACTTGCAAATTTGAAACAAAACCATATATTGAAAGTTTTTTACGCTTTACTGCATCTTTATATGCTTTTTTTACTACTTTTTCTGAATCATACATTACAATATATTTTTTTACAACTTTATTTTTTGGATTAACTGCCCTATCAAAAAACTTGGTTTTTGTCCAAAATGGACATATACATGTTATACTTATTTTTCTTTTTTTGAGTTCATAGTTAAGTGCTCGTGAATAACTAAGTATGAATGCTTTTGTTGCACCATACATTGTTCCGTATGGCACAGGTTGAAATGCTGCAACAGAAGAAAAATCAACAATTCTTGCACCCTCTTTCATGAATGGCAAACACACATCTGTGAGTTTTACAATTGCTTTACAATTCAAATCAATCATGTTTAAACTTGTTTCAAGTTTTATATTTTCATAAAAATCAAACTTTCCAAAACCAGCAGCATTTACAAGCCACTTAACATTTATGTTTTCTGACTTCAATTTGTCAGAAATTATATCAATATTTTCCATCACAGAAAGGTCTAATGCAAAACAAATTGTTTTTGTTTTCATCTGCGATTTTAAATCATTTAAACTTTCTTCATGATATGCAATAGCCCAAATTTCATCAAAACCAAGCTCATCTAAAATTTTGGCAAAGTCTTTTCCCATGCCATTGCCTGCACCTGTTACTATTGCTATATTTTTTATTTCCATAATTAAATTATTTACAAATGAAAAAAAATAATAATTAAATATCTTCTACAATTTCAACATTATGACTGAGCATATTGAAATTTTCATCATACTCAAAAAATCCATTAATCTTTTTTCCACTTAAAATTTCTCGCAAGAAAAATTCATCGTCTGGAAACATTTGTGAAAATGGGATTTCATTTATGTTGAACCACTTTGGCGAAACCTCGTCAGATTCTGTTGGTTCACCAGAAAATTGTGTTGCAATGAAAGTGTGAACTTCAACAATTTGCCTTTCACCTTTTACATACTCATCAAAAGTTAATATTGCCACTTTTTTATATACGAGTGGAGTTACTCCAATTTCTTCTTGGGTTTCACGAATCATTGCATGTTCTATTGTTTCGCCATTTTCAACTTTTCCACCAACTCCGTTATACCTTCCATTTCCAAATCCTCTTTTTTTAAGTGCTAACAATACATTGTCATTTTCAACAAGATATAAAAGTGTGGTTAAACATTTTTTCATTTGATTCTCCTTAAAAATATTATAACAAACTAAAATTTTAAAGTCTATTAACGAAAATTAAAAAAATATGAGCAAATGCTCATATTTTAATTTCCACCCATTTGGCTCTTTAAATTTTTGAAATATTCTCTTACTCTATCTAAAATTCTTATTACATAATCTTGCATATATTTTTGGTTTTCATAATAACAAATTAATTTTTGAATTTCTAGATAATCATTTTCAAATGGAATATTCAAACAAACTTCTATAACATTTTTTAGTTTTTTTGAATAATTTGAATATTCTGATGCAAATTTTGCAATTTTTGAATTGTTTTGACTTGAAATTATTTTTTCAAAAATTGAACTTTCTTTATCAATTTTAGTTCTATATTTTTTTCTTTCATCGACTAATAATCTATCAATTTCAGCAATTTGTTCTGGACTATATTTTTTGCTACAACTTTGTTCCAACTCTTTCAAATGCTTATTGAAAACTGAGATTTTTTCGTCAATTTTTCTTATGTATAAACGATAGATTTGCAATGCAAAATCTATTTCCCTATCAATTACTTCGAAGAAATCTTCTTCATTATATTTTGTGTTATGATATACAACCATTATTTCCTCACAAACGACTTTTAAATGAAAGACTATAAAAGTATATCACAATCAAATTTCTAAGTCAACATCTACAACTTGCTTATATTTAATTCTTAAACTCAAAATTTTCTTTTCCTGCACCAATCTCAAAATGGCACTTAACTATACCTAAATCTAGTTTTGTATAAAAACCTGCACCTGCAATGATTTTGACAATGTTATCATTTCTTTCAATTTTAAACTTTTGCTGATTCATGGCTGTTGGTGCAAGCATTGCTGACATGACCCCTTGTTTAAACCACTCTGGGTCATCTTTTGAAAACGTGCAAATTTTATTTATATCTTTATTTTTATGCTGGATTCCCATTGTTTCACCATAACCAAGTGAAATTACGCAGACTAATTTTTCATTTTCATTCATATTTATTTTACACTTTTTCTTATTATAAGTGAGTGCAACCCAGCAAGTGTTTAAGCCAAGTGTTTGAGCAAGCAAAACTAATTTTTCACCAAAATAACCAACTTTTTCTTGCAAATCTGATGACTTTTCACCAATAAGAGCAATATAGTTTTGAACATTTTTAAAACTTCCATAGTGAGCCATAAGACCACCGAATGCTTCTTTGTCATCAAACACTATCTGAATATTTAATCCACTTTCTCTATTGATTTTTTCACATTCACTTAAAAGTTTCTCACGTGTCTTTTTATCTATTTTTCTATCAGTGTAACTTCTGACTGAATGTCTTTCTTCAATTGCTTTTATTAAATTCATAAACATCTCCTATCTACATAATAATTATATCACAATCTTGATTTTTGGCACAAATTCTTATGACTCTTTAAAAATCTTTTGGTATTGACATAAACTTTAATTTATTTATAATTAAATATATTAGATTGGAGAAATTTATGGAAAGAAAAATTATTGGTTATTTCAATATTTCTTGTGAATGGAATTCTTTTTTGCCAGATGAAGATGGAAATATGACTGGTAAATGGAATGGGAAATTGGCATTTTACAACGATAATTTTTGTATTGGCACAATTTCAGATGACTCTAATGATGTATCTCATCTTGTTATTGGTACTATTGTTCCTTCAACAGGCATTTCTCTTACGAAAATTCATAAATTTGATGAAAACCATGCACCAATCACTCTTGAATGTTCAACTATTGCAAGTGGCGACCAAGACCACTATTTTGGAAGAATTTACAGTGTTGAATTTAATGAAATGAAACCAGTTGACCTAAAAGGTATGACAAATTTAAACATTGGTTTAATTAATCTTTCTGAATCTGAAAAACTTGAAGAACAAGCAAAAATTGATGAGTGTTTAAAAAGTATAGAAGAAAAATCTGAAACTTCTAAAAATAAATTTGCTAGACAACATTTTGAACTTGTTGAATATCTTTCAAATGAAGACCAACTTTATGTTACTGATGAAATTGATAGAAAATTTTACGAGTTTAATGGTTTGGAAGAACCAAACCCATTTGTTGAGAATTTTGAAAAAGAAGAAGAACAAGATGAGTTTAGTTGGTTTGGTGGTGATGATGAAATGTTTGATGATGAAATCATATTGCCTAACATTTTGACAAATGGCGGACCAATGTTTAATCTTGCAGAAGAAGCGTATGTTAAAAACAAAGTTAATGGTAAAAACACCGAAGATGAAGCTAATAAAAAAACTAACTCTTAATCTTATCCCAAACTTTCACAAAGGAGAAATCTATGTTCAATTTTAAAAAACATATGGAACAAGAAACTATCATGAAAACCCTTAAAAACATTAATGGTGGTTTAGAAAATTCAAGAATGTATGACTTGGAAATTAAAGCAAAACTTCCTGATAATGTTCACAAATTTATAAATTATTATGGTAAAGTTTTTGCATTTGATGATTATTTCTCTATGGGATATGTTTCAGAAGGTGCAGCTTATCAACCAAAATTTATTTGTGGTTCTTTAATTCCATCTATTAGTGGTGAACTTTCAATTCCTATTGACGAAGGAACTTTATATAAATTTACATTTTCACGCCCTAATGTTGCAGAATCAGAAAGCAAATGTGTTGGAGACATTTTTCAAGTTTATGGGCTTGGCGACCTAAAAATTGGTACATGTGAAGTAAGATTTTTTCAACCAAAAATGACTGGACCTGATACTGAAAGAAACTCTATACTTAATACTATTGGTATTGCTGCTTCTAAATTTTTTGGCGACGACTCATCAGATTTTGCATCAAACTATTTTAAAAATATTAGTATGATGGATGATAATGCTAGATGCAGACTTCTTGATGCAATTTACGCACAAGGTGAAAAAAAGTATTCAAATCATTTTAACACATTTAATATTGATGATAGTTCTTCATCAAACTTTGGAAATAATACAAAATCATAAAAAAATCACCAACTTTGGTGATTTTTATTTTTCTAAATATTTAACTCATCTTTTATAACTGGCAAAATATCTTCTAATTTAATATATTTGACATCTTGCGGACATTTATCATATTTGACAACATAGTTTCCAACAAGATATGTCTTTATTCCAACAAAGTGAGCACATTCTGCATCATCTCTTTCATTGTTGCCAAAAAATAATACTTCACTTGGTTTCAAGTTAAATTTATTTAAAATTTCTTCATAAAATTTTGGATTTGGTTTTGAAAACCTTGAATTTTCATAAGTTGAGACATAATCAAAATCTTCAAGTTTAAGGCCAATAAATTCTAGTCTTGTATTTACACCAACACTTGGAAAAAATGGATTTGTTGATAGGATAATTTTAACCTTCCCTTTTAAAAAATCTATAATTTGTCTTGCATATGGATTTTCTGTTGTTACAGTTTTTAAATTCTTAAATTCATTTGCATAAAACTCATCAAAAATTGGCTTATCTTTTAAAGTTTGTTCGCCCATTATTGAAACAAAATTATCCCAAAAAACTTGTTCATTGGTTTTGGTTCCATCATTTTTAATCATTAATTTAACGCCTTCCCAAACTGTTGATATGAGTTTTTCCTTATCATAGCCAAAATGTCCTAGTTTTTCTGCTAATAATCCAAAATATTTCTTCACGAACGAATCTTCATCCATTGGAAGAAGTGTGCCATCTAAATCGAAAAATACCGCTTTTATCATAATTACTCCAAACTTAAACTTCGCCAGTTTTAATCTTTTTTATATAATCATATATTTCAAGCCAACTTGTGAAAGTTTCTACACCTTCATGTGTGCTTCTGCTTGAACCAATTCTTATTGTTTTTACACCAACTTTCCCTATGCTGACACAGTTTGAAAGTTTATCATCAATAAATATATCTATTTTTTCTTTTACACAAATTGGAACTTTATTTCTTGCATTTACAATGAGTTTGTCATATTTTATATTATTACTTTCAAGCCAGTTTTTGCTTAGCAAATATGGATCTTCATGAAACTCTGAATCTCTCGCAGTTATTATATAAATTATATCTTTGTCTGCTTTAAGAGTATTTATGACTTCATGAACTCCAAATCTTGGTGTTGCATTTGCCATAATTTTTTCTTGAATTACATTCATGAAATACATCAATTCTTCATAATTTAAATTATATTTCTCTTGATATATTCTTCCGTCATCTTTTACATCTTCAATATAAACTGGTTTATCACCAACGGATTTACCTAAACTTTTTGCATACTCATAGAGTGCAATTGATATTTCTGATTTAATATCTGACAATGTGTTATCAATATCTATACCTATACGCATAACAAACTCCTAGTTTAATATAATTTCATCTAATTTTTCAAAAATTGGCTTAAATGTTTTTTTCCAACCTTCTGAAATGTTTCTGTCTTGGTTTTCTACCATTTGTTTTAATGTTTCATAATCAATATAAAAAATTTCAGTAAGTTCTTCTTTTTGTATTTTTAAATCATTTAAATCTAACTTTGCCAAAATGTAAAAATGATAACTAAAACATTTTTGATAAGTTTCAATTCTTTTTATCTTAGCTAAAAATTTTACATCATAATTTTTTAAATCTAGTCCTAGTTCTTCACTTGTTTCTTTGAATACAGTTTGCTCTATGGTGTCATCACCCACAACATGACCAGCACAAAGCCCAAATTTGTTTGGATTTATAATTTTATTTGGACTACGCCTTTGCAAAAGAACTTTTTTATTTTCCTTATCAATAATCCAAAGTGCAATTTCATTATGAAACAAACCATGCTCATGAATGTAACTTCGCTTTTCTAGTTTTCCCGTGCTATTTCCATCGTCATCTAAAACATATAATAATTCTTCCTTATCTGCTGATAACTCTACCATTTATTACTCCATTTATAATTTTATCTAGGACGATATTTTGTGTTGAAACCACTATTTTCTTCTGGTCTTAAATTGTTAGGGAAAATAATATCATTTTTGATATCAATAACAATTTTTTGTATTTTTCTTAAAATGAAATATGGATTTGAAATGTCATATAATACCTCTGACTGATTGTGAGCAGAAATATAAATGTCACCTACTTTAAACATTCTATCAATTAAGCCAACTCTAAGATTAACTCCTAAAATGTCACTATAATAAACATTTACAAAATCAATTCCGACTAAACCACTTCTAATGATTATTCTTTTTTCTGTGAAAACATATTCAATATTTTTCCACCCTGCCGCAGCTTTGACTATTCCTCCAATCCACATCCATATTGGAATTAAATGAATTGCAAAAAATGGAATGATAAATCCAAGAACTGCTAATGGTATTTGACCTTTAACCATTCCACTTATCATAAACCCTAGAAGTGTTCCATCAATACCACCCCAAAGGATTGCTATTGGAAGCATTCTTACAAAAGAATTAAAAACATATGCACTTTTCTTAGGTTTTTGCCTAAGAAGTATAGTTTCATCTTCGTCTAAAATATCTTCAACATGATTGATTTGCATGCCATCAGTCATTTTAAAATAATTTTCATCTAACTTATTTCCCATTTTAAACTCCTTATAAAATTTATTATATAATATTTTTTTATTTTTGAAAATTATTTTATATAAAAAATGATAATTATTTATTAACTTGACATTATTATATTTTTAGAGTTTAATAAAATTATGTTTAATGGATTTGAACCTGTGTTTGACAAAAATTCAAAAGTTCTTATTCTCGGAAGTTTTCCTAGTGTGAAAAGCAGAGAGAATGGATTTTACTATGGCAACAAACAAAACAGATTTTGGAAAATGCTTAGTACTATTTTTAATGAAAAAATTGAAGATGATATAACTTGCAAAAAACAATTTTTGTTAAATCATGGCATTGCACTTTATGATGTTGTTGAAAAAAGTAATCTTTTAGGTTCTGCAGATAATACTCTTGAAAAATCCGACTTTAAAGTTGCTGACTTTAATTCAATTTTTAAAAAGGCAAATAATATTGAAAAAGTGCTGTGCAATGGAAAAACTGCATATAATATATTCATAAATAATTATGCAAATAATTTGCCTGTTATATGCTTGCCATCAACTAGTTCGGCAAACCCAAGATTCGACATTTTATTATGGAAAAAAGAACTTAAATTTTTGTTGAAATAATAATTATTTTGTAAATTTATAATTTATATAATTATTATTTGACAATTAAAAGTTTAAAGTGATAAATTTAAATTAAGAGGTGAAATATGAAAAAAAGTATTAAAATTATGCTTTCAATGATGCTTGTTTGTTTATCTATTTTTACTTTCGTTGCTTGTTCAAATAATAGTGAAAAAACTTATACTTGTGACGCTGGTCTTTCAATTACTCTCAATAATGGATTTATTGAAAAAGAAATTGTTGGACAAACTTACTACCTTCAAAGCACAAATATTATATTCACAGCAACAAAAGAATTGTTTACTGAACTTGATGAATCTGGTGCATTTACTGATGCAAAAAATAAAACATTAAAAAACTATGCTAATTTAATTATTTCTTTAAACCGTTTAAGTTCACAAATTAAAGAAGATAATGATTTAGTTTATTTCTCATATACAAAATCTGTTTCTGGACAAAGTTATTATTATTTCGCTGTTATGCAAAAAGGTACTGATGCATTTTGGCTTTGTCAATTTGCTTGTCTATCTAAAAACAAAGACAAGTACACTCCAAAGTTTATTGATTATGCAAAAACTATAACAGTTTCTTAATTATTGCAAAGTAAAAAACACACACCAATTGGTGTGTGTTTTTATTATTTTTCAAAATGTTTTTTAAGTTCAATTGCACATTTAAGACCTATTGGAATCATTCTGTCAGCCTTATCAATTTCAATTCCGCCAAGACTTCTTACATCATATTCTTCTCCATCTAAGTTGTCTGCTGCATAGAAAATTTGTGCAAAATTTACACCAATTTTTTTACAAACAACTGCAACTGCCGAACACTCCATGTCAACTGTGATTGCACCTTGATTTCTTCTTTCTTGAACCTTGTTTTTTGTTTCTCTTAAAATTGCGTCTGTTGTCCATGTTTTTCCTTTATAATAGTTTATACCTAAACTCTTAACTACATTTTCAGCAACAGCTACACATTCTGGTTCAATTTCTATTTCATCTGCGGGTTCAATATAATGATAACTTGTTCCTTCATCACGGATTGCAGATGTTGGAATTATTACGCCATAGTCTTCTATTTTATTATCTAGACAACCACAACAACCCATTAACACAAAATTTTCAATGCCTGTGAGAGCAACAGTTTCTTCAAGAGTACATACCATTGCAGGTGCTCCAATTGATGCTTGCACAACCAACACATCTTCACCTTCAAAATTAACTTTATAAACTGGTGAATCCATAACTGAGTTGTTGAGTTCTCCAACAATTTCTGGATTATACTTTTCTACAAAATGTCTAAGTAATTTTTTGGAAAAAAATGAAAGACATGTTTTTGGCAAGTTTTCTATTCTTTTATAAAAATATTCTGCCTTGATTATTGGTTCACTTGTTCCATCGTAATTTAACATATACTACCTACCTTATAAAATTTGTTCTATTTCCTGTTTCAGTTTTTGGCAGTTCAACACCTTGTGACTTTCCTGCTTCAATACATCTTAAAATCCATGCCATATTTTTGCCAATGTTGTGCATTGTTTGAACACCTTCTTTATCTTGCAAAATTTGTTCCTTTGAACTTCCGTAAACTAGATTCCAATAAGTTGAAGAAATTTGTGGCATTTGATTTATCCCAAAATATTTATTTATATCATCAAAAGCATTGGTTGTTCCTGCACGCCTTGCAACAACAACTGATGCAGCGGGCTTAAATTTGAAAGCATTTGAACCAGCATAGAACAACCTGTCTAATATTGATAATAACCTGCCATTTGCATGAGCATAATACACTGGCGAACCGAACACAAAACCATCGCTTTCTTTTGACTTGTCTATGAGAGTGTTTACAATGTCATCATCAAAAACACAATGACCTATATTATTACAACCACGACAAGCAATACAATCTCTTATTTGTCCATTGCCAATCCAAACAATTTCTGTTTCAACGCCTTCTTCATTTAAAGTTTTTGCAACTTCTAAAAGTGCAGCATTTGTGCTTCCATCTTTGTTTGGACTTCCATTTACAAGCAAAACTTTCATATAAATCTCCTTTACTTATATAATCCTAGTTCATAGGCTGTTTTGTTATGCTTTTTTAAATATAATTCTACATAACCTATATTAACCTTTTCATATTCATTTAAAAGATTATTTTCAGTCATAATTTTTATCATTTTTGAAGTTATTTCATCTTTACTAAACATTGTTCCATCTGGAAGATTGTATTCTATCTCGATAAACTTACCTATATCTTTGGCGTTATCCAAACTGATTGTTAAATCTTCAAATTTATAAACTTTTCTGACTTTATCAATTGTTGCTAGAACTTTTAATTTATTTGAACTTAAAAATGTTTCAAAACTATTAAAATTTTTATTATATTCTATTCCAACACTATCAAAAATTGATTTTAAGTTTTCATTATCTACAAAATGCTGATAATCAAATCTTGTTTCTTTGCAATAAGTGTGAGTTAAATCACCAATATTAAGTTTGAAATCTATTTTTTTATTATTTCTATTTCTTAAAAAGTTGCCTGTTTGTATTAATTTGTAATCCTCTGTGTCATAATAAACATCAACAACTCTTTTTTCTTCAACAAATTCTAAATTAGAACAATCTGGAAAATCTTTTACTTGAAGTTTTAATTCAATTTCAATCATAATAACTCCTATATATTAGATATAATATCATACATAAAAATAAAAGTATACTAATAAAAAATCCTAATTTAAAATTAGGAAATTTTATATCTTATATACATTTTTATATATTGTATTAACATATTTTTTTAATGTTTTTGAATCATAGACTTTGCCATGTGTCATGAGTTTCATTGGTAACCCTTTACCAGTTCCATGATATGAAGGTTGAGTGTAATTATAATCATTTAATACAAAACCCAATTTTTCATAAAAGTGGATTCTTTTTATTGAAACTTCATCTTCTGGTGGTTCAACTTCTAAAATTACATTCTTCTTTATCTTATTAATAAACTCTGAAAGAATTTTTGAACCATAACCTGTTCCACGCATGCTTTCAAATATTGCAATATGTTCAACAAATACAAACTCGCCAAAATCCCAATAATTCAAATAGCCTACTCTGTTTCCATCAAAACAAACATAATTGCTTGAAAAACTTTGTTCATTTAAAATTTCTTTAAGTTTGCCTTTTGAACGTCTTTCACCATAACAAAAATCTTTTTTATGAATTTCATAAAATTCATCTAAATTTTGTTTAGTTATTTTTTGTAATTCCATAATTCTCCATAACACTAATCTTCAAGCATTTTTGAATAGTCTTTCACATTTGAAAGAGCATTTGTTGCATCAATTGTTGTGTATGCAGTTGCAAGAAGATGATAGTTTGCTAAATTTCTGAAAGTTTCATAATTAAATACACTTCCAGCGATTTTTCTATCCTTTTCAATTTTTGAACCAGAAAGTATGCTTAAACCAAGAGCCTGAGCAAGTTGTCTTTCAAATACGTTTGAAATTTCAATATATTCAAAATTTACATAACAACCACTTTCTGCTTTCTTTGCAAGTGCTTTAACTGCTTCTGAAAAAAGAGTTCTATATGTTCTACTGTTTTGCCATTCTGGCACAACTGCAAACTCTGCAATGTTGAGATTGAATAATCCTGTGTAGCCTTCTGGCAAGAAATGTTCTTCTTTAAGAGATTCAAAAGAAACATTACCAAGTAAGAAGTCTACTGTACACTTTGATGTGAGTGCAAACATGTATAAATATCCAACAACTTCACCTGTCATTTTATTTTTTGCTATAAAACAAAGTTCTGGATGACTTAATACTAAATTTTCAATATAATCTTTTATTTCTAAATTTATTGTATAATAAATTCTATCAATTTTTTCAATACACTCTTCAACAATACCTGCTGTGAGTCTGTCACCGTTTACAATTTCAAGATATTCGTCTATGTTTCCTTCTCTATCTAAAAAATCAAAACGTGTACCATAATTTTCATTGTTTATTTTGTCTGGGTTTTGTTGATTGTCTGATTCAATTTCATTAAAAGACACTTTTTCTACGGTTTTATTTTGCTTACGCTTAAAAAACATAATTTCCTCCAATAATGGTTTCTTAAATTTATTATAAATAAATTATTTTTTCAAATCAAGAATTTTAATGTCATGTATACTAATTTTTGGTTTTATTAAGTAATATCTGTGTCAGTAAAATTAATGCAATTTGGGAAATTTAACATCAAAAATTTTTTAAATTTTTCTGCATTAAATTTACCTTTATACAAAAGAATAAAACGCACACCACTGTTATCAAATTCAAAACCAACAACATTAAAACCGTTCTTTTTATAAAAATTGTTTAATCTTCTTGATGCAATATCACCTTCTGTCACTGGTTTTTCAACACTTAATATTATTGTTTTATCATTAAACTTTTTATTTAATAATTCTAAAATTTTTGAGCCATAATGTTTGTTTCTTTCACTGGCACTGACTGCAAGATATACTATATAAATCATATCTTCATAAAAACTTGCAAATGTGAAGCCTATGAAATTTTCATTATCATAATAAGATAATAATTTACTATTATAAAGTTTTAGATTTTTAACTTCATCAAAAGGACATCTTTCATCTTCTGGAAATGCTGAATAATATAATTTTTCAACATCATCAATTTCACTTGTTGATGTGTTTGTTTCTTTCATCAAAATCATTAAATTTACCTCACAATATGATTCAATTATATATTTTTTTAATAATATTGGCAATAATACGATATTGATTTTATATTTATTAATTTATACTTGCTTTTTTATTATAAATAATTATATGATACTTATAATAACATTTTTATGAGGAAAATATGAACAGAAATACAGAATCTTATATTAAGAAATTTAAAGGTAAAAAAATATTTGTTGACTTTGATGGAACTCTTTGTGAATACAGATACAATGACCACGTGTTTGGTGATGAAGGTCTTTACGGACAAACAAAAGCAGAACTGCTTTTTGATGAACCATTTTTCAGAGCAAGACCTCTTGAAACAACAAAGTCTTTTTTAAATAATTTTGATTTTAATAATATTTTTATTTTGGGTGGAATTTTAACAAAACAAGAAATTGACCAAAAAATGAAATGGTTTACAATTAACTATCCTAAACTCAAACCTGAAAATGTATTTTTTATTGCTCCTACACTCGAAAAATTTGAAGTGCTTGAAGAATTTTGTAAACATACTGGAACTAAACCAAAAGATGTTGTTTTAATTGATGATGACCTTAACAATCTTAGACTAGCAGAAAAACATGGATTTATGGCATACCATGTGACAAGTCTTGTGGATTAAATTTTTCAATAATTAAAATTATATATTTAAATTTCAACAATTTTTGTTGAAATGTTTCTAACGAATGCACTATCATGCTCTACAAAAATTAAAGTTATATTTGACTCTTTTAATAGTTGTTCGATTTGAATTCGTGATATAACATCAATATAATTTAATGGTTCATCCCATATATACAAATTTGCTTCTTCGCAAAGACTTTTTGCGATTAAGATTTTCTTTTTTTGTCCAGCACTAAAATTGTCCATGCTAACATTAAATTGATTTTTTGAAAATCCCAATTTATCAAGAATCACAAACAATTTTGTTTGGTCAATATTATTTTCTTTTGCAAAATCGATAAGCGTTCCACATAAATAATCAAATTTTTGGCTTATATATGATATTTTCAATCTTCCATTCTTATATATCGAACCTGTATATTTGATATTTTCACCGAGAATAGCTTTTAATAAACTTGTTTTTCCACTTCCATTTTTACCACAAATTGCAATTTTATCTCCTTTTTCAACTAATAAATTGATATTATTAAATATCTGTTTTTCTCCATAAAAAATAGATAGATTTTTAATGTCTACAAAAATATTACTACTTAAATTTTGTGAATTTAAAAACAAATCATCTTGCTTTTCAATATTTTTTAATAATTTAGTTTTTTCTTCAATAGCCTTATTTTGTCTAAACTCAATTGACTTACTTCTTTTTGCCATTTTTGCTGCCTTGTGTCCAATTGCTCCTTTGTCGGGACGCAAACCTGCAATTCTTGTACCAATTTTGGTTTTTTCAACCTTATCAGACCAATTTTGTGTTTGTTTTACACTTTCGTTTAAGCGTAAAATTTCTTTTTGAATTTTACGATTTTGTGCTAGTTCAAAATTATCTTGATTTTGCTTATTATTCCACCAAGAAGAGAAGTTTCCTTTTTGAATGTCAATATTATTTTTATTAATGGAAATTATATGGTCAACACAACAATCAAGAAAATCTCTATCATGTGAAACCACAATAAATCCATTTTGTCTGCTTAAAAAGTTTTTTACGCTTTCTTTTGAATCATTATCTAAATGATTTGTTGGCTCATCAATAAGAAGGAAATTATTTTCTTTCGTAAAAAGAATGGCAAGCAACAACTTTGTTTGTTGTCCATTTGAAAGAGTGCTAAACTTTTGATAAAGACAGTCTTCTTCCAAATCCATTTCCACCATTTTTTTTATTACTTCCCATAAATCATAATCTGAATAAATTTCTGGCAAAATATCAATTGAAAGTTTATCCTTATTTTTAATAACATAAGGAAAATAATCAAAATGTATATGTCCAATAATTTTTCCATTATATTCAAACTTACCAAGAAGCAAATTCAAAAAAGTTGTTTTTCCTTTTCCGTTTCTTCCAATAAGTCCCACTTTCCAATTTGTATCAAATGAAAAATTTACATTTTCAAATACGTTTTCACTTGAACCATAATATCCGAATGTTAAATTTTGTATACTAATTTGTGACATATAAACCTCCTAATTAAAAAAAGTCATAAGGAAGTTTCCTTATGACTTGATTGATGTTTATTAATCAATAAGACCTGTTTTGTCAACTTCCTTGTTTTGCACAACAAAAAAGGAAGTTATTTATAATCTCTTTTTTATTATGCATATAAAATGTTAACAAAACAAATTCTCATTGGCGTCTCCTTGTATGGTGCGGATGAAGGGACTTGAACCCCCACGCCTTTCAGCACAAGATCCTAAGTCTTGCGTGTCTGCCATTTCACCACATCCGCATGATTTATATTATAATTAATATATAAATTTTTGCAAGTATTTTTAAAAATTATTCAAATAAAAAACAGCCAATGGCTGTTTCTTATTCTTTGTTTTCTCCTAACATCTTATTAAATGTTTCTTTTACAACATTTGTCTGCTCATCGTTTTGGGCAACAACATCTAAACACAATGTTTTATTACTTGTTTTAAATGAAATTATTACCCTCTCATGTCCTTTAACCCTTTCAAATTGCATATCTTTCATATTGGTTGATGGAACAATTTTAAATTTTTTATCATCATAAGTTGGGTTTTCTACCTGACTGTTTAACACCAATTCTTTATCTGAAACAAAAACATCATATGAATTTTGTCCAGTTACAAAAACTCCACCTGCCCCAAATACAGCACCAAGCACACCCAAAGTATTAACAGCAATATTTTGTGCACGTTGTCCTTTTTTATCTAAATAACAAATAAAATGTGTGTATGGTGCACCTTTTCCATAAGTTTTTGAACTTAATGAATTTGGATTTTCCATATTTTTTGCAATTTTTTTTGAATTGAATAGTTTTGAAAGCCCTACAATTAAAAGTATAAAACCAACCAAACCACCAAGAACTGCAACAAGATAAAGTTCTGTCATATTACGTAAATATCCAACAACACCACAAATCAAAGCAATAATTAAAAATGCTATACCTATACCAATAACTACATAAAAATGTTTTTTCTGACTTTTCATAATTTTTCTCCTAAATTACTTCTAAGATTATTATATAATTATTCTTTTTATACTTGCAAGTAAACTATTAAATTTAAAATATTTTATTGATTTTTTTTAATTATCAAATTATAATATAATAGTTAAAATTATCTATGCTGATGTGGCGAAATGGCAGACGCGCAAGGTTCAGATCCTTGTGGAAGTTAAATTCCATGCTGGTTCAAGTCCAGTCATCAGCACCATATCATTTGAGATGAAAATCTCAAATTCAACCTGTCTAATGACTGAACCAACCGAAATATGTGACGCTCGCTAAAAGGGTCGACATAGTAAGATTTTTACGCTCGCTATTCCGTCGCATAACTTTGTGTACTCCTTACAAGTCCAGTCATCAGCACCATACAAGCACAAAAATGATTTCAAAAAAATATATTTTTTTATTGACAATATTTTTTTTTCGTGCTAGTATAATGTAGTCCGATTTGACACGCGGGTGTAGCTCAATGGTAGAGCGTCAGCCTTCCAAGCTGGTTGCGAGGGTCCGATTCCCTTCACCCGCTCCAACAACCTTTTTAAGGTTTTTTGTGTCTTTAGCTCAGCTGGATAGAGCATCGCCCTTCTAAGGCGAGGGTCGGGGGTTCGAATCCCTCAAGACACACCATATGGTGGGCGTAGCGCAGTCGGTTAGAGCGCAAGATTGTGGATCTTGAGGTCGTGGGTTCAAATCCCACCTCCCACCCCACTTACTTTTTTATATTGGGGTGTCGCCAAGCGGTAAGGCAAGAGACTTTGACTCTCTCACGCGTAGGTTCGAATCCTGCCACCCCAGCCATTTTAACTAATCAATGTTTCTTGAATGTGGATTTGAACTTAATTGATATTGGGGTGTCGCCAAGTGGTAAGGCATGGGACTCTGACTCCCACATTCGAGGGTTCGAAACCTTCCACCCCAGCCATTTAAAAAAAATACTAAAAATCTCTTGCAAAATCTTGAAATATATTTATAATAATAATGTCGAAATATGGTTCGCTAGCTCAGTCGGTAGAGCACTTGACTTTTAATCAAGGGGTCCCGGGTTCGAATCCCGGGCGAGCCACCAAAAATGCTAAGGTTAAGCCTTAGCATTTTTTATTAAATTATATATTTTATTTTAAAACGCATATTTATATGCTATAATTATATTAATATGGAGAATTTAAGAAGATTTTATAAAAAAGCAAAGGAAATTTATAAAGGTGAAAATACAGGACATGACTTTGGTCATATTTTTCGTGTGCTTTCTTTTTGTAAAAAAATTCAAAAATATGAAGGTGATGTTGACACCTATGTTCTTTATATCTCTGCTCTATTTCATGATGTGCACAGAGTTATGCAAGGAAAAATCGGTCGATATGTAACCCCAAGAGAAAGTTTGCCATTTATTGAAGAAACACTTATTAATCTTAATGTTGATAAATCAAAACTTGATAAAATTTTATATGTAATTGAAAACCATGAGTTAAAAGAAATTGATAGCACCAATAAAGAACTCATTATCTTGCAAGATGCAGACATTTTAGATGCACTTGGAAAACGTGGACTCAAAAGAACTTTAACATATTGCAAGACCCATAACATTCCTAAGTCAAAGCCCGAAATTGCATTGGACGATGAAAGTTATATGCCTAACACTCACCCAATTTCTACAAAGCATTATGTTTTCAACACAATGCTTCCTCATGCTAACAAACTTAAAACAGAAACAGCAAAAATTCTTGCAAAAAATCAAATTAATGTTTTAAAAAAATTTATTTCTAGTTAAACTAAGGAGAAAACTATGGTTGTAAATTTTTCTGATAAACCTGTCATTAAAAGTAATAAATCTATATTTTTAGCAGGCCCAACAATCCGTAGAGAATTTCCAGAAAATAAAGATAAAATTAGTTGGAGAGTTGAAGCCATTAAAATTTTAAATGAATTAAATTTTGACGGAGTTGTTTATGTTCCTGAGTATGAAAACAACCAGCCAATAACAGAATTTGAAAAACAATTTGAATGGGAATGGAATGCCCTACACTCTTCATCAGTTATTGTATTTTGGGTTCCAAGAAAATTTCCTGAACTTCCTGCACTTACAACAAATGTTGAATTTGGATTTTATATTAATAGTGAAAAATTAATAGTTTATGGCAGACCTGATGGTGCTGATAAAACCAGATATCTTGATGCTTTATATAAAAAAGTTTCTAATAAAAAACCTCACAACTCATTAAACAAGCTATTGTTTGAAACTGTTGAATTTTTGAATAAGTAATTTAAAAATGTTAGTTACAAAAATGTCGTATTTTGTATTTTTATGTCGCATTTTTTTGTTTACTTTTTAATTGTCTTTATTGTATAATGATTGAGTTGTTTTTTATAAAACGACCCTACAAAAGACTATTACAAAGGATAAATTTATGCATTTCAAACGCAAGTTACTTGCTTTATGCTTGATACTTGTTTTTAGTTTGCAATTTGTTGCTTGTGGTACAAACAAAAATATGCCAACAGGTAATGAAGAAGATATTGTTGCTGAAAACTCAAACATAAACATTAATGCAAAATATAAATTTATAGGAATAGCAATCTATCAAAACACACCATACAACGATTACTTTTATGAATTTAATTCTAATGATTCTTACAAAAATGAAGTTTTAAATTCTATCAATAATAATTCTGTTCTTGGAAGCGAATTTTTGAGCATTGTCTATTTTTATGATAGCAATAGTCTAAGCAATCAATCTTACAATAGTGAGAATATAGTATATTTTATCACTAAACATGAAAATATTTTGCAATTTGACATTGAAGTGATTTTTGAAACAACTGATGTATTGGCATATGTCATCTACATTGATAATAACAATAATTATATTTTTAAACTAGTTGGAACTAGTAAATTTACAGAAAACTCAAAGAATATTAATTTTGAGTTTAGTACACCTATCTTAAAAGAAGATATAAATCAAATAAAAATTCGTTTATGCAAAGATTTGAGTACTAATTTAACATATTAAAAAGATGGCTAAGCCATCTTTTATTTTACTTTTTCACCACAAATATATGTTTCTAAAACCGACAATTCATCAAAATTTATATCTAAATCATCATCAATAGAATGATTTAATACAACGAAATTGCCTTGCTTTCCGCTTTCAATACTACCTTTATATGAATCATCAAAACAATATATTGAAGAATTTAAAATTAAAATTTCAAGTGCATTTGAAAATGTTAACTTATGCTTTTTTCCAAGAACTAATTCATCTTTTGTTTTTCGTTGCAACGCTGTTTGAATTATTTTTATTGGATTTACTTTCATACTATTTCCGCTTTGAAAAATAACATCTATACCCTTTTCATAAGCAAGTTTTACTGGTTTTAAATTATATTTTCTTAGTCCAATGATTTTCCAATGTTTTTTATCGTTTTCTCTAATTTCATCTAAATTAAAACTTAAAGCAATTTTTAATTGTTTTAAATATTCAATTTCTTTATTCCCTATTAAATTGCAACTAATTATGACTGGCCTATAATTGTCTTCTACCTCATCACTGTTAACGGCTTCACTGTAACATCTAACAAATTGTGTTACAGACATATCTCCGCTTGCATGAACAAGAAGTTGTTTTTTTTCATCAATAGCTGACTTTATTATAAATTTTAATTGCTCGTCAAAATAATTTCCATATCCAACATATCCATGATTATATGGTTTTTTTAGCCACGCAGTTTTCTTGGTTAAATCTCCATCAAGTTCTATATAATAACCACCAAGTCTAAAATGATTTGTATACTTTCTAAACGACTTACAATTATCATCCATTACAAACTTTGCGTTTTTGATGTCTATATAACCTACGACATCTATTTTTAATTTTTCACTTTCTGAAAGTTTTTCAAAAAATACAAAACTTCTCTTATTCAAATTAATTTCTGTCAAAGTTGTTATACCTAACTTTAAAAGGTTTTCTTGTAAAATTAAAAACTCATTTAAATATGCTTCAAAGTTTTCAAACTTATCATAATCTCCATCTTCTTTATCATTATCAATAACAGAAATTTGATTTTTATCTATTATATTTTTTTCTATTAAACTGTTTTCTATAACTTGAAAAACTTGTGTGAACATAGCAAAAAAAGCAGGCAAGATTGTCTGATTTTTCATATCAACTATTTTGGTATCTTTTGTTTTCATTGCAAGAACCTCTTTGTTTGTTCCAACAAAAACAATTGAACCATTGTTTATTAAAAAGGCTTCTACTTTTTTACTTTCACTGAGAGTGTGAACATTTGCATTATAAAAAATTTTTTGCATTCTACACCTTGCTTGTTATTTCAAAATAGACTTTACTACAATTTCCTGCTCTTGACCAAACAAGGTCTTCACCTTTATTCAAACCATGAATGTATGAATACAAAGCATAGAGAGTGCTGCTGTGTGCAACAATTATTACATTTTCATTTTTATCAAAATGTTCGTTTATAATCTTTTTAAACTCAAAGAAATTTCTTGAAAGATATTCCTTGCAACCTTCTGGTCTTTCACAAGAATACATTGGATTCATATAATTATCATACCATTCTTGTTCTTTTTCATTCTGTGGTTTGCTATTTTCTAATAATTCCCTTTCTTTCAAAGTGTCACACACATCAAGTGAAAGTTTATACTTCTTTTGAAAGTATCTCGCTGTCTGCAAACACCTGTTTGATGACGAGCAATATATTTTACTGAATCTAATTGATTCTTTTTGTTTGATTGCCAACTTACATTGAATTTTGCCAAACTTTGTTAACTTATCATTTTTTGACTCTGCATGTCTAACAAACATTATAATCATATATTATACCTCGTTGTTTTAATTCTAACTTTAACAAAATCTAATGTCAAACATTATTATTGTTTAATCGTTTTAAGATAAAAATAAATAAACTTTGATTTTTTGTATAATTTTGTCGATATGTCGCAAACTAGGATTATCAAAGAGGTACATATGATTGATTTTAGAAATTTAACATCTTTTCAAAAAAGATATATTCCAATTTTTGTAAGCATTGGCATTGTATTTGTTATTTCCCTCATTTTAATTTTTACATATCCAATGATGACAAAACAAATGATAACTGACCCAGAAAATAAAACACAAAAAAGTGGTTGGCCTGTTAGACTTGCTGCACCTTATATTGATATGTCATCTTGGGTTGACCCTTCAAAAGCATATAGTTTAAATGGTGCACCTGACCTTGGAAAACTTTCTGATGAATCTGGTTTTAAATATTTTAACTTGGGATTCATTAATCCTGATATGCAAAAGCCACTTGATTCTAATGGAAAAATTCGTTGGGGCTGGGGTGGATATTATTCACTTAGCGAGGAAGGAAATGATGGCTACCAATATCAAGGTATTGCCACTTCACTTGAAAATTTAAGAAAACGTGGTGGTGATTATACAATTTCTATTGGTGGACAACTTGGCGATGCACCATGGAAAGTTACTCAAAACCAAACTGCACTTGAAGACTTTTATTTAGATGTTATTAATACATATAAAATTAAAAGACTTGACCTTGATATTGAAGAATCTAACCAAGACCAAGACCAAAATATTGTGAATGCAAGAGCAATCAAAAATGTTCAAGATAAAACTAAAATTGAAATTACTTTAACTATTCCTATCATGCCTAGTGGCTGGGAACAGAAACAAATCAACATTATTAAAGCATACCTTGAAGCAGGTGTTGATGTTACAATTATTAACTCAATGACAATGTGTTATGGAACTGGTGTTTATGAAAATGAAGACTATGGTACAGCATCTGTCCGTGCTATTAGAAATTCTGTGAAACAACTCAAACACATTTATGCAAACTTAGGTTTCCAACTTTCTGACGAACAAGCATATCTTAAAACTGGTGCAACATTCTCAATTGGTTATGAAAGCAACCTATACCCTATTTTCACAACTGAAATGGCAAATACAATCGTAAACGACGCAATTGAACATAACTATGGACTAATTTCAATGTGGTCTGTAAACAGAGATGCTATTCTTGAAAGCAACAAAGCTATTTCAAAACAATATACATTTACAAATATTCTTCAAAGATACAGTCAAGATAATCATTAATAAAAATAAAGGTGGAAATCCACCTTTATTTTTATTATAAAAGAATACAGATTACTCCACCCTTTCTTTCATTTACAATCTTTGTGAGAGTTTTTCTCATCTTTCCTTGAACTTCTTCTGGAAGACCAGCGAGTTTTGTGTCGATTGTATCTTTCATAAGTTCGTTCATTGGCTTTCCAAACATATTTTTATTCCAAATTTCTTGCTTATTATTTTCAAATTCGTTCATCATGTATGTGACGAGAGAACCACTTTGTTCAACACTTCCAACTGCTGGACAAAGTTCTGATTCAACATCTACTCTCATGATGTGCAAACTTGGAGCTGTTGCTTTAAGTTTTATGCTTGAACTTCCGCCTTTTGTTACAATTTCAGGCTCTTGTAAGGTTAAATCATCAAGGGTTGGACTAACAACACCATAGCCAGTTTGTTTTACCATGTCAAGGGCTGTTTTGATTTTGTCATATTCATTTTTATTTGCAGCAACTTCCTTTAAGTATTTCATTAATTGGAAGTCATCTTTGATTTCAGTTCCACATTCTTTGCTGAGAGTTTTATAATATAAATTCTCATCAACAGGAATATTGAAACAAACTTCACCACTTGACATATTTAAACTTGCAAGTTCAAGTTCTTTTAAATCACTGCTACCAGCAAACATGTCAAATAAGTTTTTATGGTCACTCATTTTGAATACGCTAGCACATTTTTCCTTTACGCCTTTCATGATTTCTTGAATGAATTCATCTTCATAAGGAAGTGCCATAATCCAATTTGGAAGTTTAAAATTCAATTGTTTGATTGGAAATTCCATTAAAATTGTTTTAATGATTTCTGTGATATCATTTGCAGTGAGAGCAGAGTTATCAAATGGCATTACTGGAACATTATATTTTTCTTTTAAACTTTCAGCAAGTGCCAAACATTCATCACTCTCTGGATCTCTGCTATTTAAAACAATAACAAATGGTTTGTTATTTTCTTTGAGTTCACGTACTACTCTTTCTTCTGCTGCAACATAGTTTTCTCTTTCAATATCTGTGATTGAACCATCTGTTGTTACTAAAACTGCAATTGTCGAATGCTCTGAAATTACTTTTTTAGTTCCAAGTTCTGCGGCATCTTCAAATGACATTTCTTCTTCGCTCCAAGGAGTTTTTACCATACGTGGAGTGTCATTTTCCATAAATCCATTTGCACCTGAAATGGCATAACCAACACAATCAACAAGTCTAACTTTTGCTGAAACTTCTTTACTGAAATTAACAGTAACTGCCTCGCTTGGTACAAATTTTGGTTGCATTGTCATTATTGTTTTACCAGCACCTGATTGTGGCATTTCATCAATTGTTCTTTGTTTTTCATATTCATTTGTAATGTTATTTAATATTGAACTTTGCATAAATTTTGAAATGAAAGTTGACTTTCCTGTTCTAACAGGTCCTACTACGCCAACATATATATCGCCATTTGTTCTCTTTGCAATATCATTATATATTTCAAAGTCTTCCATAGATTCCTCCAATTTTCTGTTTCTACAAAATATATATGAACGGAAAAAATTGAATATGCTAAATTTTAAACAAAAAAAAATAAGCAGCGAAATTCACTGCTTATATTTTTAATTTAATTATCCTTTTTGCCAAAGAGTTGTTCTCTTGCCATTTCAAGTTCATCATCTGTTATTAAACCCTTGTCATGGAAGTTTTGCAACTTTCTGAACTTTTCTTGCTTTTCTTGTTCAGTTTCTTGCGAACTATCTGTTTGAGATGTTGTTTCTTGATTTTCATTCATAATTGTTTCAACTTTTGGATTTGCATATTCTTCATTTGCGAAATTATTTTCTTCTTTATTTGTGACTTTGACATTATTGCTTGCAATAAGGAAATATGGAATTAATGAAAGCAAACCAAATGGAAAGCATAAAACACATGAAAAAATTACATAAGTTTTAAAAACTTTATTTGGAATGGTGAATGTATCTTCTAAATGTTCTGCCTTATATGAGAACTTTCTTCCACCAATAAAACAATATATTCCCACTGGTATAAACACAAGTGAAAAAACATAGAGTGCGCCATAAATGAAACACACAACTGACATGATATTTAAAATAACCTTTGATGCTTTCATACATTCTCCTTATTCTTTTTTGCTTTTAATCTTTTGTTAGTCTTTTTAATAAGGCTTGCTTTATTTTCTTTTCCAAGAAGCAATCTTTCGATATTCTTTCTATGAGCATACCAAGTGAACAAGAAAATTGCAAATAAAATTACACAAACAATTTTTCTATCTAAAACTTCAAGTGTTGCCCTTGCTCTAATTCCTTCAATGCAAGTGAGTGATGTGATACAAATAAAACTTACTATTGCACCATATTCAAAAACTAGCCAAATTACAAAACCAATTCCAAGTACAATGAGGGTTGCTATTGGATTTGCAGCGAGGAACATACCCATCATTGTGGCAATTCCCTTGCCTCCACGAAATCCATAAACAACAGGATATATATGACCAAGCATACATGATATGCCTGCTATATATAGCATTAAATAACTTTGATTACAAATGTAAAACACAATTATACATGGTATGAAAGATTTAAGCATGTCAAGAGCAAGATTTATTGCACCAAATTTAAAACCATAATGTCTAAGTACGTTGGTTGAACCTGGATTGCCACTACCCATTTTTGTTATATCATCGTGTTTTGACATTGAAATTATGCGTGAAAAAGAAATATTTCCGCAGAAATATGAAATTATTATTGTTAGTGCAATTTTCCACCAAACCATAATTTCTCCTAAAATTAATCTTCTTTTTTACACTTTAAATTTAACCTTATTGGAGTGCCTGAAAAGTCATATGCTTTTCTTATACTATTTTCAAGATATCTCGAATAATTATCCGTCATCAAATTTATGTCATTTACAAATAAAACAAATGTTGGCGGAACTTGGTCACTTTGAGTTGCATAAAATACTTTCAACTTTTTACCTTTATTAAACGGTGGTGAATTTACTGAAATTGCATCTTGAAGCACATCATTAAGGTCACCCGCACTCACCTTTCTTCTACTATTTGCAAGCACTGTTTCAACCATTGGCATAAGTTTTTCAACTCGTTTCCCAGTTTTTGCGGACAAATAAACAGACTTATGATATGGCATGAAAACAAATTTTCTATTAATTTTATCTTCAAATTCGTTCATGGTATAAGTGTCTTTTTCAATTAAATCCCACTTATTCATAACCAAAATTGAAGGCTTCTTTTCTTCATCAATAAAGTTTGCAATTTTTAAATCTTGATCAGAAATTTCGGTAGTTGAATCAATCAAAAATAAAACAATATCTGCGTTTCTGATTGTATTTAATGTTCTTATGATTGAATATCTTTCAACAGTTTCGTCTTCAATTTTACTCTTTCTTCTCATTCCAGCAGTGTCTATGAGTTCATAACTTGCACCATTATACTTAAATGGAATATTAATTGAGTCACGAGTTGTTCCTGCTATGCTTGAAACAATCACTCTTTCTTCACCAAGAAGCATGTTTGTTAAACTTGATTTTCCTGCATTTGGTTTTCCTACAATCGCAATTTTTGTTGCGTCTGTTTTTTCAGTTGAAAATTCATCTTTATCAAAATGAGAAATTACTTCATCAAGCAAATCACCCATTCCACTTCCATGAGTTGCAGAAATTAAAAATGGTTCACCAAGACCTAGTTCATAATATTCATACTTTAAATTTTCGTCATATCTGTCAATTTTATTAACAACTAATATAATTTTCTTTTTAGATTTTCTAAGAACTTGTACAACATCTCTATCTGTTGCAGTGAGACCATCTTTGCCATCAACAACAAACATTACTACATCTGCATTTTCAATGGCAAGTTTTGCTTGCTTTATAATGTTTGTGGAAATTTCATCATCTTTTTCAAAATCAAGACCACCTGTATCTACTATTGTAAAATAATTATTTAACCATTCACCACGAGCAAAAATTCTATCACGAGTAACACCTGGTTCATCGTTTACGATAGAAATTCTTTTTCCAACAATTCTATTAAAGAGTGTTGATTTTCCAACATTTGGTCTACCAACAATCGCAACAAGCGGTTCTCTCATAAATCTCTCCTACATGTGTATTATAACCAAAAAACTCATAATTAGCAAGGAATAAATTTATTTAAAATAAATTAAGAAAAAAAGGAAACGACAATGTTTCCTTTTTTATGACTTATTCTTTAACTTTCTTTTTTCCAAAGATTCCTGCAAACATTTCTGAGAAGAATCTTCCAACTTTATATCTTGCTGTTTTTGAGAAAATGAGTATTAAAGAAATAATTAAAATGATTGTTCCGATTACACCCAAAACAACATATAAAGTGTCATTTGAATTTGCTTTG
The DNA here is from genome assembly GCA_947382485.1 of uncultured Clostridia bacterium. Lineage (GTDB taxonomy): Bacteria > Bacillota > Clostridia > Christensenellales > UBA1242 > RGIG1681. The sequence continues at coordinate 54,256 of CANCYS010000002.1, read as the reverse complement.
CTGTTTGAATCAACCATTCCAGTTAAAACTGAACCATCTTTCATTTCAATATCTTCTGTTGAAACTGGACTTGCATTTTCACTTCCATACAAAACTACATCAATCACCTTTGCAAGATATGGTGTGGTTTTTAAAACTAATGCTTTTTCAATATTTTCACAACCCATTTCAAAAAGCATTGCTCTTGTTGTGAGTTGTTGGTTATAGTTACCCTTTCCAAAGAAAATATCTTTAATTAAGCCTGGATAAACTTTATCTGCATATCCTTTAATTGTGTATGCAAAATCACGATTTTCTTCATAGTTTGCACTTGATTTACCAACTACAAGTCTGACTGCACTCATTTGTGTTCCGTCAACAGTTGTTAAATATTCTCTTCTAGCAGTTGAATCTCTATGTACATCAAATAAACCATCAACACCTTCATTTAATATTGCAGATGCTGTGACTTGGCTTCTTGTGTATGCACCTGAATTGTGTGGCAAATGCAAATCTTCTCTATAAATTACTGAAACGCCAAGTTTTTCAAAACTGTTTACTAATCCTGCACCAACGTCATGAATTCCACCTTTTCCGTATACAGAATCAATTCCGTCTGGTGTGTAATAACATTCATCATTATGAGTGTGATATACACCTACTTTTTTATTTTTCTTTGCACTTGTTGTTTTTTCGCTAGTTTTTCTTTTTACATCAAATTCTGGCAATTTTTCATCTCTAATAAATTTTGCTATTGCCGTTTTTTCGCTGTCATTAACACTTGTGATTTCATAAAATTTATTATCTTTTGAAAGATAGTTATCACCAGCATTTACTTCTCCACCACGTGTGAATAAAACTTTCTTTTTATCTTCACCATCATAAATTGTGTAATAATTTTTTGCTGTATCTGCATGACAACAAATTTTTGGAGAAGCTATTCCAATACACAAACTCAGTACACAAATCATCAAGGCAAAGACTGAAATAATTTTTTTCATTACGCCTTACCTCCTGACGACATTTTTTCACTCAAATTTTTCTTGTTCTCTGATAATTTTTCAAAATCAGTTTCTTTCTTTACTTTTTTAATGTCTTTCTTTCTTTTTTCAGCTGTATGTTTTTGATTTTCTAATTTTCCATTTTTTTCAGAATCATATGTATGTGTTTCATAGTTATATTCTTTTTTCTCATTATCAGGATTAACCATTTGAAAGCATCTTCCAATAAACTCACTGAGTGCTACTGCAATAATGATTGCTACAATATATGTGCTAAATGCTCCACCAACGCCAAGACCAAGTATTGAAGGTGTTTTCATTGCAAAATTTACAATCCATTGAACAAGTTGAGATAATGTGATTCCAAACAAACATGAAATAAACGCATTTCTTCTACTTCTGCCAAGCCCATATGCAACAAGACCAGCAACTATTCCATAGATATACATATTGTCTATGAGCATTTCTTCTGGGTCTGCTGGAAGAATCCATTCAAGGCCATATATTAAACCCGCAACAATAATTGTTCCAAGAAAAGCCCTAAGTAAATCTCTTGACCAACCACATGAAATGAGCATGTAAATTGAAACGCCAAGTGGAATTAAGAATCCACCAATGGAAAAACAAAAATATGGTCCAATCCAAATTGGTGGGATAATAATGCCGATACAGATGGCAACCAATATGACAAGTGCTTGTTTGTCACTTAATCTTAAACTGTCAAGTATTCGTTGACCTACACCAAACATTATCAGCAAAATTATTATTGATAAAATTATTAAACTTACTGACATAAAAAATCTCCTTTACTTTTAGTATGTAAAAGAGATTTGATTTTATTTATTTTTTTAATAATATTTTTATTTTATATCTTTAATGAAACTAATTTTATCATTTTCAATTTTTATTTCTTTATTATCAAGATAGGATAATATGCTAGATTTATCAAAATGAAAAATAATTTTATAAGCACAAAGACACTGGAATTTTTTATTGTACAATTTATTAATTTCACTTTCGCCATATTTTTCATCACCAATAACAAAATGTCCAATATGTGCAAAATGTGCACGTATTTGATGCGTTTTGCCAGTGACAAGTTCAACTTCTACAAGTGCATGTGACTTTGACTGTTTTAAAAGTTTATATTTTGTCTCAATTTTTTCATAATTTTGTTTTGGATTGTCTGAAATTTGAACAAACGATTTTTTTGAATCTTTTTTGAGATATGCAATCATGTCGTCTTCGCTCTTTGAAAGCTTCCCAAAAACTAGTGCCAAATATAATTTTTTTATAGTTCTATTTTTAAAAGCATTATCAAGTTCAAACTTTGCTTCCATGTTTTTTGCGAAAACAACTAAACCTTCTGTATTCCTATCTAATCTATGAACTGCATAACATTGAGAATTTATTTGATTTGATATTTGTTTTTCCAAATCATTGTCATTTGTTTCACTAACTGTCTCTAATTTTAATGGTTTATGACAAACAATTATATTTTCATCTTCAAACAATATATCAATCTTTGGAATTTGATTTTCTTTTACATAGAAAATTATCTCATCACCCTGCTGAACAGAAATGTCTTTGTTTACTCGAACTCCATTTACTTTTACATCTTTGTTTCTAATAATTTTTTGAACAGCATTATATGACAATCCATTACATTGTTCTAAAATGAGCAAAGATAATCTTTGACTTTTTTTTGCATTAAATTTTTCTACACGCATTGCAATTTCCCAAACACCTTAACTTTTTTTTCTTCATCAATTTTAACATAAAACCAATAATTATATCAACTACTATTATAGAAAGTAATACATAGATAAAGTTTACATTTATAAGTAATCTATAAACTGTAAAACATATTACAAAACTTATTAAGAATTGAACTACAAAAACATATAATGCAGTTTTTCTTCCAAATTCATTTTTGATTGCTGAGATTGCAGATATACATGGAGAATAGAGCAAAATAAATACTAGAAAAACTATTGAAGACACTGGTGTGAAACTACAAACAGATGTTGTTGCAAGTAAGGATTCTTTGAGAGCAACAATCGAACCACCAACCCCATTCATCATTGCAAGACCAACTACAACCATTTCCTTGGCAACAATCCCAAGCAAAAGTGCTGAAACAATTCCAACTTGTCCAAGTCCAATCACTCCAAAAATTGGAGAAATTTTACTAGCAAAGAAATGTAAGATTGATTGATTAAAATTCTCACCTGCAAGATATTTAAAACCAATTGAAAAATTTTGAAGTACCCAAACGATTGAACTAAATAGTAGAATCATCGTACCAACTTTAATTAAAAAGTCTTTGATAACTGCCAATGTATCCATTGAAATCTTTTTTAAATTACACATTCTATATTTAGGCATTTCTAAAATAAATACATCAGATTTATCTGGTATGAATTTTTTGTATATACAGGCAAAAATAACAGAAATTAAAATCGCAAAAATATACAATAAAAATACAAATAAATATTTATAACTTTCAAAAAATAAAGATGCAATAACTAAAAACACTGGTAATTTTGCAGTACATGATGCAAACGGCAAAAGTAACGCTGTTCTTTTTCTGAGATTTTTATTTTCTAAATTTCTTGTTGTCATCACAGCACTTGCTGTACAACCATATCCCATTAAAATGCTGAAAAGTGATTTTCCTGTTAAACCAACTTTTTTTAGCACACCATCAAACATGAATGCCACTCTTGACATGTAACCTGTGTCTTCAAGAAGATTTATGAAAAACATTAAAAGTACAATTTGTGGAACAAAATTAACAACAGTTAAAATTGCACCAAGAATACCTTCTGTAATAAACATTTTTATTGGATGAGCAATATTTAGTTTAGTTATAAAAAATTCTATACACCAAAATATTTTTTCAAATACAAAACCAAAACAACCTGAAATAAAACTTCCAACTTCACCAAATGTTATATAAAAAATTGAAAATAAAATTATTAAAAATATTGGTAAAAACAAAAATTTATTAAGAACTATTTTATCTATCTTATCTGATTTTTTATAGCACGAATTTATGGAATTATCTAATATACTAAAAACAGTATTTAAATTGACAATTTTCTCTTTATTATTTAAAAATAATACATTTTTATTTAAATTTCGATAATTAATATTTTCATAAATCACATCTTTTAAAACATTAACACTCTTCTTTTTTCGGGCATCAATTTCCACAATTTTTATGCCGAATATTTTTGCAAGAGAAGCATAATCATATTTTGCCTCTTTGCACATATTGACAGCTAATATTACATTAAAACAATTTTTTACAAGTTCAATGGTAAGCAGTAAATTTCGTTTCAAATTATTCGCATCGCAAATGTTTACAATTACATCATTTTTATGTTCAAACAAATATTTATTTGCGATTTTCTCTTCGTTTGAATAACCTGAAAGCGAATACATTCCTGGCAAATCAGTTACGGTGTATTCTTTATTTTTATAATTATATTTTTTCGATTTTGCATCAACTGTTACACCATGCCAATTACTTGCTTTTTCATTGCTTTTTGTCATAGTGTTATACAATGTTGTTTTTCCTACATTTGGGTTTCCAACTAAAATTACATTATTCATATTTAACTAAAATTTTATCACAGATTGACTTGTCCATTGCGTAATTAATCCCCATAACTTTTACTAAAAAAGATTTTTTTCGATAGTTACTTTTTATTAATTCAACTTTTTCCCCAACTGAAAAACCTAAATTTTTTAACTGCAAAATTATTTCTTTATTTTCTTCTTTTAAATCACAAACTAGATATGTTTTATTTGTTTTGCACTCAGAAAGTTTTATTTTTGTCATAATAAATTTTATTATTTTTACAAAATAAAAATAACCATTAATGGTTATTTTCTATTTTATTTTTTCTTAACTTTATCTTTCACAGTTTTTTCAATAACTTTCTTTTTTATCATATCTGAATCATGTTGAGTTTTTAAAATATTTTCAAAGTTATTTACAAATTCAAAAAATGTTGTGATATCTGAAAACTTTTTATATACTGATGCAAATCTGATATACGAAACTTCATCAAGGCTTTTTAGTCCTTCCATGACATACTCACCAATGACTTGCGATGGAATTTCTTCTTCAAGACTGCTGTAAACTTTTTTCTCAATATCTGAAACAAGTTTGTCAATGCTTGCAATTGATACTGGTCGTTTTTCACAAGATTTAACAATTCCATTCTTAACTTTTGTTGTTGAAAAACGTTCTCTGTCACCATTGTTTTTAACAACCATGATTGGAGTGATTTCTATGGTTTCATATGTGTTAAATCTTTTGCCACAACCAAGACACTCTCTTCTTCTTCTGATTGAATTTGAGTCATCAAATGCTCTTGAATCAATAACTTTACTTTCTTCTGAGCCACAATATAAACACTTCATATGTATACCTCTAATGATATGATACACGATTATTTTGCTTTTGGCAACTTATTTATATTTTTTAGAAGAAACTGGTCTATATCTTAAATATGACTTGTCTAGGCTAGTCATTTGTGGTTCTCTATAAACATACCTATCGTAGTTGTTATTCATTTCTCTTACAGGAGTTTTTTGACCACGAGGTTCATAATATGTCATACTGCTTCTCGTTTGCAGACTTACTAAAATTACATCGTCTCCGATTTTTTTAAGTCTATCAAGCGGTACAAAAATATCATCACTTTTATGAAACAACTTTTTATCACCTGGAACAATGATTCCCCTAACACTTCCACTTGTTGAATCAAATAGTATGTCTATGACTCTTCCAAGTTTCTTTCCATCATAAACATTTACTATTTCTCTTTCTTTTAAATCTGTGAATGAAATATCCATATTACAATTATATTCAAAAATAACAACTTGTAACACATTGTTGAATAAAAAATATTTTTTAGCAAACCATAACATGTATAGGTGGTTTTATGGCAAATAAAGTTGTTATATGTGGTATTGACACTTCGATGCTTCCAAAATGTAATCAAGAGAAATTAACTGAACTTATGCAGAAAATTAAAAATGGAGACAAAGAAGCTCGTGATGAATTTGTTATTTACAATATGAGATTGGTTTTGTCCATTGTTCAAAGATTTTCTGCTGGTAAAAATAATGCAGACGATATTTTTCAGGTCGGCATAATTGGACTTATTAAATCTATTGATAACTTTGACCTTTCTGTTGGCGTTAAATTTTCAACATATGCTGTACCTATGATTATTGGTGAAATTAGAAAATTTTTAAGAGATAGCAACAGCATTAAGATTACAAGAAGTATTCGTGATGTGGCATACAAAGCACTTCAAGCAAAAGAAAAGATTTTAAACACAACCAGCAAAGAAGCCACTATTGAAGAAATTGCCGAAGAAACTGGAATTTCTGTTAAACAAATCGCTGAGGCAATGGACGCCATCAGCGAACCTCTTTCACTTTATGACACTGTTTTTCATGACGATGGTGATTCTATGCTCATTATGGACCAAATTAAAGATAATTCTTGTGATGATAAAATTATTGAAAAAACTGTTTTAAAACAATCTTTAAAATCACTCGGAAAAAGAGAACAACAAATACTTTTTTTAAGATATTATGTCGGAAAAACTCAAATGGAAATTTCTGATGCAATTGGGATTAGTCAAGCCCAAGTTTCGAGGCTTGAAAAAGACGCATTAAAAATTATTAAACAAGATGTAAATTAATTACATCTATTTTTATGCAAGTTTTAAAATTTCAACTTTCATTTTATCAAGAATCTTTTTCTCAATTCTTGAAATGTATGATTGTGAAATATCAAAAAAATCTGCAACTTCTTTTTGAGTCATTTCTGACTTTCCTGAAAGACCATATCTCATGCACATGATTTCCTTTTCTTTTTCTGTGAGTTCACTAAGTGCAAGTTTGAGATTTGATGATTCATCTTCTTTGTCAACATTTTTTGATACATCATCATCTTCACTACTTAAAATATCAGAAATACAGAGTTCATTGCCCTCAGAATCAGTGTTGAGAGGTTCATCAAGTGATACTTCTCTTTTGAGTTTTGTAACTTTTCTAAGGTACATTAAAATTTCATTTTCAATACATCTTGAAGCGTATGTTGCAACTTTAATATTTTTTGAAGTATCAAAGGAAGAAACTGCTTTTATTAAACCTATTGTTCCAATGCTAATTAAATCTTCTATATTAACATTAGTGTTTTCAAATTTTTGAGCAGTATAAACAACCAATCTCAAATTTCTTTCAATGAGTTGGTTTTTTGCTTCCATGCTTCCTGCCTTAAATTCTTCAACTAATTTTGATTCTTCTTCTGATGATAATTTCTCTGGCAAAATTTCACTGCCATTGGCAATAAAATGAATTTCTCTTTTTTTGCAAAATAGCGATTTTAAAAATTTAAACATAACTTCTCCTTATATAAAATCTCTGTGAAGCAAACATTCATAACCATCATCACCACCAAATTTTTGGTCAACAAAACCTATTACACAGTCTAATTTTTTTACCTTATCTCCCTTTTCCACAACAATGTTTTCAATTTCAACTATTGGCATATTTGTTCCTTTTCCACCAACTGTTACATAATCCAAAAAATTTGAAACATGCAACGGAGAATAGTCACCAGCCACCACTTTTAAATAATCGTGTTTAGGAAGGTATTTTTTTAAACTCTTTATACTCATGATGACAACAGGTTTTCCTGTTTTTGTATCGGTTAATGAGTTTCCACTGTCTAGCAAACCTACAATTTCTATATGCTGACAAAAAAGAGAAAATGACACTTTTGTTAAATAATTTTTTAAAACCCTTCTGTGTGACAAAAGTCGAACAATTCCACCAATGAAAAACACATACATAATAGTACAAATTATTACAATAAAATTATAATAAACAGGTATTTTAATTTCGAAGAGTTGAATAAACGACGCACGAATAAACATTAGCATAAACTCTGCAAATCCAAAAATTGAAAAAAACAAAAGAATATATGACCCATAAAAACATATTATGGATTTTAAGCTAAAATTATCAATAATTAGCAAACAAACAATAAAATTCACTGACAACTTTATTAAAACAAAATACATAAAACTTAAATTGCAGAATAAATACACTGCACTTGTCATTACATTTAAGATTTGTATAAAAGTAATCATGACAAAACTTGAAGAAAGCTTGAAATGCTTTTTCATAATATACATTATTAACATGTCTAATATAAAATTAGAAATAAAAAAATTAAGATAAAATTCCATAAAACCATTATAGATTTTATAATTTAAAATTAGATTAAAATAATATGGATTTTTATTTCATATAAAGTCTGCTTTTTACTTTTTCTTGATTTTTTTGTCCAATACCAATTCTTTGCATAAAAAAAATGGGATAAATAATCCCATTTTTTATTATCATTATTATAAACCAAGTCTTTCTCTTATTGTTTTTTGAATAGTTACAAGTCTTTTTTCTACTTTTTCTTTACTTTCTGATTTTAAGCTATAATAAATTTTAATTTTTGGCTCTGTTCCAGAAGGTCTAACAGCCACCCATGAACCATCATCTAAAATATACATTAAAACATTTGCCTTTGGTTGAAGTCCAAAACCTTCTTCTGCTGAAACATCTTGCATATAATCAATCACTTGCTTTGTTTTTGCGAACGGTGACTTACTATTTCTTAAATCAACCATCATTGAAGATATTTTTTCTAAACCTTCTTTACCTTTCAATGTAAAGCTATCTTGTGATTCAAGATAATAACCAAATTCTGCATATAGTTCATTTAATTTATCTACAACTGTTTTTCCTTGTGATTTCAATTTTGCAGCCATTTCTGAAATTAACATACAAGAAACAACTGCATCTTTATCTCTTGAATGATTACCAACTAAATAACCATATGATTCTTCCCAACCCATGAGAAAATCATAATCATGAATATTATCATTAGTGCTTTTTGCCTGTTCAAACTGCACCATTTTCTCACCAATATATTTGAACCCTGTAAGTGTTGAAAACACCATAACACCCTTTTTCCTGGCGATTTCCGCACCAAGTTCTGATGTTACAATACTCTTTATTACTGCTGGATTTTTGTAATCTGAAAGTTTTGTGTTATTTAGTACAAAATCTACTAAAAGTGCACCCATTTGATTTCCAGAAATAAGGACATATCCATTATCTGTTTTAACTGCTGCACCAACTCTATCTGAATCTGGATCAGTTCCAAGAACTATGTCTGCCCCGTTTTCTTCGGCTTGTTTTATACCTAATTCAAGTGCTCTTCTATCTTCTGGATTTGGTGAAACAACCGTTGGAAAATTCCCATTTGGACTTGCCTGACTTGAAACAATGTCAACATTTGTAAAACCGTCCATTGAAAGTGCCTTACACACAGGAACATAACCTGAACCATGGATTGGAGTGTAAACTATTTTAAGTTTTTCTTTTGCTTGCTTATTTGAAAATCTACTCTGTTCTAAAATTGCAGATATATATTTATCAGTTATATCAATATGTTGAATTAAATTATCATTACCTGTAAAATTAATTGTTGTTAAATCTGTGATTGCGTTTACATAAGAAACAACTTTATTTGCCATTTCTGAAACAAACTGACAACCATGCTCATCATAAACCTTAAATCCATTATAATCTTTTGGATTATGACTTGCAGTGATTACAATTCCTGCAAGTGCATTAAAATGAAGAATTGAAAAACTAAGTACTGGTATTGGTCTTGCACTATCATGCAAATATACTTTTACTCCAAGATGACTTAAAACATTTGCTGCAACACTTGCAAACTCATGACTATTATTTCTTGTGTCATAAGCAATAGCAACACCTCTTTCCCTACACACCTCAGAGCCATAAACATCAAGCAAAAATTTTCCGAGTCCAGATGATGCTTTTCCAACTGTATAATTATTCATGCGATTTGTTCCAGCACCCATGATTCCTCTAAGACCTGCTGTTCCAAATTCAAGATCTTGATAAAATCTATCTTCAATTTCTTTCTTATCTTTTTCTTCATCTAAAAGACTTAACTCTTCTCTTGTTTTTGCATCAAAAAATTCATTATTTTTCCAAAAATTAAAACTATCTAAATAACTCATTTCTTTTCCTTTATAATAATTAAATTATAAAGTTACCTCCGTTTTTTACTACACTTAGTATAATATAAATTATGAAATTTGCATAATAAAAAAGCAAGAATTTATCTTGCTTTTAATTATTTATTAAATTTTCTTCTCAAAAATGGTGGGATATCTGGATCATCAATTTTTAGGTTTGCACCAAGGTTTGAACCTGCTTGTGCATTTTGTCCATAATTACCATTTATTGATTGATTTGGAGTTGTTCTAACATTTGGACTGCTGTATTGTTGTGGTTGCTCTTGTGGATAGCCTTGTGCACGAACATTCTCTTGTCCACCCATTGGAGGTTGTCCCATTGGAGGTTGATTTGATTTACTAAGTTTATTCCATAAATCAACATCTGTGTATGCTTCTTTTCTTTGTTCGCCTGAACGATTTTCAAAACCTTGTTGTGGCATTTGATTTTGATTTTGAACAGGTGCTCCACCAAAATTTTTATCAAATAATGAAGATGGTGCTGGTTTTCCTGTTACAAATTCATTGAATCTACTTCTATCGAAATTTCCAGTGTCTTGTGGTTTTGAAATTTGTGCAAGTCTTGACGCAGATTGTTGTTGCATGAAACTTGGATTTTGAGCACTTTGTCTTGTTGCATTTTCAAATTTGCTTCCTTCAAATCCTGTTGCAACAATTGTAACTATCATTCTATCATTAAATGTTTCATCAATAGTTGCACCAAATATTGTGTTTGCATCAGGTGAAACAACTTCTTTAACTAAATTAACAGCGTCATTAACTTCTTCCAAAGTTAAATCAAAACCGCCTTTTACATTGATAATAACTGCTTTTGCACCATTGATTGAGGTTTCAAGAAGTGGACTTGCAATTGCTTGACGAACAGCCATTTCATTTCTCTTTTCGCCTTTACCCTCACCAATGCCCATGTGTGCTAAGCCTCTATTTTTCATTACAGTTCTAACATCTGCAAAGTCAAGATTGATTAGTGATGGTGTTGCAATTAAGTCTGAAATACCTTGAATACCTTGTCTTAAAACTTCATCCGCATATTTAAAAGCATCAACAATCGATGTTCCCTTTGGTGCAATTGATAAAAGTCTGTCATTTGGAATAACAACAAGTGTGTCAACGCACTTGCTTAAATTTTTGATACCAAGTTCTGCATTTGTTGCTCTTGTTCTACCTTCAAACTCAAAAGGTTTGGTTACAACTGCAATTGTTAAAATGCCCATTTCTCTTGCAATGCTTGCAATTACAGGTGCAGCACCTGTTCCTGTTCCACCACCCATACCAGCAGTTATGAACACAAGATCCACACCTCTAAGTTTTTCTGTTATTTGTGCACGACTTTCTTCTGCTGCCTTTCTTCCAATTTCTGGATCAGCACCAGCTCCAAGACCTTTTGTTAGTTTTTCACCAAGTTGAATTTGCACAGATGCTTTACTCATCATGAGTGCTTGTTTATCAGTGTTTGTTGCCACAAAAGATGCACTTTTGAGACCAGCTGCAATCATACGATTGACAGCATTACAGCCACCGCCACCAACACCAACAACTAAAATTTTACATACAGGTGTGATATTACTAATTTCCATATTCTACCCCTTTAAACATTTACTATTAAATTTCCAAGAATATCTTGGTAGTTTAGCATCATGCTGAGCATACTTTCTTCTGATGTATCATTTGGCCTTGCAACATGCATGCTTTTTACTGAAATAAGTTCGACATTTCTTTTCAGTTTCTTTGATATGATGTTTTTAATTCCACAAATAAAGTTTAATCCACCACCAGTCACATAAATTGGCAAAAATTCTGGCAACTCATAAACAAAATTATCAATACACTTCTGAATATATTCACAAATCATTTCAATTCTATCGATTACTATTTCATTTGTTGCTTTTGCTGAATAAGTAAGTTTATATTCATCACCATCAATTTCATATGTGTCTGATGGTGAAGCATTCCAGTTTAAAAGAACCTTATGTTTTAATCTTTCTGCTTCATCGAAACTAATTTTTAAACATTGTGATAAGTCAGATGTTATATATCCTCCACCAAGTGAAAAACTATTCATTGCAAGGAGTGCATTCCCTCTTGAAAGAACTACACTTGTTGTGATGTAACCACAATCAACTAAAATTGCATATTTATCACGAATGCTTGGATCAAACAAATGCAAACATTCTGCAAGCATTGAACTTACATAACCATTTATTCTAACTCCAAGATCTTCAAATGTTGATTTCATTATACTAATGAAAGATTTAAAAGCTAAAATATAGGAAATTTGACCTCTAATTTTTTTCGCTTTCATGAAAAGCGGATTTATTACTCGTTTTGAACCATCAAGTTCATAGTATACTGCTGAATGATTGATCAAACAATAATCTTTATATTCTGCAAAATTATCACCAGATTTAAAAATGTTATTTATATCTGAATGAGTTATTCTTTTATGTCTTGGAAAAGATAGTTCGATTGATTTTGTTACAACCATACAAAACTCGCCTGGCACACCAAGATATACATCTGTTATTTTGGTGTCAGATGTCATTTCTGCATTTGAAATTGAAGTTGCAAAAACAAACTTCAAATTTTCTGGTTCCAAAAATTCTCCTCTTTGAAAACCTGCATAAGAAACATCGCCACGTCCTGTGATGTTTAATGTATTATTTACACCATTTTCACCAACAAGCGTAACGATTTGTGCTGAACCGATATCTATGATTGCACTACTTTCTCTCATTACATTCCTTTTCCAAAATAATTATATATTTTAAGTATATTCGCATAACAATTTTGTGTCAAATAAAAAACTTGCTAATTATTAAATTATGTGCGATTTCGTGCATTATTAAACTTACAAAAAAAGCAAAGAAATTCTTTGCTTTTTATTTAAATATCAATAAATTATTCTTGAATTAAGTGCCCAAGAAATCTTCCATCACTAAGTTTTTCGACCCTTACATATGAACTTGAAAGGTCAAGACCTGCATCTTCCTTTATTTCTTGGTAATAACAAAATACTCCTGCATAAATTTTTTCTTTTACACTCGTAAATTCATCAATAATAATTCGACAACCACTTGCACGAATTGTAACTTCAAGCGAACCTGCACTCGTGAAAGAAATTTTACTAGCAACAAAATAGTCTGTCGTTGCACCATATATTCCACTCAAAACGTCTGCCAAAAGATTCATATTTGCATTGTTACTTACAAAATCACCAATATATGCTGAAACTTTAAAACTTTCAGGGGTTATTTCAATTGTTCTATCAAAATAATTTGCTTTTCCGTTAAATACATTATTAAGTTTTAGTTCACCAGTCGAAACCTTATCCAAAATCTTAAATTCATCATCTAAGATATACCAGCTTTCTGTGTTATTTTCATCTTGAACCCTATATTTTGGAATCCTTTCTGAAATGTATACTCTTGCCACATTTGGGAAGTGCCTAATCACTTGTTCAACTTTAATAAAAGGATTTGATTTTTCGATTTTTGCAATGTTTTTATTAAAATTCATAAAAACTATATTTTTGCCATATGAAAATTCACCGCTTTCAATGATTTGATTTTGCACTCCAAGTGGTAAGTTTGTTTCTTCACTCACCCTTGTTCTAAATTCAACATCTATGGTTTTTAATCTAAAAACCAATGCAAACACTGAGCACAAAACAACTACGCATCCACAAATAATTCCAAATATGACCCAAAATCTCTTTCGCATCATTTGCATAACTTTATTCTACCTTTTCGATATTTGCTCCCAAACTCTTCAAATTTGTCTCTAAATTATAGTATCCCCTTTCAACATGAAAAATTTCATCGATTTCAGATTTTCCTTTTGCAACAAGTCCTGCAAGCACAAGTCCTGCTCCACCACGAAGATCTGGACATTTAACTTTCGCAGGTTTAAGTTTACTTACTCCAACAACAGTTGCATATCTCTCGCTAACATTTACTTTTGCGCCCATTTTAATAAGTTCATTCACAACTTTAAATCTGGCTTCAAAAACTGTTTCATGAATTATTGATATGCCCTTTGAAACTGTTTGCATAACAAGCATAGGTGATTGCAAATCTGTTGGAAAACCTGGATAAGTTTCCGTTTCTATTTTTTCTATTGATTTGAGTCTTGAAAAGTTCTCTAAAATTATTTTATCACTAAACAAATCTATGTTGCAACCAGAATTGCGTAAAAATACAATTAATGGCAACAAAAAGTTGGGGTCAACATTATCCATTTCAATTCTTCCACCACACATTGCACCAGCAATTAAATATGTTCCGCAAGCAATTCTATCTGCAATACACTTAAATTTTGTTCCATGCAAACTTTTTACACCATAAACAACTATTGTTTCGTAGCCTGCACCAAAAACCTTTCCGCCCATTGAATTTATAAATCTTGCAAGTTCCACAATTTCTGGTTCTCTTGCACAATTTTTTATTACAGTCATCTCACCTTCAATGAGTGTGCTTGCCATCATAATATTTTCAGTTGCACCAACACTTGGATATGATAATTCAATCACAGAACCACAAACTTTGCTTGCATCACAATATATTAAATCATTTGCAATTGAATACTTTAACCCAAGTTTTTCAAGACCATCAAGATGAATGTCTATTGGTCTTTTGCCAATATCACAACCACCTGGGTGTGTGAATATTGCTTTGCGATATTTTGATAAAATTGAACCCATCATGAAAATGCTGGATCTTAATGTTTTTGTTTCTGCCATGATGACGGAAGTGCTTGAAAGAGTTCCAGATATTACTAAGTTTCCATTACTAATTGTAATATTCTTTCCCAATTTTTCCATTATGGCACACATCTCAATGACATCAAGATACAATGGAATATCCTCAATAACGCATTCATCATCACACATTATTGTGGCGGCTATTATTGGAAGAATTGCGTTTTTTGCAGAATCCACTTCAAGTTTTCCAAACAATTTGTTTCCACCATTAACTATGTATTTCATATTCACCTCTTTACCTTTCTACTATCAAAATATTCATTTTTTAAAAAAACTCTCACTATTTATTCCATTTTTATAAATATTTTGAACAATTCCAATCATGCTCATGAAAATCATTATTGATGTGCTACCTGCACTAATAAACGGAAGTGGAAGCCCTGTTGGTGGAACAAGTCCTGTTACAACTGCAATATTTAATAAAACTTGAATTATAATTAATGCTCCAATACCCATACTCAAAAGAAAACCAAATTTATCTTTTGCTCCTCTTGCTACTTTTATAATGCAAACAAACAATAAAACGAAAAGTAATATTACAAACAATGAACCCACAAAACCTGTTTCTTCTGCTATTATAGAAAATATAAAATCCGATTCTGAAAATGGTAAAAACAAATATTTTTGTCTTGAATTAAAAATTCCTGTTCCAAACATTCCACCAAGTGCAATTCCAAGAATTGATTGAACTAGCTGAAAACCTTCATTTTGGCTTGATGCAAATGGGTCAATAAAAGCAATTAATCTTTTTAATCTATAAGGTTCAATTGCAATTAAAACTACAACCATAGCAACAGCAGGAACTGCCAAAATCATAAAATGTTTAAGTTTTGCCCCACCAACAAACAACATAACAACCACAAGAAGTGCCATACAGATTGTGATTGACATGTTAGGTTCTAATATAATAAGTGCACAGTATAATGCACCAACCAAAAGAATTGGAAGTATTCCTTTGAAAGATTTTACTTTATCTGCACTTTTAGCAAGTATGCTTGCTGAAAGAACTATAAACGAAAACTTTGCAATTTCAGAAGGCTGAAAAGTTATAAATCTTAAATTTATCCATCTTGTTGCACCATAATTCGTAAGTCCTATTCCAGGAACAAAAACTGCTGCAAGTAATATGACTGATAAAACAAATAAAATCCATCTAAGTTTATTTAACTTAGAATAATTTACAAGTGAAAAGAAAATGTAACACGCAAATCCAACTGCTATGCCCATTACTTGTTTTTTTAAAAAGAAAAATTTATCTCCATAAGTTATTTCTGCTGAATAAAAACTAGCACTATAAACAAAAATGCAACCAATAGCAAGTAAACAAACCATCAATAAAAAAAGTGCTACATTAAATTTCGATTTCTTTTTTATGTTCAAAGAGAGTAATTTCATTTTCAGTCATCTCCTTGACAATCTTTTTAAAGACACAACCTCTCTCTTCATAATTTTTGAAAAAATCAAAACTTGCACATGCAGGTGAAAGCAATATTATTTCATTTGGCAATGCTTTATCATACAATAATTTTACTGATGATTTTAATGAGTCACAAACAAAAATATTTTTGTATTTAAACTTTTTTGCAGAATCTAAAATCTTTTGTTTTGTGTCACCACAAACTGCAATGTTTTTTACATTCTTTGGCAGGTTTTCAAACAATTCATCAAAACTATAACCTTTGTCACTTCCACCCAAAATTAAATTTATTTTTTGTTTAAAACTTGAAGTTGCGACCAAAGTACTTTGAATATTTGTTGCCTTACTGTCATTGTAAAATGCAATACCCTCATGTGTTTTTACATATTCAATTCTATGCTCTACACCATAAAAATCTTTTATATTTTTAAGTAATTTTTCATCGCCAGTTTGAAGATAGACTGCAAGACATGCACACAAAATGTTTGATTTATTGTGTTCACCAAGAAGTTTTATTCCACTAAGAGAGACTAATCTTTTTTCAGAAAGATTATCATTAAAATATATGCTTCCCCTTTTTATATAACAACCTTGTACTTTATTTTTTGTACTAAAATAATATATTTTTGCTTTGGTTTTTGGAATATTTTGCATTAAAAAATCATCATCTGCATTTATAAGCAAAAAGTCTTTATCTGTTTGGTTTTTAGTTATCTTTTGCTTACACTTTACATAATTTTCCATTGTTTTATGCCTATTTAAATGATCTGGCGTGATATTTAAAATTGCAGAAATGTGAGAATGAAATTTCTTAGTTGTTTCAAGTTGATAACTTGAACATTCCAAAATAACAACATCATTTTTTTTCACTTTATCACAAAAACTTGTAACAGGAACTCCAATGTTTCCACCTAAAAATATATTTTGATTATAATCTTTCAAAATAAAATTTATAAGTGAAACCGTCGTTGTTTTTCCATTTGTTCCAGTTACTGAAATAATGTTTGATTTTATTTTATATGTACCAAGTTCAAATTCGCCAATAATTTTTATTTTCTTTTTCATTGCAAGTTTTATGATTGGCAAATCAAGGCTTATTCCTGGACTTGTCACAATAAAAGACAGACCAGAAAAAAGTCTGTCTTGATATTCCATATTTTTTAAATTTTCTCCTGAGTTTATATCTTCACTTTTAGCATATTCTACTTCAAAACCATTTTTAATCAAATAATCATATGCACTTTGACCACTGAGTCCACTACCAATAATTAATGCTTTCATATCTCTCCTATCAGAGAATATTGATAATTATCGTAATTGCCCCAATAAGCAGTGTCACCAAAGCGTAACACATTGTAATTCGCACTTCATGAACACCTTTCTTTTCAAAATGATGATGCAATGGTGCCATTAAAAATATTCTCTTTTTTGTTAGTTTATAATATGAAACTTGAAGAATAACTGACACCGAACTAAGCACAAACATTAATCCTAAAATTGGGATATATAAACTCATTCTTGAAAAAACTGCAACACTCGCAACCAAACTACCTAATGCAAGTGAACCTGTGTCACCCATGAATATTTTTGCAGGAAAACAGTTAAAAGCAAGGAAACTTAGCATTGCACCACAAACCACACTTGCAACCAATACTAAACTTTTATATTCTTGAAGTTGCATTTCATTTGAACCTAAAAATACAGTGTTAAGTAAAACAAGCATTAGTCCACCAAATGAAATCATATATGAAAGTGTTGTTGAACCAGCAAGTCCGTCTAAACCATCTGTCAAATTTACAGAATTTGTTGTCGCAAGATAAATTATTGCTACAAGTGGAATTATTCCATACCCTAAATCAACTGTATATTTTGTGAATGGAATAACGCAAATTCCACTCACAAATTCTGAATAATATGCAAAAAATCCTATTGCAATTGAAATTGCGAATTGAAATATAATTTTTTGATACGCTCTAAGTCCAAGATTTCTTTTAAATTTGAACTTAATAAAGTCATCTAAAAAACCAACAAGTCCATATGCAAGAAAAATTATTATTGTTGCTATTGCAAGAGTGTTTGAACCTTTTGTACAAATGAGTGCTACAATACTAATTGATATTAAAAATATTATACCACCCATTGTTGGAGTGCCTGATTTGAGTTTATGTTCTTCAACATAAGTTAAAATTACTTGTTTTACTTTTTCACGCCTAATAAGAGAAATCACAAATGGTGATATGACTAATGTCACAAAAAATCCCCAAACTAAACATTCAATTATTAGACTTGCAAACTTCATTTTTATCTCCTTAACTTTTCAATTTCTGCCATATCACTATATGGCATTTTTACACCATTTTCATCAATGTATGGTTCTGAACCTTTTCCAGCAATCACAATAACATCACCCTTTTTTGCTATTTCAACTGCTTTTTTTATTGCTTTTGTTCTATCAAGTTCAATTGTATAATTATTGCTTTTTATACCTTTCAAAATATCTTTCGCTATATCTTCACGTTTTTCAAATCTTGGATTATCAGATGTTATTATTGTGAAATCTGCAATGCTTGTTGAAATTTCACCCATCAAAGGTCTTTTTAAAACATCACGGTTTCCACCACAACCAAACACTGATATAAGTCTATTTTTACCAGCAATATCCTTAGCAGTTAATAGTATATTTTTAAGTCCATCTGGTGTGTGTGCATAATCAACTATGACTAATTTTTCATTCACAAGACATGTGTTGAATCTGCCTTCTACTGGTTTCATACTTGCAAAACCATCTAAAATTGTTTTTTCATCAAGACCTATATATTCTAAAACTGCTATTGCTGAAAGTGCATTGCTAACATTGAAATTTCCTGCAAAATTTAAACTTACTTCAAAGTTTCTGTTAACTATAAATTTTTGTCCTGCACCAACAAGTTGGATATTGTTAGCAAAATAGTCTGCTTTATTAATAATAGAATACGCTTTATAGTTTATATTTATGCGTTTTGCAATTTCAATTCCATATGAATCATCAAGATTAATTACTGCAAAATTTGTATATTTTTTTGAAAATAATTTACATTTTGTTTCAAAATATCGTTTCATATTTTTGAAATAATCTAAATGGTCTTCTGTTAAATTTGTAAAGACAACAGCCTCAAAAGTAAATCCATCAATTTTATGAAATTCTATTGCATGAGCGGAAACTTCCATACAAACATATTCTTGTTTAAGTTTAACCATTTGAGCAAAATATTGTTGCAGTTCAATCGGGTCTGGTGTTGTCATTCCAGTGTCATATTTTACTCCATTTATAACCACACCATTAGTACCAATTAATGCACATTTTTTGCCTGAAAAGTTTATAATATGTGAAATTATACTTGTTACAGTGGTTTTTCCATTTGTTCCTGTAACTCCAATAATTTTTAATTTATTAGCAGGATTTCCAAAAAATTTGCAGGCAATTAGGCTCATTGTTTCTCTTGCATCACGAACGATAATTTGTGTTACTCCTGAAAGATTTTGAATTTCTTGTTCTGTGACAACGGCAACTGCTCCGTTTTTAACAGCACTTAAAACATATGAACTTCCATCAACTCTTGTTCCTCTTAAACTGAAAAACATTCCGCCTTCTTTTACTTCTGTGTCTTTATGATAAAGTCCTTTTATATCTAAAATTGTATTGCCAACAACTCTACAATTTATATTTTTTAATAAGTAATAAAGTTTCATAGTTCACCTCAATCGAAAATTAATAACACAATATCATTTTCATACGCAACTGTGCCTGGTGCAGAAATTTGATTTGTTACATAATCACCATCGCCTTGAATCAAATATTGCAAACCAAGAGAAGCCGCAAGACTGCTTGCTTCGGAAATTGTCATTCCGATAAAAGTTGGTAGTTCAAATGATTTCAATTCTTCTTTTTCATCATCAGGCTTATACTCATTCATCTTTATAATTTTATCAAATATACTTTGAGCAATTGGTGCTGCTACAACTCCACCATAATAGGCTCCTTGTGGTTCATCAACCACTACATAAACTAAATAGTCTGGATCATAATAAGGTGCAAAACCTATAAATGAAGCAATATATTTGCCTTGTGCGATTCCACCATTTTCATATTTTTGTGCAGTTCCAGTTTTTCCGCCTATGATTGGATATCCCTCAACCTTCGCATATTTTCCACCACCTTGATCAACAACCTTAAAAAGCATATTTCTCATCGCTTCACTGGTTTTATCGCTTATTACCCTATCAATTTCAGTTTTACTTCTGGTGTAAACAACTTTGTTTGTTTCAGTTGAAATATCGCTTACGAAATGTGGTTGGTAAACATGACCACCATTTATAACTGCTCCAACAGCAACCATCATTTCAAGTGAAGAAAGTGCTATTGTTTGTCCAAATCCCATTCTTGCCAAATCTGCATCGGTAACCAAAGATTGTGGCATCAACACTGCCGAAACTTCACCTGGATAATCAATGCCTAGTTTTGTTGAAATTCCAAATCTTTCAAGGTAATCATAAAATTTAGTAAGTCCTATCCTTTTTATCAAGTCCATGAAAACACAGTTGCAACTGTTCATCAATCCTTGCTCTAAGGTTTGACTTCCGTGACCTGAACGCCTTGAACAATTTATTTTAACACCATTAACAATTCTAAAACCACTGCAATAAAAATAGTCATGCTGATGAGTTAATCCTTCTTCCAAAGCAATAGCTGAAACAATTGCCTTAAAAGTTGAACCAGGCTCAAATGTATCAACAATAGTTGTGGCTCTTGATAAAGTATTTAACTGTTCCATATCATCTCTCGGAATATTATTAAGGTCATACGAAGGCAAAGTGCAGACTGATAAAATTTCACCTGTTTTTGGATTTGTGACCATACATGAAATTGACTTTGCACCTGTTGTATTCATTGCATTTGCAATTATTTCTTCAACTGCATACTGCAATCTGAAATCTATTGTTAATTTTAAATTTAAACCATTAATTGCATCTTCATAGTATCCAACTGAATCGCTGAGAGTTGTTCCTTTAAGGTCAGACTCCACCAAACTTACACCATCAACACCCTTTAAAAATGTATTATAATATGCCTCTAATCCCGTTTGTCCACTGTTATCACTTCCAACAAATCCTAAAATTTGACTAAGCATATTGTCATAAGCATAGTTTCTTTCCGTGTTGGTTGTGAAGAATATTCCATCTTTAAAGTTCTTTAAAATATTTTGAACTATTGGTTTTTCTATATCACTTTCAATTTTAACTTCGCTATATCCTTTTTTCGTAACTTTTTGATAACATGTTTCATAATCAATTCCAAGAGCACTTGAAAGAAGTTCTGCAACACCTTCACTATCTTTTACATCAGCAGGTCTAACATAAACATCATAAGTAGTGTAACTGCTTGCTAAAACAACTCCATTTCTGTCTGTTATTTTTCCACGAAGAGCCGTGAGTGGCAAATCTCTGAGCCACTCTGTTAATCCTTTTGAAACAAATTTATAATTTCCTGTAACTTGTAAATAAAATAATCTAATTAAAATTCCTGACGCTAAAAAGGTTACTAGCACAACCAGTGCTAGTAACCTTTTAAACATTGAATATGAACTATATTTAATTGCCATAATTCCACCTCAAACTACTAATAAATTATCATTAGTAATAGTTTGAGATGTTTATTTAACTAAATAAATTACTGAAAAAATTGCAAATATCATTAAACCAATTTGATGGCAAATCTTTAACAACTTGTTCTTCAAACATCTCACCAAGTTCTACATGAACTGTGTTGGTGTCATCAGATTGAACAAATCCAGCTTGTTCTGCCCTATCAGCGATTTGTTCTTCACCACTAACAAAATTATATTCGTCAGTTAAGTTCTTTATGCTTAACTCTAATTCTTGTGCTATAATTTGTTTTTCAGCAATAGTTGCATTTATTTTATTTGCACTTACAAAGTTCCAAACAATTGCAAAAATAAGAGAAACCATTATGACAGCAAACATTGACGCTACAAGTTTCATTCTTGCAGAAAATTGAATTTTTTGAACGGTTTTTGTTAAAACAACTGCTTCTTGTTCCTGTTTTTTTATAACAGGTGCAGACATAAATCTAACATCTTGTTCTGTGCTTTCTTCAACAACATTTGTCGTGTTTGTTTGATAAGATTGTTGTTCTTCATAGTTTGGAGTTACTGAATAGTCATCTCTATATGGTGTTTCTTCTTGAACACCATAAGAATAATCCTGACTTGTTTGATAGCCAGTTGAACTCTGATTAAATCCTACTTGTTCTTCCGTTTCCGTTGAGGTTGAACTTGATGAATTTAATATATTATACATATCATTATCATACATAATTTAACCCCTCCTTTGTGAATTTTAGATTTTTTCTATCACCCTAAGTTTTGCACATGCCGACCTTGAATTTAAATTTATTTCTTCGTCAGATGCTTCAACAGGATGTTTTGTAACTATTTTAACTATTGCCTTATGCCCGCAAACGCAAATTGGGAAATCTGGTGGACAAATGCAACCTGTGGCAAGTTCTCTAAATTTTTGTTTCACAATTCTATCTTCAAGAGAATGAAATGTGATTACTGCAAGTCTTCCATTAGGTTTTAAAAAACTTACTGCTTTATCAAGAAATTCAGATAGTGCATCGAGTTCTCCATTCACTTCAATTCTAATTGCTTGAAATGTTCTTTGAACATTGCTTCTGCCATCTTGCCCTTTATATCTAGGAACAGCCGATAGAATAATTTCTTCTAACTGCTTTGTAGTTTCTATTAAATTTTTTTCTCTCGCTTTAACAATATGTCTTGCAATACTTTTTGCAAATTTATCCTCGCCATAATCTTTTATTATTCGAGCAATTTCACTTTCAGAATATTCATTAACAAGATTATATGCCGAAAAGGATTTTGATTTATCCATTCGCATATCAAGCTTACTTTCTAATCTAAAAGAAAAACCTCTCTCAGCGGTGTCAATTTGATATGAACTAACACCTATATCAACTAAAATTCCATCAACTTCACTAACACCAAGTTCATTTAAAACCTTATTAATGTTTTTGAAATTATCATGAATCAAAGTAACATTGTTATATTCTTTTAATGTATCTTTCGCCTTGGCAAGTGCCTCTTCATCTTGGTCAATTCCAATAAGCATTTTTATTCTTGCTTTATTTTCAATTTCTTTTGAGTGACCAGCACCACCAATCGTGCCATCAACATAAATGCCATCTTCTTTAACATTTAAAAGATTGATTGTTTCATTTTTAAGAACTGGAATATGTTTAAATTCTGCCACAATTAAACCCCAAGTTTTCCTAAAATATTGAAATCAACTTCTTCATTTGAGTTATTTTCCCAAACTTCTTCTGCCCAAATTTCAATACGTGAACCAACACCAACAGAAACAAGATTTTTGTTAATTCCAGCATAAGACAAAAGTTCTTTTGGAAGAAGTATTCTTCCCTGTCCATCTTCTTCTGCTTCAAATGCAGATGATAAAAATTTTCTAATTGGTTTTTGTGCTTCTTCATCGAAAAGCGGCAAATTTGTAAGTTTGTTATATAGCACATCAAATTGTTCTTTTGAAAATGCGTATAAGTTTTTACCAGTGCCTTTTGTTATTATAAAAGTTGAACCAAGGCTAACTTTAAATTTTGGAGGCACACGCATACGATTTTTTTCATCAATAGAATGTCTATAAGTTCCAATAAACATGGTATACCCCTCCTTTTAAAGTCTATAAATACATTATATTTATTTTCAAAAAAATTGCAATAGAAAATAACCACTTTTGACCACTTTTTTAACAAAGTTATTAACAATTTTGTTAATAACTCTATAAATAGCGATAAAATAAGGTTTTACAAAGGTGGTTAAAATTTGTCTAATTTAAACAAAAATTAAATTTTTATGAAAAATAACCAATAAAAACAACATTTTTATCTGTCATTTTCATTGGTTATTAAAGTAAAGCAATAAAGTTAATTGTATAATTTAATATATGCATAATATAAATTTTGATTACAAAAAAACACCTTAATAAAGGTGTTTAATCTTCATATAACAAAACTGGCTTCATATCTATATGGTCACAAGAAGTAAAATAATAATCAATACCATTTAAATTTACAAATTTATCACATTTAACTCTACCATGCAAATGTCCAAAAACAACTTTATCAACATTAAATTCTTCAAAAAGTTTTGTAAATTCTGTTTCTTGTTTATCAAATGTGTATGGTGGATAATGAATCATAACAATTACTTTATCATCACCATCTCTAATACTTTGCATTGATGCAAGAGTTAGTTTTAGTCTTTCAACTTCTCTTTTATATATTTTATTATCTTCATCAGAAAGTGGTTTATTCGTTTCAGGAACTGTCCAACCACGAGTTCCACAAATAATATAACTACCAACCTTGATGCAGTCATTTTGAATTGCCGAAATTGAATTTGGAAGAACACTTCTCACAGCAGATATAGATTTCCACCAATATTCATGATTACCTTTGATTATAATTTTTTTTCCAGGAAGTTTATCAACCCATTCAAGGTCACTAGTTGCTTCATCAAGTTTCATTGCCCAACTAATATCTCCTGCAATCAAAACTATATCTTCATCATCAACAGTTTCAATCCAATTATTCCTTATCTTATCAGTATAATTTTCCCAATTGCCACCAAAAATATCCATTGGTTTATCACAATTGAAACTGAGATGTAAATCGCTTATCGCAAAAATTTTCATTCTATACCCCATCAACAAATTGATAAATTCTATTAATCAAATTAGATTTACCATAAGCGGTTTCAGAACTAATTAAATAAATATTTTCAATTCCTATTTTAAGTTTTTCAGCAATAACTGTTAACTTTTTAATACGTTCAGATTTTTTGATTTTATCATATTTTGTTGCAACAATTGTGGCTGGAATATTGTGATAAGTTAAGTATTCAAACATTTGAATATCTTGTGCTGTTGGAACATGACGAACATCAACAAGTAAAATCGCAGATTTTAAATTCTTAGATTTTTTCAAATATTCATCTATCATCTTTCCCCATTTTTGTTGCTCAACTTTGCTAGTTTCAGCATATCCATATCCTGGAAGATCAACAAGAATAAATTCATCATTACACATAAAAAAGTTAACGAGTCTTGTCTTTCCTTGTGTAGATGAAACCTTTGCAAGTTTTGAATTATTAGTAAGCATATTTATCAAACTAGATTTTCCAACATTGCTTCTTCCAAGAAGTAAAATTTCAGGTTTATCAAATCCTTTAAATCCTTTAAAATCTTGTTCAGATTTCAAAAAAACTGCACTTTTTATTATTTTCATACTAAAATACACCTCGATTTTAACAAAAATTATTACTGAACTGCGTTTTTATAATTAATTTTCAATTACAACAACACATATTAATACTAAATATTATATTATCACCAAAAAATAAAAAAAGCAATAACTCAAAAAAAATATCATACTTTTTTAGCAAAATTTTATGCTAATTGTATGATATTTTAAATTAAATTAATAAGTTTTGTTGTTTTTATGCTGATGCCTCTTCACTACTATCAACTTTTTCAATTATAGTTGGTTCAATCTCTGTGGCAGATTTTTCAGAAACATCCATGACAATCTTTTTGATTTTTGAATTGCTAGGAGCAGTATACATCACTGGAAGCATTGCTGATTCAACAATAGTCCTAAGTCCCCTTGCACCAGTGTTAAGTGCAATAGCCTTCTTTGCAAAAACTGATATTGCATCATTTGTAAATTCAAGTTTAATGCCATCCATGTCAAATAATTTTTTATACTGTTTAATTAAAGCATTCTTTGGTTCTGTTAAAATCTTTTTAAGTGCTTTCTCATCAAGTTCATTTAATGTAACAGTGATTGGAACACGACCAATAAATTCTGGTATCAAGCCAAATTTAATAAGATCATGTGGTTCAACTTTTGTAAGAAGTTCATCATTTTTAAGTTGTGCTTTTGTTTTTACATTTCCACCAAATCCAAGTGTTGTGTTTTCTGTTCTCTTTTTGATTATATCTTCAATACCTACAAATGCACCACCCAAGATGAATAGAATATTTGTTGTATCAATTTGCAAACATTCTTGATTTGGATGTTTTCTTCCGCCTTGTGGAGGCACACTAGCAACAGTACTTTCCAAAATTTTAAGAAGTGCTTGTTGTACACCTTCACCTGAAACATCACGTGTTATTGACATGTTTTCGCCTTTCTTTGCAATTTTATCAATTTCGTCAATATAAATAATACCTTTTTCTGCTTTCTTGATATTGTAGTCTGCTGCTTGAATAAGTTTAAGCAAAATATTTTCAACGTCATCACCCACATAACCTGCCTCAGTGAGAGTTGTTGCATCAGCAGATGCAAATGGAACATCTAAAATTTTTGCAAGAGTTTTTGCAATAAGTGTTTTTCCACAACCTGTTGGACCAAGCATCAAAATGTTACTTTTTTCAAGGTCAACATCGTCAAATACTTTTGTTTTTGAATCTCCACTTTCTTCCTGTTTCTGTCTTTTAGATATGATGTAGTTTATTCTTTTATAGTGATTGTATACTGCAACAGATAAAACCTCTTTTGCTTTATCTTGACCAATTATATATTCATCAAGTTCTTTTTTAATTTTTTCTGGATTTGGCAAAAATAACAGTTGTTCTTTTTGTCTTTTCTTTTCCTCTGCATCAAGAATTTGTTTACATATTCTAATACAATCATTACAAATACCAACTGTTCCAGTTGGATTTTCAACAATTTCTTTAAATGCACCACGAGGTCTTCCACAAAATGAACAATTATTATTCTTTGGCTGATTTGGTATTTGATTATCTTCCATAAAATCTCCTTAAATAAAATCAAGATATGCAAAAAATAGACTATCTTTTGTATATCTTGACAATGGCATTATCTTTTTGCATAAATTTTATCAATTAAACCATATTTCTTAGCTTCTTCCGCTGACATGAAATTGTCTCTATCAGTATCCTTTTCAATGGTATCAATGCTTGTGCCTGTGTTTTCTGCCAAAATTTTATTGATAAGTTTTCGTGTTCTCATCATATGCTCTGCATGTATTTTAATATCACTAGCCTGTCCTTGAAAACCACCGAGAGGCTGATGAATCATTACCTCTGAATTTGGAAGTGCAAATCTCTTTCCTTTTGAACCACTTGAAAGAAGTATGGCAGCCATGCTAGCTGCGAGTCCAACACAAATAGTACAAACATCACATTTAATGTAATTCATTGTATCATAAATCGCCATGCCTGCAACAACACTTCCACCTGGACTATTGATATACATCATAATATCTTTGTCTGGGTCTTTGCCTTCAAGATAAATTAGCTGTGCAATAACTAAATTTGCACTCTGGTCATCAATTTCACCATTTAAGAACACTATTCTATCTTCAAGCAATCTTGAATATATGTCATATGACCTTTCTCCTCTGTTTGTTTGCTCAACAACCATTGGTATAAGCATATCTTTTTCTAACATAAAATTCTCCTAGAAATTCTACTTAATATTATTCTTCTCTTTAAGCAAATTAATCACTTTATCAGAAACAATGTTATTGATAATCACATCTCTTTGAGAAGGAGTCATTGTCTTTTTAAGTTCTGCTGGTTTCTTTTTCATTTTTTCTGCAAGTTCAGCAACCTTTGCTTCAACTTCTTCATCAGAAGCAGAAATATTTTCTTTTTTTATTATTTCAGAAAGAACAAGACTTGTTTTTATTTGTTTTTCTGTGTCTGCTTTTCTTGATTCTCTAAGTTGAGCATCTGTCATGCCAATATAAGCAAGATACATTTCATAACTCATACCTTGTGCCTTTAATGATGCACTTGTATCTTCGATTGCACGATTAATTTGATTATTAACCATACATTCAGGAATATTCACATTTGCCTTAGCAACTACTGCTTCAACAAGTTTATTATCAAGTTCTCTTTCAGAAGCATCTTCTTTTTCTTTCTTAATTTTTTCTTTTGTATCTTTTTTAAGTTCAGCAAGTGTACTAAATTCACTTACATCTGCTGCAAACTTATCATCAATTTCTGGCATTTGTTTTTCACGAATTGCAAGAAGTTTAACAGCAAAAACTGCTGGTTTATCAGCAAGTTCTTTTGCATGATATTCTTTTGGGAATGTTACATTTACATCTTTGCTCTCGTTAATGCTCATTCCAACAACTTGTTCTTCAAATCCAGCAATGAATTGATGAGAACCAAGTTCAAGTTCAAAGTCCTTAGCACTTCCACCTTCAAAAGCAACACCATTCATTGAACCAACAAAATCAATATTTACGAGATCACCCATTTTTGCAGGTCTATCAGTAACATCTACATATCTTGCTTGCTTTTCTTGAAGTTCTTTAATTTTTGCATCAACTTCTTTTTCAGATACAGAAACTTTTGATTTTTCAACAGAAAGCCCTGTATATTCGCCAAGTTCAACTTCTGGCATGCAAGTGATTGTTGCAACCCATTCAACACCTTCTGCACTCATATTTTTAACAGAAATATTTGGATAGTCAACTGCTTGAATATCTTGTTCCTTATCAAGGAATTCAAAGAAACTTCTATCACAAACTGTGTTTAAAGCATCTTCATAAAATAAATATTCCCCATAAGTTTTTTCTAATACCTTTCTTGGGATTTTTCCTTGTCTAAATCCATCAAGTTTATATTTTCCTTTATTTTTTTGATAGGCTTTTTCAATTTCTGCTTCCCATTCTTCTTTATTAAGTTTAAATTCAACGGTAAGCACACCATCTTTCTTTTCGCCAATTTTATATGTCATTACATTTCTCCTTAAAATTTTCTAACATAACTATTTTAATTTAATGTATTATATTTGTCAAGATAAACAATATGGTTTTGATTAGCACCGATAAAAAAAGACTATTGCTAGTCTTTTAAAATATTATTAAAACAACCAATGTAAATATGAATACAATTACACTTATTACTAGTTTTGCAATTAATAAACCAAGTTGTTTTTTGTCTAAAACAAACATTTCATCTTTATTTTCATCTTTTTTTGTTGAAAAATAAAGTTTCATTGCAAAAAGCACACTAAGTGTTAAAAGTGCTGCTGTATACATTATAAGTGCAAATTTTATATAAAAATATGTACCAATAATTTCAAATATAATAACCGAAATTGTCGCAATAATAAGCGAAATAAAACTCGCTAAATCAAATATTTTAAATAACTCTTTCTTATTCATATTAACTCACAAATTTAGATTTAAATTGCAAAAATAATACCTATTACAATCATTACAACTGCAATAACCCAAACAACCCACATCCAAATTTTCCTTCTTCTTCTGATGTAGTTGAATGACATTACACACAAAACTGCCCAACCAATTGCATTTGCGATTGCTTGCAAAACACCTAGAAATGATGCACTCATTCCACACTTTCCTAAAATGAAAGCAACAAACAATGCCACACCACCAACGCAAACTGCAACGTATGACAAAATGCTCATAACGTAACTAAATCCACTTCTTTTTGGAGCAGATGTTGTTGTGCTTGATGAAGAACTTGAACTACTACTATTTTTTTTAGTTGCCATTATAATTTCCCCCATTAATAAATACTAAATTAATTATATGTTACACAAAAAATTATGTCAATTAGTTGTTGTTGGAATTTTTAAGTTTAACAAGTATCTTTTTGAAATATTCTGGCAGTTCGCACTCAAATGTCATGCGTTTGCTAGTTGTTGGATGTGTAAGTTCTAGTTTGTAAGCATGTAAAAGTTGACCATTTAAATTAAACTTTTGATTTTTAATTCCATAAGTTTTATCTCCGACAATAGGATGCCCGATATACTTTGAATGAACCCTAATTTGATGTGTTCTACCTGTTTCAAGGACAAATTCAACTAATGAATAATCACCAAATCTCTCTTTAACAAAGAAATTTGTTATAGCAATCTTTCCGTCATCTGAAACTGCCATCATTTTTCTATCTTGTTTGCTTCGTGAAATATATGTTTCTATACGGCCATTATCTTCTTTTATATTACCCTCAACAAGTGCAAGATAATGCCTAAAACATGAATGTTCTGCAATCTGTTTTGCTAAACTTTCATGTGACTTATCATTCTTTGCAACAACTAACAATCCTGATGTATCTTTGTCAATACGATGAACAATCCCTGGTCTTATACTATCACCATTCTTACTGAGTTTGTCAAAATAATATAAAAGTGCATTAACAAGTGTATGATTATATGAACCAGGTGCAGGATGAACAACCATTCCCTGAGGTTTGTTTATAATCGCAAAATCTTCATCTTCATATATTATATCAAGTTTTATATCTTCGGCTTCTGCATTGATTTCTAAAATTTCTTTTGTGAATGAAATTTTTATCACATCACCATTTTTTATTAAAAACCCTGCTTTCCTACAAATTCCATTAACAAGTACTCTTTCATTATCTATTTGATATTTAACCTGTGACCTTGTCCAACCAGTTTCATTTGACAAAAATATATCCAACCTTATTTTTTCAGAAATATCTTCAACAACCAACTCTAAGTTTAATTCTAACATTACTGTTCCTTTTTCTCTTTTTTCTTATTTTTAAGAATGTTTGTAATAAATAGATACATACACAATATTATTGCTCCAACAACAATCGCTACATCAGCAATATTAAAAATTGGAAAATTAATAAATCTTAAAGAAATAAAATCCCTTACACCACCAAAAATTATTCTGTCTAATGCATTTGAGAATGTTCCACCCAAAATTACTCCTAAGCATATTTTTTCAAGTTTAGAATTAAAATATTTTTTAGAAATAATAAGCCAAATGAAAATTCCAGATGCAATAAGAGAAGTGAAAATAAAAATATAACTCATACCCTCAAACATACTAAAACCAATACCAGTATTAAGTGTACTGTCAAACCATAATAAATTACCTAAAATTGACTTTGTTGCTTTTCCATAAGCTAAAAATTTTGTAAGTTGATCAACACCAATAGTCAAAATTGCACATATTAAACCTAAAATCATAAACGCTCCTAAAACAAAAGCCTATTAACAATTTTATTTTATCACATACAAAAATAAAAGACAAGGTTAAAACCCTGTCTTTATTTGCATTAAAATTTGTTTTATTTATCAAATCTCGTTTCTATTTCTTGTCTTGGTTATCTTGATTTTTTTTATTTTCAAATGCCCTTTTTGATTGCATTGCCCTTTCAATATTTGCAGAATTAACTTCTATTCCATTATCTTCCAAATATTTAATTGCCTGTTTTCTCCACTTGTTTTCGTTTGATCTATCTTTTGCACCCGCCTTATATTCTTTTCTATACTCAGAATTGTTATGGCTAATCCAATTTTGTGAAGTATTTATATTTGTACTAAGTTTTGAACGCTTTCTTTGTAAACTCTTATACTTTTTGTACTGAATCATACTAGCAATGTTTTTAGCAGGATTAAATCCAGTATATGTATTAGTTCCAGATTGTTGCATTTGATCAATTTTTTCATCTAAGATAGCAAGTTGTTCTTGTTGTTTTTCTGCTTTTACAGCTTTTTTGTTTAAATTATGTTTCTGTATATGTTTAATGAAATTAATACCACGATAACCCGCAATCTTATCATTTTTAGCATTTTTAACTTCTTGCTTTCTTTTTGCTTTATTTTCATATTCTAATGCGTTTATATTTATTAATTCATTTTTATGTTTATCAATTTTTTGATATTCATTTATTAACTTAACTTGTTCAGAATTAAGACCATTTGCTTCTGGATTATCTAAAAGTTTTTCAATTTCTTCGCCACTCATATGTGAAATATCTTGGCTAAATCCCATTTTTTGCAATCTTTTGCTTAATCTTGAACGATCTCTATCTATTTCTTCAAGCCTTAGTCTTTGAGCCTTTTTGTTTCCAGTGTGTCTAAAAAGTTTATAATCGTCTTGTTTATCTTGTTCTTCTTCCAATTTTTGTTTTTTATCTTTTCTTTGTTCTTTAAGTCTTAATTTTTGCTCTTTTATTTTTTCCTTTCTTTCAACTTTTTGAGCACCTTGATTTTCAAGAACTTTCTCACTTGCATGAAGCTTTTGTTCTTCTTCATCAGTAAGATAATCTCCACGATTAAGTTTTCTATTTAACTTTTTAACATCTTTCTTCGCACTCTTAACACCTTTCTTTTCGCCTTTTCTATTTTCTCTTTCTTCATCTGCGGCTTCTTTTAACTTGGTGTAAGTTTGCTGAGATTTCTTTTCTTCTTCTGTTAAACCTTCTTTCTTTTCTTTCTTTTTGAGTTTTTTCAAAATCTTTTTTGACTTCTTCTGATCTTTTTTGATTTGTCTTGTTGTTTTTGCTGACTCATCAATTTTGTTCTCATCAAGATCATCATCTTCTCTAGAACTTAAACCAGTTTCGTCTTCTTTCTTTTTCTTTTGATGTTCTGCTTTCCTATCTGCAGTTGGATCATTCATCGCATTTGTATAACTTTGTTGTGCAGATTGAAAAGCCTTTAATTTTTCTTCAACTTCTTCCTTTGATGCAGAACCACTATCTAATGATTCTTTTAAGTCATTATATTTTTCTTTCTGTTCTCTCTTTTTGTTATTAAGATTCTTTTTGTCTAATACAGCTGTATATAATGCACTTCCAGGAATCAAATCTTTCAAAGAACCAACCTTACCCGTCACCTTAGCAATTGCTTCATTTCTAAACTTTTTATTTGTTGCAAATTTTAAAGGTAATCTTACGAGATTTGTTGGAATGATTGTTCTCATTACTTTCATAGTTGTTTTTGCAGTCTTAACAATATCTTGAAGTACATTTGTTTGATTCACATCATTTGCACCAACTATCTTTGAAATTGTTTCTGGAATAGTTTTTATGAGTGTGAATGCAACAAGTTCAAATAATATACATACAACTAAGTTAAGCATATTAGTAACCTGATTCACAGTTAAAAATCCAAACAAAATGGAACCAAGTCTTCTTATTGATTTATTTGTTGCAATATCTTGCGGTGAGAAGAAACTTATATTTTGAATAACTGGGAATAACATCAAAACGAAATTTAATCCCAGAATTAAGCCATAAGTTGAGAATAATTTAGAAAAATACGTTTTCACCCAAGAATTGTAACCACCATTATCTAATGGTATTGTTGCACAGGCCGTCGGATAAACTAAAATTACCAAGAATAAATCATACGCTCTTTGAACCAAAGAGAATATTGAAAATAGACATGTCTTTAAAATTAATATTGTACCTACAACTAAAATTAGGAAATTCAAGCTATATGGATTATACAAATGCCCTAATTCCATTGTATATAATGATTTATTTACAGCAGAAGTCAATACATCTGAAAATAAATATCCAATATGTAATCTTCCACCAGTTAATGTAGTAACTGTTTTTACTTCTTTTGCATAATCAAGTTGAACAGCAGATGAGTCAAACTGGAAGTTAGGTACCATTGACGATGGGTCTATTATTGATTTAATAATTGAAACAATGCTTGAAGCACCTTCATCACTATCTTCTTGTTTAAAATCAAAAGATAACAATCCACTAGTATCACCA
The DNA here is from genome assembly GCA_947382485.1 of uncultured Clostridia bacterium. GTDB lineage: Bacteria > Bacillota > Clostridia > Christensenellales > UBA1242 > RGIG1681. The sequence continues at coordinate 20,275 of CANCYS010000002.1, read as the reverse complement.
ATTAATGAAGCCTGAATTTTTTCTCTATAAAACTCAATATTGGAATATGCATCTTGTCTGATTGCTGTTGGGTAAACAGATTCATCAAAAACACCCTTTGCAGAAATCATACCACTATAAAGATTGCTTGAATCAAAATTCATGCTACTTGTTCCAGCTTCACCATTTGTTAAAGGATAAAAATACTGGAAATTACCCATTGATTTTTCAACGGCCATAATATATTTTGCACCACTAAGTTCATCAGTTTGACCTTTTAAGTGATTATATTGAATTTGCATTCTAACCACTGGATCACCTGCATTATCAGGTGCAAGATAAATTGAACTAAATCTAATTATATTCCAGTCTCTACTATTGAATACATCTAGCATAGACTTATATTTTCCTACCGCTGGAATTGCAATTTCATTATCGTCCAAAAATTGGATATTAAACATTTGAGTTACTTGATAAAACAACTCTGTTCCTGCATCAGGATTATATTTTGCATAATCAGCGATACTTTCTAAAACTTCTTCTATTGTTTTAAAATATGCTGGTCTAGATGAATTGATACAAAATTCAATTACATCTGCCATAACATAATATTCAACAGCATAGTTTTCGATTCTTTTATACTTAGAAGATGAAGTGCCATCAATGTCATAAGCAACATAATAAGCTGTTTGAGCCTGTGAAGCATCTGGATTCATTCCACTTAATGTATCAAGTGAATCATAAGTAACAAAGTTTCCTGTTTCAAACATTAAATGTGATGAATAATAAATATAGTTGTTCGCATTTTTTATATAATCTATATACTCTTGCGTTAAACCATTAGAATCATAATACTTTTTTATTTCATCTTCAACTGTCGTATTAAACACAATTGGTATTCTTTTTCCATTATCAGCATAATTTCGATAACAATTCGCCGTTGTGGACGATGCATAGAATATCTGCGTGCTAAGTGAAAATGCACCAGAAGTATTTGTCGCAGCATAAAGTGACTGCAATATTAAATTTGAAGCAATTATACCAACAATTGCAATCATTGGTGTAACTAATAATAAAGCAAATGATTTTAAAGTGTTTTTCAAAACTGATGAAACAGATGTTGCTTTTCCACTGTGAACAGCTTCAAACTGTCCTTTTATAACAGCAATAATTGAGAATAATATAATCAAAACAACTGCAAGTGCGAGCAGATTTTTTATTATTATTACCAAATTTGATTTATTAGATAACAATAAATTAAACACCATGTCTGAATCTTCTGAAACAAGACTTTCAAGAGAATCATATTTCATGTCAAGACCTGCAAGTTGTTGTATGTATGAAAACAGAACATCTACTACATAAAGCATCCATTTACATACAAAATAGAAAATTTCCGCTAAGATATTTATAAATTTGCTAAAACCTGTTGCAACACTTGCGGCTCCAACATAGTTTGAAGCATTAGCACCCACAGGAAAAATAGATGAAACAAAGTTCATAAACGCTTGTGGCATATTATTTATCATATTTACTACCATCTATTTTTCTCCTGTGTGATGTTTATATTTTATTTTTTCTTATCTTTCTTTTGTTTTTTCTTCTTAGGTTTTTTGTTTTTCTTTTCTTTTTTACTCTTTTTGCTTTTTGAATCGTCGCTAACAAGTTCTTTTAAATTGTGTTTTTCAGCAAAGTTTTTAACATTTTCTCTTTGTCTTCTCTTCTTTGCTTCACGTTGATCATTTTCATTCTTTTTGTACATTTGAGCAGCTTTTTTCGCAACCTCAGGAGGAACTCCATATGCCTCTAAACCTTTTTCAAGTGCTTTCGCCTTTGCTGCGGTTTGAACCTTGTTCTTTATATCAACACCTTTCTGTATTATTGCAGAACCAGGAATCATGTTTTTAGCACCTGCAACTGCGGCATCTTTTGCTTCGAGAAGAGTTTTTCCACTAATAGCATCTCTTGCCTTTTTGCCAGTGTCTTTAACTGAGTCAATGACACCTTTAACTCCACCCATAACGTCACCACCCATTGGTGATTCAAATGCCTTGCTAACTTTGCCTGTTGTAATGATTGACGCAAGCATATCGGCAGAAACTTTGATTGTACCAGCAGCAACAGCAATGAATATAAATTTAACAATCATATTAAGTGATGATGCATTTACAAAGCTAAGTCCACCAATTGCAGATATTTTTGAAACAGTTGATGCAGAAACAAACGTCATATTTGTTATGGTTGAAATCAATATATAATAAATATTAATACCCATTATGTAACCAAATACAAATAAGAGTGTTTGTGTCAAATATGTTTTCCATTGCTCAAATGCTTTGTTTGAAGCAGATGTTTGACCTTCATAATTCAGCGTATTCATTGAAATCATCAATGGACCTGCAAGCGTCAAGAATATAAGATCAAGTATACGCCTCATAACCAGTGCCGTAACTTTAAACAATATAGGCATTGTAACTGCTATACCAAGTGCAATCATGAAATATTCCATCATACCAATTTTATAGAAGTTTTCAATACCATCAAGTACAGAAATTGAACTATCTTCACCTGTTATATTGTAACTTGTTCCATATTGCATATAGTACACTGATGCCCCAGAATTCAAGAAGAATGAAATATCTGAACTACCAATAAATCTAGCTTTCTTTCTATCTGTAATATCTGATTTTGATGTTGTTTCAACAAACTTTGTATAACCAATAGTTTTGCTTTCAGATGTTAATCTTGCTGTTTTCATTGCACCTTCATCAAGAGATGTTGTTGCTGTGATGTTTGTTCTATAAAATTGAACATTATAATCAACAATTCTGATTGCTGTTGGAAGTCCAGTTGCAGAAATTAAACCTTTTGCAACAATTGGATATGCAACCGCTTCACCTCTTTCATTTGCATAATATTCAGTATGTAAATCTTTAACATGAAGAGTTGAACCATATTGTCTTACATATTGATTATAACCACTACCTTCGGCAAATGAAGCAGATGAACTTGCAGCCATAAATGGAACATACTTTCCAGTAATTTCATCAAAAGAACATAATACAAATGTATCACCAAGTGCCTCGTCATAATTTCCATTTGTATCATAGATACTACCATACTCCAAACCAACAAGTTCTTCAAGTGGTCTATTAGAAATTCCAGCAAGTTCAATAACTAAATTTCTTGTTGCCTTATCAATTACAAATTCACCAAATAAATCATAATCCGAATTTTTGTATCTATACTTAGCAGTTGCTACACCCTCAGATATGATTCTTCTTAAATAAGCCGAACCAACCGTTCTTCCGATATCATTAAATTTTGTTGAACTTTCTTTATAAGTGTAATTTACATGTCCACTAATAAGGTTAAACATTGCAATATATCTAGATGTATTTTCTTTTGAAGTTTCAGATGGATTTTGTTCATAATCCACAATTCTGTCCATCAATAAAAGTTTAAATTCTTTCATGGTTATGTTATCAAGGTCAACAGTTTGTGCTGGCTTTGATTCGTCTGTTTCTTCATTTATAAGAAGATATGAAATCATATTCTTAAACATTTCATGAATTCTTCCAGACCAAGAGTTACTGATATACTTTCCTGATGAATTATATAGATCTGAAACTACGAAATTAATATAAGTTTCAAGGGCTTGTCTTTTTTCCTCTTCTGTTATAGAGTCTTTACCTTCAAGATACCTTGCTAATTTCATCATTAAATCACGATTATCTTTACTTAAATTATCACCCGCAATACTAAATAAGTTACTTAAACTATTAACTGTATCTTTATAAAGTAAAGCAATAAGTGTGTCTGTTGAAAAAGCAATATCTTCTGCATTCATCAAATATTTTAAAATTTGATATTCAATTGTTGTTAGATTTGTGCTTCCAACAACTCCTATAACATCTGACAAATAAACTGAATCACTAACATTTCCAGATAGGTCATTAAAGTTGGTTAAATAGTACATTCTAGCGGTATAATTTGCAAGTTTTGAAGCAAAAGTTCTCATACCTTCCCAGATATAAAGTTTTGATTTAACCATGTTATCTTTGCTATCATAAGTTTTTGTTCTTTGAATAAATCCATCAAAGTCTGGGCTAGTGAATTCTGCACCAACACCAAAACTTTCAAGGAAACTTCCACCATAAACATATTCTGCAATACGTGTAGTTGAAAGATATGAACTAAGTGTATATGTTCTATTTTCCATATGGAACACATAACCATCTGGAATATAATTATGACTAAATTGTGCAAGTGAATATGTTATGCTAGTTTTTGTTATTATATCCAATTTGTTTTGTAATCCAACATAAGTGTTAATGAAATTACTTAATGATTCAAGATTGCTATAAACATTTTTATAATATTCATCTTCTGCATTAACTTTAATTGAACCATTTTCAGTAATTGCACCAGTACTCAATTTCATAACATTACTAAATTCATTTTGTAATGTTGAAATATCTTTTACCAATTTATTAAGTTTTTCCCAAGCAACAGCATCGCCATTTTCAGATTTGTTTATTGTTCCAAGAATAAGTTCAAAAATATCTTTAATAGCACTAAATCCGCCATTTCCGAAAGCATTATTGAATGTATCTCTATATAAACTGCTTCCAAACACTTGTTCCATTAAAGCATAGTTTGTTCCAATACCAATTTGTAAATCACCAATTGCAGCATTCATATCTTTTTCATATTGGTCAGAATCGCCATTATATTCAACATCAATATCATCAGGAACAAATAATCTTAAATATGCTGGGATAATCAAGAATTTAATAATAGTTCTTTGTGTTAAAAATTTGTTATAATTTTTAATTAAGCTTGAACCATTTGTAACACTTACGCCATCAACAATGCTCCATCTTGCAATTTTACCCATAATATAATCATGGTAAATACTCATGTAAGTAGTTGGTCTTCCTGCTGATTGAACCATTGAATAATAAGCATCAAGCAAGTAACAATAAATTGAACTATTGTCAGAAACACTAGACCTGTTACCTTCAAGATAAATTCTATTATATTCTTTATCAAGAAGTTTCAAGACTGAGTTATAATATTCATAGTTTGTATCTTCATTTGGTAATACTGTTATACCAGTTTCTCTTTGCAATGTTCCATTTGATTTGAAATATTGATAAACATTATTATAGTTGAATGTGAAAGTTGGAACAATTTTTCCAGCTTTTTTGTTTTCATAAATTACTAAATCTTTAAATGTTGAATATGTGAATGTGTCAACAACATTTCCAAATTCATCAGTTAGTCCATTGATGTATGCATAATACATTGCATAATCACCACTTGCAGCAGCAAGAGATTCATAGATTGTATATTGTGCATAAACTCTGGTTGCTATTTTATAGAAATACTCGCCCATATCTGATGACAAAAGCACAGTTGCAAGATATGATTTGTAAACACACATTGTAAAATTATCAACTTTTCCATCAACAATTTGATATCCATTTTCACGAGCAATATCATCAAGAACTGTTGAAAACATTGAATTGAACATATCAATGAAAATCTTTGATTGAAGAACAAGATTTTCATATTCATCTTCACCCATTATTGCAAGAATCAATGCTTTGATTGTTTCTTGATCAAAAATTGGGTTGTAATTATATTTTGCATAATCAGAATTTGATTCACTTGCAATAGTTAAGAAGAATTCTGATAATACTAAACCAGCAGCTGTTATGTTTGATGAATTTCCCTCAGATTCAAATTCTCCTGAGGCATATGCAGATGAAAAATCTCCAAGAGTGTCAAGCCAACCATCAGTTGCAATAAGTGTATTCCAGTTAAGATCCGGATAAATAACTTGCATATCATTCATCAATTTCTGTGGCCAGTTAACTTCACGAACAAGTGGGCTTATTGTGTAATTATCAAGTGCATAGAACATAACACGATAGTTTGTATAAATGTTATTATCAACCTTTATTAAAATATTTCTATCATTATCAGTAATTGAAATTGACATTTGACCATTTGGTTCAACAAATGAGTTGTCATTTGAAATTAAAACAAAATCTGTTGTTGAATGCAAAATCTTCAAATTTGAATCACTCGAATTTGATTTAACAAAAATCTTTTCATAATCAAGATACTTTTTATCTATATCTTTAAGTTTAGTATTAACATCAATAATTTTAAATCTATTTTCGTCACCTTCTGCAACACTTTCATCTTCAAATTTATAATTCAATTTATATACTGAACCATTGACAGTAAATGCAATTTCAGACTTATCTTCATTTGCAAAAACAGGCAAATTATCATCAGATGTAAGTTCACTAAACAATTTTCCTGCAAAATAGTTTGGAGTTGTTAAATTTCTTTGATATTCATACATCAAAATAAGATCCAAAATTGTCCAAGTTGATGGGTCATCAATTTTATAACCTTCTGAAAGTTTCATGTTGATTTCAGGAAATTCTTCATATTGTTTTGCTTTTCCACTTAAAATCTCAGCTTTAAATGCTTCGCTTACAACATTTAAGTTACTACCACTTAGTGATGGAAACAACTTATCATATTCAGGTGCAATAACATTACCATCAACTAATTCTGTGTAAATTTTAAAATAATAATTATTGTAATATTTGAAATCAATTACAGAAGAATTTGTGATTGTTACATATTCAAAATTGAAATTATCTGTTACTTTGTTGTACTGTCCGCTATTGCTAGAACCATTTAAAGTGCTGCTATCAATATGACTTTCTTTAATTGAAATATTAACAATTCCACTATCAATCCTATGAATATCATTTATACTTAATTTTCTATTTGATAAATCGTTTAAAACATCATAACGAATGTAAAATGGAACATTAGTTTGATTTTCAATATTTCCAGCAAAACTAATAACTTTTGTACATCTCATTACACCCATTTCATCTTCTGTGATAATGTAACCAATTGAAACTTCAACATAACCTTGATTAATAATTTCTTGGAAATTGATAATTCCATCAAAATATCCTTCTTGGTGGAAATAATAATAAATAATAAAATCTGAATATGTCCAAGTTGAAAAATCATTAACATTAAAATTATCTGAAAGATAATACTTACTTAATTCATCAACCTCTTTGAAAACTTTTGACCATTCCAAAATCTTATCTGCATCGTTGTAAGATAAATCATCTATATTTTTTATAAGTTTTACATTGTTTCTTCCAAGAAGATTTTTAAAATTATTACCAGAAATATTATTAATTGTCAAAACCTTATCATTTCTTGAAATCTTATTTGTATCAATAAGTTTTGTAATATTTAAATAAATATCCTGAGAGTTCAGTTTGAAATAATAATCATTATTAATTAAATAAATTTTTGTACTGTAATTATTTAAGCCTGCGTTACCATTTACATAATAAAGAATATAATCGAAAATTGACCAATCTTCTAACGTACCTGAATTTTCTGTTCTATAACTAAGTTCATTATTTGATTCAGCATAGTCTAATGACCTATCAGGAAGTCCATAAATAATTTTATCATTATTAAGATTATCTTTTAAATAATAGAATGTAAATCCAGCAATAGTAAATTTCTTAATAGTTGCCTGTTTAAGTTGAGTTAAATTATTAACCACAATTCCGAGTGTTGTCAAATTTAATATGCTACCACTATATTCAACAACCTCATCAATTCCCTGACTAAAAACATCATTTTCAATATTTTTAATATAGTATGTACCTAAATCTGTTGAAAAAGCATAATATCTTGCATTTTGGCTATTTGTATAAACAAGAAATTTATTATCAGTCAAAAGTGGTGTTTTCATGTAATAATAGTAAAGCATGGTGAAAAAGTTCCATGTAGATGGATCAGATAAACTCATATTATTGTTTATTTCATATCTAGAATATAAATCAGAAACATTTTTTACTCTTGACTCAAACAATAATGTTGTTGAATCAGCTTTTAAACTATCAATATATTTATGGAATGTAAGATATTTTTCTCTGTAAGTGTCTATATTTGCATAGAATTCTTCTTCACTTCCAATTTTACCACTTAACTTAGTAATTAATGAAAGATTGTATAAAAGTTCTGCATTTGCAAGCGAACTTGGATCATCCATTAAACAAGTATAACCATTTTCAGGGTCAGGACTATCAGGTCCACTCCAATAATCGCTTTCTTCTTGGTCAACCACTAATATTTCATCTAGACGAATATAATATTCAGTATAATTATCATCAATTTTATTTCCATCACTATCTAGTTCATATATTCTCACAGACTGATAAATATTATAATTATCATCTCTATAATAAAGATCACTGTTAGAAAAATAACTATCAGTAAAACCTAAATAATATAAAATGATGTTTAAAGGACTCCAAGTATTTATATCATCAATTTCAAACTCGGTTAATTTTACATTTAAAAAGTCATAGTTTGTTCTAGTTAATTCTATATTTTTATAAACATATTTACTATAAATATTTTTATATAGATACTCAACAAGTACCTCATTTAATGATCCATCAAAACTTGCACCAATCATTGCTGCAAATTGTTCTTTGTTATAAATTGTCAAATTGTCTACACATTCAATATATTCTTCGCCTACCAAGATATATTTCTTGCCACTTGCTACATAAATTTTATAATTTTGACTTTCTGGGAATTTATTTTCATTAGATTTTCCAAGCAATTTATAGATCATTGCGTCAACTTTTGTATATTTATTTTCTTGGAAAGATTTATATTCTCCATTAGAAACAAATGCCCCTGTACTTAACAATCCTTTTAATTCAAGTTTAGATAAATTAGTATTTAATAGCACAGCATTACCATCATCTGTTTTAACAAAAATGCTAGTTCCATCTTTTAAGACAACTCTAATATAATTATCATTGCCATCTGTATAAACATTAAATTTAATAGTAGCATTGTTTGACATATTAGAAAAGTATTTTTTTAAAATTCTATCAAAAACAGTATTATTAGAAGAAAAATATGTATAACTAAATGTTTGATCAATATAAAGAACAAGATTTTTTGATAATAGATTTTGTTCAGTGAAAATTATGCTTTGTATATCAAAATTATCCAATTTTTCAGATGTTATTCTATAATCAGATTTCAATGTACAATCAGTAATATCTATTCCCAAGTTATCAACAATAAAATATTTTTTATTATCATGAATAATTACATTACCATTAGCACTGCCTCTATATGTTTTATTGTTTTCACTAAAAATTTTGTACAATAAGAAGTCCATATAGTTCCAAGTATCTAATTCTGCTTCTTTAAAATTCTCATTTACATAATTATAAATTTCAGGATTTTTACTTATATCAAATTTATTTGCAGAAGTTAAATGGAAACCTGATTGTTTTAATATCTCTGAAATAATTTCAGCAGAACTTAGAACATTTTGTGAATAATCATCAAATATATTACCAATAACGCCTGTTTCATCTGCAATCAATTGTTTTTCGGTTAAATTTAATTTTCTGCATATAAAATCTATGAGTTTCATATTAAGCCACTCATCAATATTCTTAAATGTTAAACTGTTTCCATTAACATCAGTTATATTTAAAACTTTTGCAGAGTCTACATAAAATGCAGTATCATTTTTACCAAATCTGAAAACTTCACGAGTTCCATATGTAGTATCAGTAACCACACTAACAAGGGCATTGTAACCATTGCTTTTAATATCTGAAAGTGAATTTATTCTATTAATTTTACTAAAATAATATAACAAGAAATCTGTAACAGTCCAAGTTTGTGTTCTATATTCATCAAATTCTTCTGAAAAGATAAATTGTCTTGCATTCACTTCGTTATTATATAATGTGTCATAGGTGTTACCATTATTGCTAATTAATAAATCACCATTATTTGATGTGAAATTATTTTTTGAAAATGTTTTTTCAAAATCGACACTTATTGTCATTAATTCTTCTGAAATAAGTCTTAAATCATCAATTTTAAGATAAATAAACTTTGTATTATTAGATACATCTGTATAAGATACTCTATAAACAAACTCTCCTTTATGCTCACCTGTTGTAATTACACCAACATTACCTGAGAGGCTCATTTCCTTAATGCTTTCAATTGAAGCAGACCCAGCTAAATTTCTATATTTAACAACTAAGTAGAAAATAAAGTAATCTCTATAAGTCCAAGTTTTAACATCATTAAACTTAAAGTTCTTTGAGAATTTGTACTCGAAATTGAAATATTTATCAAATTCTTGAATATCAACATCATCTCCAAAATTTTCTCTTATATATGTGTCAATATCAAGATTAAAATAAGATTCAACCAAATTTTCAATAACAAAATTACTTTCAAGAGTATTTGTTCCTGAAAGATTTATACCAACTTTGTCGGTAAATGCTTGGTTTCCTGACAATGTATAAAGATATCTTTGTCCAATATAACCACTGTCAACATTCATAAAGTTTGTATCTGTGTTAGAATTAAACAATGTAGCATTGCTATCACTGCCAGTCACTTGATAATATGTTCCATTTAAAAGTACGTAATAACAATCATCTCCACTACTACAAACAAAATCTTCACCAATTTTGTTTCTTGTATAATTTTCAATTTTATAAATTTTAAATGATGGTTTTATATTAGAAATATTATCTTGCGTATAATAGAAGAAATCATATTTTCTAAGTGAATTTTCATATGAAGTATTTTTAAAATATTCATAAATCAAAACTTGATCTGAGTATGTCCAAGTTGAAACATCATTGATATCAAAATCTTTTGATGTTTTTAATTCAGTTGAATTTGCTGTCTTTGTGATAGTGGTGTAGGCGTTTTCTAAGAAATTACCACCATCAATAGAAGAAAGCAAGTAATAAAGATTGCCATAAGCATCACTTAAAGTTTTAGATTTTTCAACTCTATAATAATTTCCGTTTAATAACACAGAATTTATTGTTTCTTCGCCAACATAAAGACCATTTGAAAACTTTTGATAAACAATTTGATAAGCATCAAGTTCAATGCCTTCTTTCAAATTATCTACTGTATATTTTGACAAATCTGAATTTGGTCTATAATATTCAAACATAATAATTTGATCTGTATCTGTCCACGAAGATAAATCATTATAATTAAATTTTTCTGAAAGTTGTAACCAAACTTTTTCATTAGCCCATTGAACAACGTTTGTGAAATTTTCATCACGTTCCATAACTTTGTATAAGTTATCACTATATTCTCCAACTCCAAGAAGAGCCAAGATAGATTTTAATGAGTCTGAAATTGGAGATGTAACATTATAACTCATTGAATATGTTATTGAATAGTTATCGTTTGTATTTCCATCATTATCCAAATCACTTGCATCTCTATAACTGATTGTTAATGAATTTGAAGATGGTTCAAACACTGTACTATCAACATATTTCCATTCAATGTCAACCTCATCAAGAGCTTTGATATAGAAATTTATATTATTCTTTTGAGCATAATCAATAAAGTCTGCCATAACTTGATATTGTTCTGCTGTACAAACAAAGTTTTCATAATAGTCACCAAAATTCACATTATTAATCAGCTTGTTGTTTTTATAAAGCAAACTTTGATTAAATGTTAAATATGAACCCTTAGACATCATTGTTGCTGTATTGATTAGTTTATTTTGAACTTCAATAGATTGAATATCCAATTTTAATAAATCGTTTTGGTCAGAACCATAATCATTTACATCATAAGCAGATATAACAATAGGAATTCTTTTATTTGTATTAGCATAACTCCTATATCTATTTGCGTCGTAAGTTGAAGATATTAAAACTTGACCCGCAACTGTTACATTTGAGCCACCTTTTAGTGCATTTGAAAATGCAGTCAAAATTGAGTTTACACCAGAAATAATGAAAACCATTGTTACAGGAAGTAAAATGATAGACATAATATTTCTAAAAGCTTTTAAAAGAATATTTTTCTTACTATTTCCAACACCGTTTGATTGACCTTCTTTAAAAGCATTATCCATTTCTTGCTTAATAATTGCATAAATTGTGAATATGATAAGAAGAACAATTGCAACAGCAACAATAGCCTTAAACACATCTATAAGACTATTTACCCATTTTGAATTGTTTTGATTAATAAATGTGTATGCATCATTAAGGGTCGTTCCTATTCCAAGAAAACTATTGATAATATATTCAAATGCTTCCATAATTCCAAAAATAAATGAAATGATATACCATATAACTCGCATTAAGAAATCAAGAACTATATTGAAAATATTAGTAATGAAAGTTCCAATAAACTTAAAAATAAATGACGCAGACAAAAAACTAGAAACTGTTCCAGTTGATACTATATTTGTTAAATTTGAAAACAAATTAAACATATCTAGTTTTTCTCCTATGTTGTTTTTTTACTTTAATTTTCTTTTGTTATTTAACGTCATCACGCAATTTTTCAAATAAATTACGAATTCTGTCATTAACCAAGATATCTACATTAGTTCTTGAATAAGAACTTGTCATAATGAATGCACGTCCTCTTGGGTTAGTTACAATTGTGTCTTGCTCTTTTTCATTAATCTTACCTGCTTTTTCATAAAGAAGAACAAGGTCTGAAATGTCTTGTGGGGCAAGTGAGAATATAAGTGAATATTGACAAGCATTAATAATCGCAGTTGATTTTCTAGCAATTTCAGGCGAACCAGTAAAGTCTTTAATATTTTGTGTAATAACAACTTGCATACCTTCATACTTTCTGATACGTTTAGCCATCTGTTGCATAAAGTCAAGCGCAATTGTTTGTTTAGGGTCAATAAATACGTGAGCCTCATCGATAACTACAATAACTTTTCTCTTACAATGGAATCTAGCATTGTAGTCTTTGTTATTAATAACTTCATTATTAAGCCATCTCATGATAAGCAACATTTGTGCATTAGCGACAGCACCAGCATTATTTGCAAGAAGTGACTGGAAGTTAAATACAATGAAGTTTTCGGCAGAAGATATTGTTGATGGTCCATTCCAAAGAACAGCATTACGTCCACCTTCTGCGAATTTATTAAGATAAATTTTAAGAATCTTATAATTATTCCTATTATAATCATCAGTAGCATTATCATGTTTTTCACAAATATAATTGTAAAGGTCTTGCATGATTGGGAACTGCTCTGGTTTAACATTTTCAATTTGAGTAGAATTATTAATACCAAATTTAGCATAAAGTTCTTTTAATGCTTCATTCAAAAGTTCCATTCCGTCCATTGTAATGCCTTCCAAAATCATTCCAAAGAATGTTTCAAGGAACTGCATGTGCATAGCAAGAGAAACATTTCCACTAGCACTATCTTCATCATCTTGTGATGCATTAACTTGAAGTGGGTTAATACGACCTTCCCTAGCAGAACCTACATCAATAACTTTACCATACATATTTCGAGCAATGATGTCGTATTCTTTTTCAGGGTCAAGAATGAAAATTTTACTATTATCAGCAGCAAGGTTTGCAAGAAGTGATTTTGTACAGAATGACTTACCACAACCAGACTTACCAATAATAACCATGTTTGAGTTAATTCTTTCTGTATCTCTTTGGAAGAAATCCAAAAATACAGGTTCACTATTCATACCAACATAAAATCCCTTAGGGTCTTGAATAGCATCAGAAACGAATGGGAAAATTGCAGCGAGAGATGAAGAGTTTATACCTCTTTCAAACTTTTTAAGAGTCATACGTCTTGAAACATTACAGTTTGTGAAAGCCTCTTTTTGCTTTCCAAACAAGTCATACGCTCTAAAACCTGCTCTCATAATTTGTGTTCTAAACGCTTTCTTTTGTTCTTGTTCAACCATCATATAGATGTTTGTATCCATCAAAACTTCTGAACCTTGTTTAACATATTGTAAAAGTTCAGTGAGTGTTTGAAGGTGTGTTTGAACTTCAAGTTGTGCAGATGCTTTTCCACTTCCACTTGAAGCCTGAATTCTAACGTCCATAATTGATCTGTCAAGTCGTTTTTCTGCAACTGCCTGATCAATTGGTTTAAATTTTACACAAATTCTAGCACCAGGAACTGAGAAAAATACTCTTCCCCAAGCATTTGGAACTGCAATTGGATATTCTGAAAGTTGAAAATATGAGAATGATCTTCCATCAATCGCAACTTTGTTTAAACCAAAACTTACCTTTTCTGGCATAATCCATTTCATTAAATCTTTTGGATCAATCGATTTTACTTCTCTTTCATCAAAATTACTTGAATAATAACTTTTCAAGAATACTGCTGTATCTTTTCTATCAAGAATTTTACATTGCATTGAACCACCAGAACCACTTTCAATTGTACTTGCAACAAAGTTTACAACTTGAAGTAAGTTTCTAATGTTCGCACAATAAAACGCAAGATATATATGATCTTTATAAACAGGAAATTCACTATCAACGTTCATAGATTCAAGATTTGCAATTCTAGCTTCTGCAATTTCAAGACGAGGTCTTGCTTCATTAATATTTGTTGAACCATTACGAACAGAATTTAAAATTTCCTCTCTTTTTTTACATTCGTTGTCAATATAATTATCGAAAACCATTGGTCTGGCAAATTTATAAAGAGCACCAAGATCTTCAGGAGAAATTGTTTTAAAGGCACTTTCTAATGTTTCTACATAAGTATTTTGTCTTGATTCAGAAAGCATATAAAATTGAATACTATTAATTTCAATTGCTGCACCAAAATAATCCTTATAATCAATAATACCAATTTGACGCTTCTCATCGTAATCTTGTTCTAAAATACCATTGTATGGCATCAAATTAGCAACACTTTTTTTAGAATTACCTTTTGTCTTTTTGTATGTATTTATGCCAAACAAATATTTAAACAAGTCTCCAACTTGCATATAAAGTCTTACGCCTGGTTCAAAACTCATAAACATTGCAACAGTTATAAATAAGGTTATACCTGAAATTACAAGTTTTGGAATCAACGCAAAACCACTTGTCATAGCAAGTGCAATAATAATCAATGCAAATAGGACTACAAATATATCCGAAAAGTTCAAACCTTTAAATAATTGCGTTTTGACTTTTGTGGATTTTGGAATCATTCTTGACATAAATTAATTTCTCCTTTTCAGTAATTTCACATAACACAATTTAGTGTGCTTTTGCCGTGAAATTCACGGCAAAAGCTAAACTAAATTAATATTATTTATCTGTTTTAAGTTTAATGTCGTCGAGTTCAATGCCGAGTTTTCTGAGCTCAAGCTTTAACTGATCTTCCATTTGAATAAGTTTCTTTCTAGTATCGTTAAGATTTTCATTGGTCTTACGATTCTTTGAAACACCCTTTTCAATATCTGATTTAAGTTTTCTTTCAATAGACTTGATAAGGTTCTTATTGTTGTAAAGATTTTGTTTGAAGTCATTTGATAACCTGTAAGAAGCATTATCAACAATTCTCTTAATATCTTGGGCATCAATATTTTGAGTTCTAAGTTTTTGAAGTTCACTCTTATGAGATTGAATGAATTGAGACATAAGTCTGTTAACTTCTTTTTCGAGTTGACTTCCTGGAATAACTTGTCCTTGAACACCATCACGTCTATATGGAACTGTGTATCTATCAGTAATCTTGGTTGAAGTGTTATATCCAACATTTCTATTTTCAACTTTTGATTGCTTAATTTGCTTATCAGCGAATGCCTTTTCGTAGTCAACTTTACGAGCTCTGGTTTGGTCAACCAAAGTCTTTAAGTTTTTAAGTTTAATTTCAGATTCAGCAATTGCTCTCTTAGTTTTTGCAATTTCTTTTCTAATTTCAGGACTTGCTGGTAAGCCTTGTAAGTTTTTAAGCGAAGCTGCAAGTTGATTATAGTTAATTTGTTCTGTTAAATGTTTAGCATTAGCAGAATTGTATTGTTTTGTGAGGTTCTTGTAAACTTCACTATTTTGAGTCTTAATGGCAGTCATCATTGATGCAGAAAGTCCGCTATGGTTAATTTCTTTTCTATCAATATAAATACCATTAAGTTTTTCAAGCTCACTCTTTCTGCTCTTTGCAAAGCCATTATTGTGAACTCTGTTATTAGCTTTTTCAAGCTCTTTGCGTAAGAACTGTTGAAGAAGTTCCATTTTTGTAGGATCATCTGCATTAGCAAGTTTTTTAGCGTATTTTCTTTCAAATTGTTGAAGTGTTGCACTATCAATTGAACTATTAGAAGACCTTGTTGCAGTATTATATGAAACTAAATTCTTTTGACTTGAAATTTGACTAAGCATCTTATTCAAGTGTTCTGCATTAATTTTATCTCTATTAAGCTCTGTTTGTGTTTTAGCGTTTGTCATTGTCTTACCAATAAATTCACCAGCAGAACTTGCAGGAGCAGGAATTGCACGGCTTCCAAGTTGAGTTCTTCTCTTGTTTTGGTTAAGTTGATCCATCAAAATCTTTTCAACTTCTCTCTTTTGAATTGAAATGGCATATGTTGATAAATCTGTTACATCGCCAGTTCCAACCCAACCTCTCTTTGTTTTAAGTGATGAACCATTTGTAATTCCAAAGCTTCCATCAGAATTTCTGATTTTCTTCATCATTCGATTAGTAAGTTCTTGACCAAATTTCTTTGAAAGTTCAGCATAAAGTTGATTCATATAATCTTTTTGAGATCCTTTGAATGTTGTGTTGAACTTCTGCATTTCAGCCATCATATTTTTAGCATTAATAACATCATTTTGTGCTCTGATTACGCTCTCATCTGTTCTCTTACCATAAATCTTGTCATAACGTTTAGCAAGTCTTTCAGATGCTTTTTCTGGATCAGACTCATATTTTTTGATAGCTCTCATTCGGCTATCTGTTGTTGCTTTTCTAGCAATTGCAAATGCAGCCTGAGATACACCTGGAAGTAAAATTTTAAGAGCAGTTGGAGTATGAATAGTTGATTTAACTTCAAGATATTTCTTGTTAGCTTCTCTATATCTAACATTCTCTTCACCAATTCCATGACCATCAAAGTATGATTTTGGATTAATTTTGTTATCTTTTGCAACCTTCTTAGAAGTTACACGATAACGTTTGTTAAGTTCATGTTCAAATGCATCTTGTCTTGCATTTCCACCACCTGAACTTAATAACTTTTCAATCTTCTTTTGACTCATGCCGTAAGAAGCTGCAAATTTTCTAAATTTATCATCATCTGCAAATGTATCTGAGCTTCTCATTTGCTTACCAGCAAGATACCTATCAATATCTGCCTTTGCATTAGTCATATCTTGTTTACGTCTAACTTTTGAATCTTCGGTTTGGAATGGAGCAAATCTCATACTATAACCAATGTTATCTGCCACTGATTTAAGAACATGAGCATCTTTAACTGACTTAACAGCACCACCAACTTTCTTAATAAAGTTAAAGTTTCCAGCTTGGAAAGCTTCTTGTCTGTTCTGAGCTTGTTGTTTCTTGTATGCTTGTTGTTCCTCAGGAGACATCTTAGCATAGGCTTCGGTGTCATTATATCTTACTTTCTTAGCTTCAATAATTTTAATTTGAGCATCTTTCTCTGCTCTTGTTAGTAAGTGGTTATTTTCAACGTCTTTAATTTGTTTTTGAAGTTCTCTATTCCAGTTATCATAAGCAGTTGAATATTTAGGAGCTTTCTTAGTAACTTTGAATAATACACCTTTAAATGCATGTGCTGTTCCTTCTTTGATACCTTTTCCAAGTGCCTTAAATCCACGTCCAACACCTTTTGCTGCACCAAGAGCAACGCCACCAACTCCACCACCATTTTCAAGTGCAAAGAGTTCAATTGCTTCTTTCATATTCTTAGCTTTCTTACGAACGCCTTCAACCTTTGAAGGAGATAGGTTCATTGCCTCAGTTTCAAAGAATCTTTGTTTTTCTTCTTCACTAGCATTGCCTGCATATGACACTTTTGAAACAACATTGTCATGAACAGATTTCTTAAATGTGTCAGAATTTTTGCTCATTTCTTCAATGGCATTTATCATACCTTGATTTTGTTTTTGTCCATATGCCCACTTTGTATCTAAACTCTTTATATCAAGTTTATCTATATTAGCAAGTTTAGTTAAATCATTTTCTCCAATACCATTACTAATATTGTATTTATCAAGTATCTTTTCACGCTCTTTATCATCTTTTGCATTTTTAAGTTGATTTTTAATATATTCAAGCAATTCATTCTTTAATCCAGCAGAAGCCTTAACAGCTTCAACATTCTTCTGTTCTTGTGTGTTCTTATCAAGTGAACGAGTGATATCTTGTGCTCCAAGAGATAAAAGTTTATCTTGTAATCCCTTAGTTTCTCTTACAACTTTTTCAAATGCATCTTCACTTGATAATCCCTTAGCCATCTCATCAGAAATCTTCTTTTCAATTTCTGCTTTGTTTAAAATGTTTGTATTATCAAATACATTTTTGAGTAAATCAATTCTACCTTCTTGAAGAACTTGTTTTGTAAGCATGCCTTTATTATAATCAAAATCTCTCTTATCCTTAGCAGACATTTCGCCAGTATCAGGAACAATATCAATATCTCTAATATTACTTAGATATTTACTCTTTGTTGCAGCATCTGCATCATCAATATTCATATTCTTAATAGCATCTAACTTACCTGCATCTTTCATGACTTGCTCATATGCAGCGTTCTTAACATTTTCATCAACACCAGCATCTAAAAGTGAGGAACTATTGATAGCACTAAGTTTTGCTGCATCATTCTTAGCCAAAGCAGCTTTTGCATATTTAGCTCTTTCCTCAACAGTTAAATCTTTAAAGTCTTTGTTTCCTTTTTGTATGCTCTCTCCAATACCTGTTTGCATGAATGCAGCAATAACAGCATCTCTATTAGCCTTAAATCCACCAGGACCAAAGTCATTACTATGTTTTTGATAATAATCTTTGAGTTGTTTTTCTCTGGTTGCTTTGAAACTCTTTTCCTTAGCTGTGCCATTATGTCTATTTAAATCTTTATTGAATAAATCAATTAAATATTGTTCTTGTGCATCTTCTTTAAGATTATCATCACTCATAACAGCATTATCAATTTGATTAAGCCTATATAATTCATCAGCTTTCTGTTTAAGTGTAGAATCACTCTCAACTTCCTTCTTAATAAGATCCTTAGTATATTTATCTTGTGCAGCATCATGATCAGCAGAAAGTTGTTTTTCAAGATATTTACGTTTTAACCCATTAACAAGATCAACACCTTCTTGACCATGATTTTTATTCATTGAATCATAAACAGAACCAAATGCTCCTGCATTTTGTGAAAGTTGACTAATAAGATTTTTATCAATATCTTTTTCATCAATTGCATTTATTCTATTATTTCCATGTTTGTCTTTTCCTAAAAGATAAGCATCAAGTTCGCTACCAGACAAACCACTTGCACCACTAAGAAGTTTTTGCATTCTATCTTGATCGCCACTAATATCCTCACTAATAACACCTTTCATTACTAAATCATTAATGTAAGCTGTGTTTATGTTTCCACTAAGTTCAGAATTAAGCCTGTTTTCATACTTAGCAATAAATGCATTTCTTGTAAGTTCATCTGCTTCACCAAGCTCCATTCCAGCAAATTCTCTTCTGAAATCTTGCTCAATCTTTTTCATTAAGGTTTTATTTTTTTCAATTTCTTCAACAACGAATGCATTTCTTCCACCAAGACCAGATGCAAGGCGTTTCTTTGCTTCGGCAACAATTGCCTCATCAGCAGCATTTTGAGCAGAAACGTCATTTGCAAGTGCATCTGCAATTTCTTCCGGAGTAGCATCTTTTCCATTCTTATTCTTCAAGTATGTAGCAACTGCATCTTTTCTAAGTTTTTCTTGTTCTGACTGATCAATAACATTTGCTTTATCAACATATTCACTAATAAATGCATCTTGTGTAGCTTTATCAGCACCTTCAAGCATACCTTGTGCTTGCTCAGCAGTAACGCTATCACCCTCTGCACGCATCAAAGCATCAACTTTCTTATTGTGAGCAGCTCTTTCTTGAACTTTTGCATAAATATCTGCATTAGATTCTCCATTAAGCATACCTTTAAGTTCTAAATAAGTCATTTTTGATGCAGCAACTTCTAAGTTGTCTTTAACATCTTGGTTCTTATCAAGCCAAGCTCTAACTTGCGAAATCTTAGATGTATCAACACCAGCAGCTTTCATTTGTTCTTCAATTTCACCATTTCTAAGTGCTAAATTTGAGATCGGAAGAGCGTCGTGTAGGGAAAGAGTGTTGCGAGACGTGGGG
>CANCYS010000001.1 GCA_947382485.1 uncultured Clostridia bacterium | reverse complement strand
CACTTTCTTTAATAAATTTTAGTATAATCGACAATTTTTGACAAAAAACAATCTCCTTTTTAACATGTATTGTTATAAGGAGGTTTTTTTTATTTATGAAGACTAAAAAAATTTTTGCTGTAATTTTTGCTTTTGTGCTAGTGATGTTGGGAACATGTTTCGCATCTCCAACAAACAAAAGTGAGGCTTATTATTGTGAGTCTGGACTATATTATGAAGGAGATGGGTCGGTTTCAGTTGAACATAGAAATATCTATACTTTTGATTATTATGAAATGAATGATACACATCTTGAAAGGCTCTGCCCAAATTATACAAACTACACTCAATTAAACTCTTGTGCTCCAATGGCAGGAAGTATTGTTTTGGGATATTATGACTATGAATTTCCAAATTTGATACCTGAAATTCAGACGTGTGTTTTATATGAAGGTAAGTATCGTTATACTGGTTTAAAACCACAAGTCGTAGACGCAAAAGAAAAACTTTATGATTATATGGGCACAAACACCGAAGCACCAGGAACATCTCTCACTCAATTTAAAAATGGATTTAAAAGATATGTTAATGAGGCTGGCTATGGTATACAATATAACACTTGTGGTTCAACTTTAAACGTTAATACATTAATAAATTATCTTAATGCAGGACAACCAGTGGTTTTATTTGTTGGGGGTTATGATTATTTTCCAGAAGTTGGAATGTATTTTGGAGAAAACAGATTTGAATTTTTGGGAAGGTCAAGCACTAATGGACATGTAGTTGTTGCTTTTGGTTATAGGCAATATAAGTTCTATACAAATGGTGTATTAACTCAAACTGAAAACTTTATTTCTATTGCATTTGGTGATGGTTCACAAGGTTTCTTATCACTTACAAGCAGTGCAACTGTTATTGACGCTGCACTTGCAATTAATATTTATTAATAAAAAAACTTACACATCAAAAGTGTAAGTTTTTTTTGTAACGCAAAATTTTCTTTTGAATATAATATTTATTAGGAAAAATTTTGAGGTGTGAATGATTAAGATAGCAGTTGTTGGTGCAAAAGGGAAAATGGGTAGTGTAGTTTGCAAAAAACTTGAAACAGACTATGATATTTTGAAAATCGACATTGGAGATTGCTTGGAAAACTATGATGACATTGATTTGGTTGTTGATTTTGCCACCCATGAAAGTTCGGTTTGTTCTGCTGAGTTTTGCGAGAAACGAAAAATTCCACTTGTCATAGGCTCAACTGGACAGACAAAGTTGGAAAATGAAAAGATAAAAAAATCGAGTGAGAAAATTGCTATTATTAAATCAGGAAACTTTTCAAAAGGTGTCGCTATTTTGAAAGAACTAGTTTTGACGGTTTTAAAAGAACAAGTTGATGATGTGATTATTTTTGAAAAACATCACAAAGAAAAGAAAGATAGTCCAAGTGGAACAGCACTTGAACTTGCCAGTTTGTTTGATGACAAAAATTGTAATCTTCAAATTTTGGCGGAGCGTGGCGGAAAAGAAATTGGAACACATGAGATAGATTTTTATTTCGGGAATGAGAAAATAACATTGTCTCATCAAGCATTTTCAAGAGAAGCGTTTGCAGACGGAGTTTTGATTGCAATTAAATTTGTTTTGGGTTGCAAAAAAACAGGTCTATTTTCTATGCAAAATGTACTGAATTAAAATTGTTTACTTAAAAATTTGACAAATAAAAACTTATAATGTCATACTTATGTTATGGAGGTTAATATGAAAAAAATATCACTTAATAAAATTTTATATGGTGTTGCAGTTTTGCTTTCTGTTGTTGCAGTTTTTATGATTTTTGCTCCTGCTTTTGGCATCACCTACACAGGTCATGACAATGCAACTTACACTGGTTTACAAGCAGTTTTTGGTTACAGCCAAACTAAAACAATTCTTGGTGCAAGTGTGACAACTAATTTCTTGTCATTCTCATTTATGAACTTGCTCACATACATTCTTTTGATTGTTGCAATTGTGCTTTTGGTTGTTAAACTTTGCGGAAAACTTAACAGCAAAATTGTTGACTATATCATCGCAGTTTTATTAGTTGTTTCAGGTATTTTCTTCTTTGTTACATCTAACTTTGCAGTTCTTGCGGGATTCTATGATGCTACTGCTGACGCAATCACAAGAACTCTTGGAACAGGTGCAATTGTTTCAGGCGTGCTTGCAATTGTTTCATCAATTGTGGTTGTTGTTGCAAGTGTTTTGAAACCAGCAAAAAAGAAAAGAAAATAATTAACTAAAAAAGAAAACCACCAATTTGGTGGTTTTTATTTTGTTTGAAATTATTTATTTTTTTCATTTAATTTCTTGATATGTGCTTTGAGTGCTTTTTTCTCTTTATGTTTTCTTGCCATGTTTGGAATGTTATCTATAAAGCATATTAAATATCCTAAAACAAGGAACACGCCAACAAGTGCAAGAATCCAATATGTTACTCCTAAATAGCCAAGTTTGTCTACATCAAGGAAGAAGTATGGATAAACGGTCATCCATTCTGGTGCTGTGCCTGCAATGAAGTGACCTCTAATTAAAATGTAGCCAACATAAATAAGTGGGAAAATTACTTCAAGAAGTGGATAATACCATTTTGTGTTTTGATGTTTTGCAAATAAAATCCAATCAATCCAAAACAAGAGCGGGTTCACCATGTGCATCAAAACATTTTCTGCATTAGACCAATATTCAGCTTTAAGTGGGTTTTGAAGAAGAATGTTTGTTACCAAAAATGTTACGGTGATTGCAATGAGTGCCATAAATTTGAGTGCAGGGTGAACATCTTTTTCGCAAGTGTCTTCATCTCTTTTAAACTTTGCAATAGTGAATATAACTTCAACAAAAACAATGAGCAAACACAAGTAGTTTGAAAGGTTTGTATAATAAACATACCAGTTTGGCTTTGGAGTTAATGCTCCAAGTGAAAGCACTGCACCTGCAACCATGATTGCAAGAAAAACTGTTCTAATAAAAAGTTGAGCATATTTGTTTTTAATCATAATGTTCTCCTAATATTATCATTATAAATAAAAAGAATTTGAATTTGTTAATCCAAAATACAAACTCATTATAACAAATAAACCTATCTTGTAAATAGAAATTCCAAAATTTATAGTTAAAAACAGCACTTTTTTGTGCAATCTTTTTATTAAATCTCAAAATTAACCACTAAAACTTATGTGTCACATTGATTTTTTTAATTTTTTGATGTTATAATATTTTTATGAAATATTGCAAAATAGTGTTATTTTAATGCTAATAAGTTTCAAATAAATTTAATAAAATATATAAAGGAGATTTGTCATGAGCGAAACAAAAAAAGAAAAAACAGAAGGACAACTCAAACAAGATAAGTTGTTTTACAAAAAGAAAAATTATTTTGAAGAAGCTAGTGAAAGTGAAAGAAAGGAGATGTTTGATTATGCAGAAGGCTACAAAACTTTCTTAGATGCTGGTAAAACCGAAAGAGAGTCTTGCGAAGTGACAATCAAAATGGTTGAAGAAAAAGGTTACACAGAGTATCATTTTGGCGACAAACTTTCAGTGGGTGATAAGAAATATTTTGTTAACCGTGGAAAAAGTGTTGCCATTTTCAAAATTGGAAACAAAGACCTCGAATCAGATGGAATCAGACTTATTGCATCTCACATTGATGCTCCAAGAATTGACCTTAAACAAGTGCCACTTTATGAAGATTCAAAAATGTGTTTTTTAAAAACTCACTATTATGGTGGAATTAAAAAATATCAATGGACTGCAATCCCTCTTGCTATTCATGGTTCAGTTGTTCTTCTTGATGGAACAAAAGTTGATATCAGTGTTGGAGAAAATCCAAATGACCCAGTGTTCTGCATAAATGACTTGTTACCTCATCTTGGCAGAGAACAAATGCAACAACCTTCAACAAAACTTATTGAAGCTGAACAACTCAATGTTCTTGTTGGTGGCGTTCCTTATGCAGATAAAGATGTTAAAGACAGTGTTAAACTTAATGTGCTTAACATTTTAAATCAAAAATATGGCATGAATGAAGAAGACTTTTTGAGTAGCGAACTTTGTGTTGTTCCAGCATTTCCTGCAAAAGATGTTGGGTTTGATAGGGCATATGTTGGTGCTTATGGACACGATGACAGGGTGTGTGCATATCCTGCACTCACTGCACTTTTAGATTCAGAAAGTGAACATACTGTTATGGCACTTTTGGTTGATAAAGAAGAAATCGGCAGTGAAGGTACAACTGGTATGCAGTGCAAAATTTATGAAGATTTAATGGAAGAAATCGCAGTAAGTTTTGGTGCAAATTTCAGAAAAGTTCGCCATGCGTCAAGATGTTTGTCTGCTGATGTAACCGCAGGATTTGACCCAAGTTTTGCAAGTGTTTATGAAAAAACAAATGCGGCTATCATATCTTGTGGGACTTGCATGAATAAGTTTACTGGTTCTGGCGGAAAGAGTTCTTCAAGTGATGCCTCTGCGGAGTTTGTTGGTGAAGTTCGTACAGCTTTTGCAAAAGAAAATGTTGTTTGGCAAATGGCTGAACTTGGAAAGGTTGACATTGGTGGTGGTGGAACAATTGCAAAATATATTGCAAAACTTAACATTGACACTGTTGACCTTGGTGTTCCAGTTCTTTCAATGCATGCTCCTTATGAAGTTATTTCAAAAGCAGACTTATACAGCAACTATAAAGCGTTTTTGGCATTCTATAAATATGATAGATAAAAATTTAAATAAAAAAACACCATTTAATAATGGTGTTTTTACTTTTCTCTTCCGAATATGTAATCCATAGATACATCATAAAAGTCGGCAAGAATTTTTATATATTCAAGTGGAATGGTTCTTTTGTCTTTTTCATATCTATTATAAACTACTCGGCTAACTTTTAGTTGAGCAGCAACTTCTTCTTGGGATAGTCCTTTTTCTTGTCGTAATTCTTTTAACTTTTCTGACACAATTAACATAATAAACCTCTTATAGTTGACATTGTACCAATTTGGTTATACAATAATTATTATTGTGCCAAATTGGTACTTTTTATTTAAAGGATGTAATTATGGAATTGAGTTTTATTATTTTTAAAAACTTTAATAAACGCAAAAAAGATAAGTTCTATTTAAATTTGGATAATAAAAGAAATGAACTTGAAAATGAGTTTATTGATTCACTCAGCATTGAGCAATTAAAAAAGTTTAGAAAATATAAGACTATTCAAACAAAAGTTAATATAAAAGAAAAGATTGAATTAATTGATTATTCCGTTGATTATTATAATAAACTCAATTGCAAGCATTAGATTGCCTTTTATACACATACTACTTTTAGGAGAAAGTATGATTAAATTTAAAACAGGTGAAATGGTGCTTGAAACAAGCAATTATAAAGCCTATGATGAGAATGGAGAAAGTTATAAAATTTTTCTTGAAAAAGGAACAAGATTTCCAGAAGTTCATAATGAAGACTGTTATTTTTCAAATGAATAATAAAAAGCACCAAGTTTTGGTGTTTTTATTTTATTATTTTTGTGCAATTTGGGTGCTTTTTATCAAAAATTTGTTAAATATTTGACATTATTTTACAAATATTAATATACTAATTTTAGAAAAATTATTTTTAAGGAGTTTAACATGGAAGTTAAAGAATTAGAAGAAAAGCAACCAAGACTTGCACTTGCAATTTTAACTGCAATTGGAATGGGTCTTGTTGGTTGTTTGCTTTGGGGCTTGCTTTACTACCTTGGCGTTATTGCTTGGATTGCTGGATTTGCAATCGTTTTTGCAGCTGCATGGGGTTATAAAAAATTCAATCTCAAATTAGATAAGAAAGGTTACGTAATAATTTCAGTTATTGCTATTGTTGAAGTTATCATCACTTTGTTTGTAACACTTAACATTGCAGTTATGATTTCATTAGCAGAAGAAGGTGATAAAATAGGATTCTTCGAATGTTTTAGTATTATGATGCAAGTTATTGCAGACGATGCTGGACTTTCAGGTGCTGTTTTATGGGATGCAATATTAAGTTTGGTATTTATTGGTGTTGGTATTGGTTCATTTGTTGCTGTTGAAAAGAGAAAAGAAAAACAATCTGTTCTTGCAGAACAAAGTGTTGATCAATCTGTTACTGAATCTGTGAACGAAAATGATAGATACAATGTTTCTGAAAATGAATACAAAGTTTCAGATGCACAAGAAACAGAAGTTGCAGAAGAACAACCAGCAGAAGAAAATTCAAACGTAGATATTGATAAAGAATAATTAAAAAATTAAAACGCCGAACAAAATCGGTGTTTTTCTTTTTATTAAAAATTTTGGAAATATAAATAATATGCTTGACTTGGAGTTAACTCTAAGTTATATGATTATTATGTAAGGAGATAGTATGACAATAAAAGATGTTTGCGAAAAGTTTGATGTTAGTGCAGACACGCTTAGGTATTATGAAAAAGTTGGTCTTATTAATCCTGTTCCAAAAGAGAATGGAATCAGGAAATATGGAAAACCAGAACTTGATAACATTGAATTTGTTTTGTGTATGAGAAGTGCGGGAATTCCTGTTGATGTGCTTGCTGAATATATTAAACTTGTTAGAGATGGTGAGCATACAGCAGAGCAAAGAAGAAATATGTTGATTGAACAAAGAGTAATTTTAAAAGAAAAACTAGATGATATGCAAAAGGCTTATGAAAAACTTAATTATAAAATTGATGTATATTATTCAAAAATAAATCCTATTGAAGAAAAATTAATAAATAAAAAATAAAGGAGAATTTATGGAAAAATCAAAAGTTTATTTTACAAAAGAAATGTCGGAAGAATCACTTGTAAAAATATTTGATGCAGTCAACAAAACACTCACTGGCAAAGTGGCTGTAAAAGTACACTCAGGAGAAGCAGGTAATCAAAATTATTTACATCCAGAATTTTTTAGAAAAATTATTGCTCATGTGAATGGAACAGTTGTTGAATGCAACACAGCTTACTCAGGTGAACGAAACACCACAAAAAAACATTTAAAACTTTTAGAAACTCATGGTTGGTCAAAATATTTTGATGTGGATTTGCTTGATGGCGAAGGACCAGACATCGAACTTGATATGCCTTATGGAAAAACTATTAAGAAGAATTATTTAGGCAAAAACATTCAGAATTATGATTCAATGCTTGTGCTTTCACATTTTAAAGGACACCCAATGGGTGGCTATGGCGGAGCAATTAAACAACTTTCAATTGGTTGTGCATCTTCTTATGGAAAGGCATACATTCATGGTGCTGGCAATGGCGAAGCAGATATGTTTAAAACTGAACAAAAATTGTTTTTATCTTCAATGGCAGACTCTGCAAAATCTGTTGTAGATTATTTTAAAGGAAATATTGTTTATATCAATGTTATGGCGAACATGTCTGTTGATTGTGACTGTTGTGCTGTCGCAGAAGACCCATGTATTAAAGATATTGGCATTCTTGCTTCAACTGACCCTGTTGCCATTGATAGGGCTTGTATTGATTTAGTTTTGCAGTCTGATGATAAAGGCAAGGAACATTTCATGAAAAGAGTTACAAGCAGAAATGGTGAATATACAATTGAATGTGCCAAAGAACTAGGAATCGGAAATACGGAATATGAAATTGTGAATATAGATTAGTTTTATAATAGGAGATTTTTTATGATAGATTCAATTTTAATTCAAAGAAAGGTTAAGTTTCAAATAAAAGTTGCAGTAAAAACAATGGTTGCAGTTGCACTTGTTGTTCTTGCAGTTGCACTTCCACAAATTGTTCATGCTTGTGCAGGTGCAGTTGGGGGCATTATGTTGATGCCGATGTATTTGCCAGTTCTTTTGGCTGGTTGTTTGCTTGGAACTTGGTGGGGACTTGCTGTGGGCATAACTTCACCAGTTGTAAGTTTTATTTTAACATCAATAATTTCTAATCCAATGCCAGCACTTGCAAGGCTTCCATTCATGATTGTTGAACTTACAGTTTTTGCAGTTATTGCAGGATTGTTTTCAAATAAAATTGCAAAAAATAAATGGTTGGCATTTCCAGCAGTGCTTCTTGCACAAATTTTTGGTCGTGTGATGTTTGTTGCACTTGCATTCATTTCCCAAAATGTAAGTGGCATATCTGGAAGTGTGGTATTATCTCAAATTCAAACGGGTCTAGTTGGAATTTCAATTCAAGCAATTGTTGTTCCATTTATAATAATTGCACTTTCAAAACTAATTAAGAGAGATGAAATAAATGAATAATTTAGAAATCGCAAAGTCAATGCTACTTGGTGATGCAACTTGTGTTTTGGTTAAAGGTGATAAAAAATATATTTCAGTTAAAACAGGGATTTCCCCAATGATGGAATATATTGAAGAAAATTTAGATTTGCATGGGTTTTCAGTTGCTGATAGAATTGTTGGAAAGGCTGCCGCAATGCTTTTTGTTAAAGCAGGGATTGTTGAAGTTTTCTCAAAGGTGATAAGCAAGCCAGCAGTTGAGTTTTTGAATAAACATGGTATTAAAGTTTCTTTTGACACACTTACAGAAAGAATTATAAATCGTGCTGGAACAGGCCTTTGCCCAATGGAAGAAACTGTGAAAGATGTTGAAGATTTTGAGAAAGGCTATAAACTTTTAAAGGCAAAAATAATCGAATTTAGAAAGAATAAAAATCATAATTAAGTTTATTTAAAATATATTAAAAGGCTTTCTATTTTATAAGTTAACATTGACAAAATTTATTTTCATGATATAATGGTTTTTATTAGAGAGGAATTAATATGAAATGCAGAGATATCGTTGAATATTTAAAAAAAGCAGACTTGGAATTTGATAAATTAACTGTTAGATTTCAAGATGTTAAAGATTTGTTTACACTTGAAATTTTATCAGCAACCTGTGTGGTTCAAGATGGTAAAACTTTTGAAGAACTTGCAGAAGAGAATAAACTTATTATTGACGGAATCATAAATCAAATAACAGAATATAAATTGAATGGGATTTATGATTATCTAAGTCAGTGCAGTGTAATTCCAGATGAAGCTGATGTAGATAATTTTCCAAAAGACATTATTGATGTTAAAATAGAAGAACTTAAAATAGTGGCTGATGAGTATGAACTTAACACAACTGCACTTAGAGAATATAAAGAATATATTAATGATATTGAAAGTAAACTTAAAAAAGTAAATGATGAATTAGATGAAAATTCTGAAAAGAAAAAATATTTAAATTAATAAAAAACCACCAATTTGGTGGTTTTTTTATTTTTGATTTATTTAATTTTGCGGAATTTCTTTGTTTTGCTCGACGCTTTGAGATTTTTGTTTACGCTCTAAAATCAGCCAATTAATAAAGCCATATAGGTCATTTATAAATGTGAAACAAAAATACAGCAGTGTAGGAAGCAGGGCAATACTTGACGAAGAAATTGCAAAACTCCAAAGCACAATGCAAACAATATCATTTGCCATATATCCAATTGCGTAAAATTTGCTTCTTCTAATTAGTAAATATTCTGCAATAAGTGAAGTGATAAGTGAAATTGTGCTAATTATAAGCTCGTTGGTATTAAATGCTTTTAGCAAGAAATAAAATCCAAACGTTAATGGAATTATAGAAATAAATAGAATTAAACATTCTTTCCATTTTATTCTGTTTATGTTGATGAAACTTCGGTCATCTTTGTTTCTGTTTCTAAGCCAAGTTACAATTAATGCAATGCACATTGGAAATTCAACAAGTGCATAAATTATAACTTCGCCCCAAAATTTTTGTGAAATGGAAACGATTATATATAAAATGCAGTAACCAATTCCAACAATGGGTGCATAGAACAAGCCTTTTGCATTGCAAAGCACCGTGAAGATTCCATAAATTGAAGCAATTAAAGAAAAATAGTTTTTTTCCGCACCTAAAATAAAGCCAATAATAATTATTATCCAGCCAATTCCAAGCATTAAATGCTCATACCATTTCCATGTAGATTTAATTTTTTTCATTAATATTTACCAATAAAATTATAACTTAATATATTTTTTAAATCAATAAATAATTTGAAAAATATATTTTGATTTAAATTACATTATAATTTTATTGTGATATAATATATTTAGGAGATTAAATTATGAATGAAAATATGCAAAGTGTTTTTGAACCAGTTTTGAATAAAGATGAAAAAATCATAAAAGTTTTTAAGCCAAACAAAGCAAAAATGTTTTGGTCTTATGTGATAGTGGTTTTGTTCATTTGGTTGTTTTTAGCGATATTTGCTCTATTAACAATTTCAGATTTAGTTAAAGAAAATGGCGTTGGTAATTTGTTTTATATTGTAATTGGAGTTTGGGTTGCCGTATATATTTTAGTGCTCATTTTGTTTAGTGTTTTTTATCATTTTGAATACAAAAAAACATATTATGCGTATAGTAATAAGAGAATAATCATCAGACACGGAATTATTGGAACAGATTATAAAAGTTTAGATATTGATATGATTGGAGCAGTCACTGTCAATGTTGGTATAATAGATAAAATGGTAAGAAAAAATACGGGTAGTTTAACTTTTGGAAGCATGGCAAGCCCTGTTGGAACTGGTGCATTTATGTTTGCATTTGGAAATATTGAAAATCCTTATGAAGTGTATAAAGAGATTAAAGAATTTATAGATAATAAAAAGGAGGGCAAATAACTATGGAAGAAATTTTTTCACCAGTTTTAGATAAAGACGAAAAAGTTTTAAAAGTTTTTAAACCAAACAAAGCAAAAATGTTTTGGAGTATGTTTTTAAGAGGATTATTTACAGTTGTATGGGTTTGTTTATTTTTTGCATTTGGGTTTGGAATTGGTCTTGGGAAAGATGTTGTGGAAAATGGAGAAACAGTAACATATTTGAATAATAATGCTTTTTATATAGCTCTTGCTTGTAGTTTTGTCGTTTGTATGTTATTAATTGTTTTGTTTTATCATTTGGCATATAAGCATACTTTTTATTCTTATACAAATAAAAGAATTTTAATTCGCAAAGGCATAATTGGTGTGGATTACAAAAGTTTGGATATGGGCATGATTGGTGCAGTTAGTGTTAATGTTTCTTTACTTGATAAACTTGTTCACAAAAACACAGGAACAATTGTTTTTGGAAGCATGGCAAGCCCAATGGTTGCAAGAGATTCTATGATGTTTAAATTTGCACATTTAAAAGAGCCATATGAAACTTATAAAGAAATTAAAAATGAAATTGATGATTTCAAAAAAGAAAAAGAGTCATCTAAAAAATAAAAAAATAAACACCAAATTGGTGTTTATTTTTTTGTTTAAATTTATTATAACTTTGTGCAGATGTCCCAAGCACGCCAAATAACTGTTCTTAAATTTCCAACAGTGTATGCGTCGCCAACGACATGTACATGTTTTGAACCTTTTGAAATTGGAGCAGGGTTATATCCAACTGAAAGAATAACACTATCTGCTTTTATTGCTTTTTCACCACCTGATTTTTCAGTGATTAAAACTTTATTTTTTTGAATTTCTTTTACACTGCTTTCAAGATAAACAGGAACTTTGTTTGTTTTGAAGAAATCTCTTAAATATGATGAGTTGGCAAGAGATAGTCCATTTGAAATCATAAGGTCATTTCTTGCTTCAACAATAACAGGCTTATTTCCTTTTAAATATAAATCATAAGCAACTTCACATCCAGTAAGTCCGCCACCGATGATAACTACATTTTTTCCAACTTCTTTGCCGTTTAAATATTCAACTGCTTCAATGCAATTTTCAATTCCAGTGATTGGAAGTTTTTTTGCTTTGCTTCCTGTTGCAACAATAATTTCATCTGCATCAAGCGTTTTAAGGTCAGTTATTTCTGTGTTTAATTTAACTTCAATATTTAAAATCTTGATTTGTCTGCGATACCATTCAATAAGCATCTTATCTTTTTCTTTAAATGATGGAGCAGCGGCAGCGATAAACACACCACCGAGTTTGTCAGATTTTTCATAAATAGTAACTTTGTGTCCACGTTTTGTTAAAACAATAGCAGATTCCATTCCTCCAACGCCACCACCAATAATAGCAATTTTCTTTTGTTTTTTAGCAGGTTTGTAGTCATATTTTCCACCATCCATGGTTTGAGGATTGAGTGCACATCTTGACATATGAACAGAATCTTCCATTGCACACGCATTTGCAACACCTTTATAATGAGACATTGTGAGGCAGGCATTGTGACAACAAATGCAAGGTTTGATGTCGTTGGTTCTTCCTTCAATAAGTTTTGTTACCCATTCGCTGTCAACCAAAAATTGTCTTGCAACACCCATTGCATCAATTTCGCCATTTTTTATTGATTTTGCAGCAACAAGTGGTTCCATTCTTCCAGCACAAACAACAGGAATATCAACAAATTTTCTGATGTGAGAAACGCTTTCAAGATTGCAGTTTTGTGGCATATACATTGGTGGGTGAGCCCAATACCAAGCATCATAAGTTCCATTATCTGCATTAAGCATATCGTATCCAGCATCTTGCAAATATTTTGCTGCTTTTTCACTTTCTTCAAGAGTTCTTCCAATCTCTTTATATTTTTCACCAGGCATTGCACCTTCACAAAAACCTTTGGTTTTGCTTTCAACAGAATATCTAAGAGACACAGGATAATCATCACCGCAAGCAGATTTGATTGCTTTAACAATTTCAACTGGAAAACGGAATCTATTTTCAAAGTTTCCGCCATATTCATCTGTTCTATGATTAGTGTAAGCTGTTGTGAATTGGTCAATTAAATATCCTTCATGAACAGCATGAATTTCAACACCATCAACACCAGCATCTTTGCACATTTTTGCAGTTTTTGCAAAAGCGTCAACAATTTTATTTATTTCTTTTATAGTCAGTGCACGACATGTTGCATCTTCTGCCCATCTTGAAGGAAGTTCGCTTGGAGAAGCACATAGATAATCAATGTCAAAAATTGGTTTAATCAATTTACCAAGCATTTTATTTTTTAACATTGGAACCATTTTGTTTGGTATTGAAAATGATCTTCCAAATCCAGCAGTTAATTGAATGAACATTTTTGAGCCAGTTTTATGAAATTCTTCCATATATTTTTTGAGTTTTTTGAAAGCACCTTTTGCTTTATAGAGCCAATTTCCTCCAAGCATATTTTTTAGTGGTGCGATTCCTGGAATGATAAGTCCAACATTGTTGTTAGCAAGTTCCATAAAAAAGTCAGCAGCGTCTTTGTCAAAGTGATGTGGCTCCATCCAACCAAAGATAGATGTTCCACCCATAGGGCACAATACAATCCTGTTTTTGATTTCAACATTTCCAATTTTCCATGGCGTGAATAATGGTTCTAAATTTTTATCCATATTTTTCTCCTTTCAATAATATAATTTAAATGTAAAGTATTTTTACATAAAAGTCAATTTATAATTTCAAGCATAATGAAATTATATTTTGATTAAATTATTGCCTTAAAATATTTGTTAAGACAATTTAAATTTGCTATATTTATATTACATAACATAGGAGAAAATATGAACAATTATTATAATTTATCTGAGTCAGAAATTTTTGAAAAACTAAAATCTTCAAAGTCGGGATTAACACAAAAAGTTGCAGAAGACAGACTTTCAAAGTATGGCGAAAATGCTATTAAAGAAAAAAATAAAAAGAGTGCACTTTCAATATTTTTTGGACAATTCAAAAATATGATGGTGCTTTTGCTAATTTTGGTTGGCATAGTGTCACTTGTATTTTCAATTATGAATCACGAAAGTTTAATTGAGCCAATTGTAATATTTAGCTGTATTTTGGTTAATGTGTTTATGGGATTTTTCCAAGAACTTAAATCGGAAAATGTCATAGATTCGCTTAAAACAATGACATCTTCACAAACCATGACAAAACGTGATGGCAAATGGGTTATGGTTGATGCAAAAAAACTTGTTATAGGTGACATCATCATGCTTCAAGCAGGCGACAAAGTTCCTGCAGATGCGAGAATTATAAAAGCAATAAGTGCAAAAGTTGATGAATCAATCTTGACTGGTGAAAGTTTAACTGTAAAAAAGACCAACGAGGTTTTGGAAGGAAACAAAATCATTCAAGAACAATCTAATGTAATTTTTTCTGGTACAAATGTAGTTTCAGGAAAAATTGAAGCAATTATTTTTAGAACAGCAATGGAAACCGAACTTGGAAAAATTGCTGGAAATCTTGATAGTGCAGAAGAAACACTCACACCTCTTCAAGTAAAAGTTAAAAAGGTGAGTGGTTTTATAACTGTTATTGCGAGCATTTTAGTGGCTGTAACTTTCTGTTATGGACTTATTATGAAAAAAGATGCTCTTGCAATCATTATGCTTTGCATTTCAATGGTGCTTGCTGCTGTTCCAGAAGTGCTTCCAATTTCAATCACTGCAACGCTTACAATTGGCGTTAAACAAATGTCGAAAAAGAAGGCTGTTGTAAAACAACTTGCTGCGATTGAAACACTTGGTGCAACACAAATTATTTGTAGTGATAAAACAGGAACAATCACAACAAATCAAATGACAGTTGTTGAATTATTTACAAATGAAAAAAAATATATCGACACAAAAACAAATAGACCAGAATTTGATATGATGCAAAAGATTATGGCTTGCTGTAATGACAATGAAATTGACCCAAACAATAAAGGCGAATTTTATGGCGACCAAGTTGAAATGGCACTTAGCAAATATTTGTATAACTTAAATTTAAGTTTAGACGATTATAGAAAGAAATATGAAAGTTATGGAGAAATTCCATTCGATTCATCAAGAAAGATGATGAGTTCAATCAACAAAGTTGATGATAAAACATTAATGCTTACAAAAGGAAGTTTGTCATCACTTCTTTCAAAGTCTGTTGGATACTATAAAAATGGAAAAGTTTTAAAACTTAATAAACTTATTATAAATAAATTTTTATCAACTGAAAAAGCAATGAGTAAAAAGGCATACAAGGTTTTAGCTTTTGCTTATAAAGAAATTGATAAAAAGAAAGAATACACCGAGCAAGATGAAAATGATTTAATTTTAGTTGGACTTGCAGGTTTGATTGACCCTCCAAAAGATGGGGTTAAAGAAGCTGTAAAAATTTGTAAAAAAGCAAAAATTAGACCAATCATGATAACAGGTGACAGCCTTGACACAGCACTTGCTGTTGCAATTGAAATTGGTATGGCAAAAGACGACGATGATGCTGTTGAAGGCAAGGCCATTGATGGACTTAATGATGATGAACTTCGCAGTTTCGTAAAGAAATATACAGTCTTTGCAAGAGTTACACCAGAACATAAAGTTAGAATTGTTCGTGCATTCCAGGCATCTGGAAAAGTTGTTGCAATGACTGGTGACGGTGTCAACGATGCTCCTGCACTCAAACTTGCACATGTTGGTGTTGGTATGGGTAAGTCAGGAACCGATGTAACAAAAAATGTTGCTGACATAATTTTGATGGATGATAGTTTTGCTACAATCGTAACTGCCGTTGAAGAAGGTAGAAGAATTTACAGCAATGTTATCAAAACTATCGTTTATAACTTAACTTCAAATTTTGCAGAAATTATTTTGATTTTACTTGGAATGTTTATGCTTAAAGATTTAATTTCACCTTTGCACATTTTGTATGTAGATATCATTGCAGATACAATTCCGTCGATTGCACTGGCGTTTGAAAAGAATAATAAAAATGCAATGCATCAAAAACCGAACGGTTTAAACAGGAGAGTTTTCACTCCATTTGTAATTGCTTCAACAATACTTTATGCTGTAATTGAAGCAGGTGCATCAATTGCCATTTTCTTTGTAGCTGAGCCAATTCTTGGATATGAAATGGCACAAACACTCACACTTCTTTCAATTGTTATTAATGAATTTGTTTACACATATAACTGTAAAGACTTAAAAGATTTCAGTTTCAAAAAAGGTTTGTTTAAAAACAAGTTTATGAACATCACAATTTTGATTCTACTTTTGATTCAACTTTCAGTATTCTTACTTCCAATTGGAAGTGTATTCGGACTTGCACAAATAACAATTGCTCAGTTTGCAATAGTTCTTGGTATTGAAATTGCAGTATTTTTAATTATTGAACTTTGCAAGCCAGCAATGAAAAAATTATTTAGAGATGAATAAAGTATTTCATGCAAAATAAAAATCACAGCAATTGCTGTGATTTTTTTAATTAAAATTTATTTTAAATTAAAGAATGTTTCTTTTCCAAGATATTTAGCACTATCTTCAAGTTCTTCTTCAATTCTTAAAAGTTGATTATATTTTGCAACTCTGTCAGTTCTTGAAGGAGCACCAGTTTTGATTTGACCAGCATTTAATGCAACTGAAAGGTCAGCGATTGTTGTGTCTTCGGTTTCACCACTTCTGTGTGAAACAACTGCTGTGTAACCTGCACGGTTTGCCATTTGAATTGCTTCAAGTGTTTCAGTGAGTGTTCCGATTTGGTTAAGTTTGATAAGGATTGAATTTGTAACTTTAAGTTCAATACCTTTTTTAAGTCTGTCAGTGTTTGTAACAAACAAATCATCACCAACAAGTTGAATTTTCTTTCCAAGATGTTCAGTCATCTTTTTCCAGCCTTCCCAGTCTTCTTCTGCAAGACCATCTTCAAGAGAGATAATAGGGTATTTATCAGCCATCTTATCCCAATAAGCAATCATTTCATCGCAAGTAAATTTTTCACCAGTTTTCCAGAAGAAATATTTTCCTTCTTCACCAATTTTCTTTGCTTCGTCATACATTTCTGTTGCAGCTGCATCAATTGCAATACAGAAGTCTTTTCCAGGTTTGTAGCCTGCTTTTTCGATTGCTTCAACAATAGATTGAAGGGCTTCTTCATCGCTCTTTAAGTTTGGAGCAAAACCACCTTCATCACCAACAGATGTTGCATAGCCTTTTGCTTTTAAAACTGCTTTAAGATTGTGGAAAACTTCTGCACACATTCTAAGACATTCTTTAAATGATTTTGCACCAACTGGCATAATCATGAATTCTTGAACGTTAACAGAGTTGTCAGCGTGTTTGCCACCATTTAAAATGTTCATCATTGGAACTGGGAGAGTGTCTGCATTGCATCCACCAATATAATTGTATAATGGAAGACCAACAGCATTTGCAGCAGCTTTTGCAACTGCAAGCGAAACGCCCAAAATTGCATTTGCACCAAGTCTGCCTTTGTTTGGTGTGCCATCAAGTTTGATCATTGCGTTATCAATTGCAACTTGGTCTAAGGCGTTCATGCCAATAACAAGTTCAGCAATTTCTGTGTTAACATTGTTAACAGCAGTTTCAACTGATTTTCCCATATAATAATTCTTTTTGCCATCTCTAAGTTCAACAGCTTCAAATGAACCAGTTGATGCACCTGATGGAACGGCAGCTCTGCCTTCATATCCACCATCAACAACAACTTCAACTTCGAGTGTTGGGTTGCCACGTGAGTCAAGTATTTGTCTTGCACATACATCTTGAATTTCAATAAATTGTTTCATTCTTTAACTCCTTGAATAAAAATATATTATGAAAAAATTTGCATTTTTTCAACACTCAAATTATAACACCAGAAAAAAACAGGTGTCAAACTTATTAATATGCAAGATAAACATAAAATGCGATAAAATAAAAGATTATAAAAAAAATAGTGGCGTTTTGCTACTATTTTTTATTTTATTAAATTTGTATGACTTGTTCTTTTGACTAAGTGATTTTTACATTTGTTTATAGCAAACACTTATAAACAAATTTATTAATTGTTTTTTGTGTTTTAATTAAAAATTGGTCTCGTAAATTGTTGTTGTGCAATATAATTTTCTCTTAAAATAAATTCATTTGGTTTTTGTTTATTTTGTGATAAAAAATTTATATAAGGAATGAAAATTATGTAAGGAATACTCATCATTGTATTAATTTCTAGCAACGATATGCAGAAGAAATAAGATAAGAATATTAACGATGGAATATAAGTTTTCCATTCTTTAAACTTAAAGTTTTTTATCAAACTGTAAATTATTAAAAATACAATTAAATAGCCAACAAGTCCATTCTGATACATAAAATATATGAACAAATTGTGAGAATTGAGTTGTCCAATGTCTGGTCCACTTATGCCATAACCAAAGAAAAATTTCAATGGCGATGCAAAAATCTGAATAAAATAAAGTTTCCAAATGCCGAGTCTTCCAGGGTCGAATTTAACTGTTCCATTAAGAATATCTTGTAAAGTGCTTTCATTTATATCCTTTATTTGTTCTAGGTCTTTAATTTCGTTTGAGTTTATTGTTCTGTATAACAATCTATTGATATCTGATTGAAAAATTAAACACAGTGCGAGAATGCAAGCAGTAAAATGTAAAACAAATTTAATTGATTTATTTTTTCTGATATAGAGTATAACAAAAATGAAATAAGATAAAATAAATGCGAAAACAAACATTCTTGAAACACATTGAATTGCAAATCCTAAAATCAATAAAAATAGAATAACAAATTCAGGAGTAAATATTTTTTCATGATACTTTGCAAGCAAAAGACCAGCCAGTGCAAGATTTGCCCCAACAACATAGTGGTTTGGGTGATACATAAATCCACAGAATCTGTTGTCAAATTCAATAGACTCATAAATTGTGCAATCAAAAATATTATTAATCATACTAAGTAAACCTGAAATGATTAATGAATAGCATAAATATCTTAAAAGTTTAACAAAAGATATCTCATGTCTATATGTGTATGCAAAGAAAATAAGAGATGAGATAATAATTATATTTAATGAATTTCTCCAATAAATAGCATGAATAAATGGTGTGCAAGTGGTGTATATAATAAAAATCAATAAAGTTATTGTGAAAAGTTTGTTTATTTTAATTTTTTTATGTATTAAGTCAAATATGAAATTTTTAAGTAAACAAATAATAATTATAATGTTGCATAGTTTGGTGAAATTTAGTTCTTCAATCGTTAATGCGAATTTAAAGAAATAGAGATATATGACTAAGCAAAATAGCTGGGTTTTATCGTTATTAAAAATAGAAATAAAAGTCACATAAATTAGTGTTGCAAAAATAAAGGTTGAACTAAAACAGCTGCCAACAATTAAAATGTTTAAAATAAGAAATTTTATTAATTCATTTGATTTATTCATAAGTACTTTTTTATTTATATAGTATATGTATTATACAGATATAACTAGGGAAGTGGCAACTTTTTTGGTTGAAATTGAAATATATTTATATAAAATATGTTAAGTAATTTTTATAAAAATTTTGTAATTTTTTATTGACAATGAGTAAGTGATTTGATATTATATAAGAGCATTTTGAAAAAAATGTTATATAGGACTGTAGCTCAGTTGGTTAGAGCACCACCCTGATAAGGTGGGGGTCGGTGGTCCGAGTCCACTCAGTCCTACCATAATGGGGGTATAGCTCAGTTGGCTAGAGCACTTGCCTTGCAAGCAAGGGGTCATCGGTTCGAATCCGATTATCTCCACCATCTAAAACCTAAAACGAACTTCTTTAATGGAAATTAGTTTTAGGTTTTTCTTTTGATTTATTTTTTTAAGGGCATTAACACTTTACTAAATTTTGATTTATAGAAAAAAGACGCATTTTGCGTCTTTTTTATTAGTTTTGTTCTTCTCCACGTTGTGGTGGTTTTTTACAATTAACAATTGAACGAGATTTTTTAAGTTTTTGTTTTTCAGAATATTCTGCTTCAATTCTATTTTGTTCATATTCTGCGAGTGTGTCACAATATAATCTCATTTCATCATTAACAGGAATTATTTCTGGATTGTCTCTGTTTTCAAAAGGATAGATTTGTAGTGTGTTATAGTTGAAAATCATAATATTTTCAAAAAGTCTAGAATGCTTTGATTTTTCAACTTTGCTTGATTTATCTTGAAAAATTTTAGTAAGATGTTTATTAATTTTTTCTACTGTGCAGTCAGGGCTTAGATTTGTTGCAAAAATAAATAAGTTATTAGATTCAAACTTTTTATAATCTTGCAATTTGTTAAGTTTGATTTTTATTGCAGTTTCAAGTCCTTTTAAACTTTTTGATAGAGAATGACGATTTCCATTTCCCAATAAAATTAAATTTCCATGATGATTAATTCCTATCTTATTCTTTAAAATTGTAGGAATAACTTTTGCGATTTGTTCAAATGTGAGTCCTTGATTTGCCCATGCTTTTTTGTATTGCTTTAAAGTGTTATAATATGTGTCTAACAATGTTGTAACTTCAACACCAATGCCACCATTTTCACTTTCCACCCAAATGTCTGGTCGATCTGCAATTTTTGCATTTTTAAAAGCATCACCATAAATACATTCAAGAAGATATTTGGCAAAATACTCATTATAATGTTTATTATTAATTTTGTATTCAAAATCAACTTTATCCATAAATTTATTATAACAGATAATATTTTGTTTGAAAAGGGGGTTGTTAAAATTTTATTTCAGAAAATTTTAGAAATATAAAAGATTATTTTTCAAAAAATTTCATTGTTTTTACAATTTCTTCTTTTGCATCATTGCCACCTGTGTAACCAAGTTCAGTAAAATGAAGTTTTTCCATGCTTGATTTTGGATCAATATAAAACTTTTTGCTCATGATTTGAGTCATAACTTTTGGGTAATACAATCCAGCTTCTTTGCCTTGCTTTTTATGTTTTTTAACCATGCCATGAGTTCCGAGTGCACATAAAAACGCAGGAATTAAAACAACTTTTCTTTTATCATTCATACCTTTGAGCATAAGTTTTAAAAGTTCTTTAAAAGTTATATTATCTGTTGCAATAGGATAACATTCACTAGCCTTGCCGAAATATGTGCAAGCAACAACTGCTTCTGCAACACCAATTCTATCAATAATTGCAGTTCCTCCACCACTAGGGAAGAATATACTTTTAAATCCGTCAAAATGAGCAAGAAAACTATCTTTCCAAATTGGGGTTCTGCCTTCTGCAAGTCCAAAGATATATGGAAGTTCCAAGAAACTTACAGAGAATTTTTCATCACAAAGTGTTGAACATTCAATTTGTTGTTCGGATCTACATTTTATATATGGATGATATTTTGCGAGTTTACCATTTTGAAGTTTATTGAAATATGCAAAATATGAACTTAAAACAACACAGTGGTTGATTCCACTATTTTTTGCAGCAGTTAAAACTTTTTTGCAATTATCAACAAGTCTTTCATGAAAGAAATCATATGCTGGTGCATTTGGTGTGTATCTGTCATCTGGTCCAAGTGCATATACAAGTGCATCATATTTATTTTCGCCAAATAATTTTTCAATTTCTTTGAGTGATGAGTTAAACAAATCACAAAGTTCTATGCCAATTTGTTTGTCAACAAAATTAAGATTTGGAAGTTCATTTTCAAGTGCGATTATGTCAACCTTAATACCTTTTTTCAAAAATTGCTCTGCGGCAGCATAACCTAAAAATCCTGTTCCGCCAGCGATGATAACTCTTTTTAAATTTCTCATTTATAACCTCCAAAAATGATAATGAACAAATTTTAATTTTTGTTTATTATTTATTTGCATTGTGTATTTATATATAATATAATGTTTTATGTAGAAAAAAGCAAGCGAGGGGAAGATGAAAAATATTTTTATTGTTACTGGTGCAAATGGATTTCTTGGCAACAAT
Organism: uncultured Clostridia bacterium; assembly: GCA_947382485.1. Lineage (GTDB taxonomy): Bacteria > Bacillota > Clostridia > Christensenellales > UBA1242 > RGIG1681. The sequence continues at coordinate 242,536 of CANCYS010000001.1, read as the reverse complement.
GTTGTTAGAGCACTATTAAATAGATATGATACAAAAGAAACAGAAATTCGTGCAGTTATTCATAAAGGCAGCACCAAACAAAATGCACTTGAAGGACTTGGAGTAAAAATTTTTGAATGTGATGTTACAAAAATTGAAACTTTTGATGAAGCATTCAAGGTTAATAAAGATGATAAGGTTTGTGTAATTCATTGTGCAGCCATCGTTTCAATTAAGGCAAAAAAAGATCCACTTATCTATGATGTTAATGTAAATGGAACAAAAAATATTGTTGCAAAAGTTTTGGAAATTAATGCAAAACTTGTTTATGTTAACACAGTTCATTCAATTACAGAAAAACCTAATGGCGAGGTTATTAGTGAAATTGAAGTTTTTGAACCAGATAAAGTTGAAGGCGTATATGCAGTAACAAAAGCAGAAGCAGCAAACTTTGTTCTTGATGCCGTTAAAAACCAAGGGCTTAACGCTTGCATTGTTCACCCATCAGGAATGATTGGACCAAATGACTATGGTATGACTCATTTGACAAAACTTATTCAAGACATTGCAAATGGCAAATTCAGAATTTGTGTTAAGGGCGGATATGATTTTGTTGATGTTCGTGATGTTAGTGAAGCAATTGTGAATGCTTGCGAAAATGGGAAAAAGGGAAATTGTTATCTTCTTACAAATGAAGTTTATTCAATTAAAGATACAGCAGATGTGGTTTGTGACCATATGAAATTGAAAAGAATAAAGTTTATTATGCCAATGCCAATTTGTAAATTTTTTGCACCTGTGTGTGAACTTTACTATAATATAAGAAAAATTCCACCTCTATTTACAAAACTTTCACTTTACACAATAACTTCAAATGGAAATTTTTCAAATTCAAAAGCAAAAAAAGAATTGAAATTTAATCCAAGAAATATTAAAAATTCAATTATTGATACCATTGAATGGCTTAAAGGTCAAAATCGTGTAAAATAAAAACCACAATTTAGTGGTTTTTTATTTTATTAAAATTTCAAAAGTTTATTATTTTTTAAATATTCAACAATTTTATTATATGTTGAAAGTGAAACATCTAGTGGTGTGTGGCGTTTTGAACTTTCTACAAAGTCAATATAGTTATCAACACTGCTGAATGTTATGTTACCTTTTAAACTTGAATGCAAATCCATACCTTTTTCTTCACCAAAAATTTCAACATGGTCAATTTTGGATTTATGTTTTTCTGCATTTTTGAGTATTGACAAATATGCTGTAAGATAGGTTTTTGCTTGTTCTTCACTTGTGAATGAAACAAGATTTTTTGTTTTTCCGTAGTTATCTGTTACGATTGGTGAGTAATAAGTTTTTGATAAATTTTCATTATTGCTGTTATTAAATTTTTCACCATAATATCCAAGTTCAGATAAGTCACTGTTTTTCAAATATCTGAAATCCCAGCCATCATTGTTGCTCAAAAATTCGTCAATATTATTATAATAATTGTAGTAATAATTGTAGTTATTCATATTTTTTCCAACAATCATATCAAAAGCACTATCGTTTGGTATTTGTTGTGCAATAACTCCAACACTCAGTCCATTGATTTTGTAGTATTGTGCGAGTGCAGCAGCAAGTTTTTTTGCGTCAGTTTCATTTTTTAAAATTACTGAACCAAATTCATATTTTAAATTTTTATTTGTGTTATTGCCTTGTGCTTGGACAAGATATGTTTCGTCATTGAATATATCATAAACAGGCATTGAACTGGAAAAATTTGATTTTGAATAATTGAAGTCATCAAAATTTAATCGTTCTTGAAAGCAAGGTGGGTGACAAGTTTCGATTGGGTTTTTAATAAAGAAATCTTTTAAACTTGAATATATGGTTGCTTTCACTTGTGGAAATTTTCCTTCAATGTTTGAAGGCATGAGTTTTTTTAGTTCTGAATTTATTTGGTCATTGCTTGATGGGATATATTGCGTTGAACTTAAATAGACAGGTTCTTTTGCAATTAAAATTTTAAATGAAAGGCCTGACAGTTCTGGATTTAAATCTGTGATTTTTTCGCTTATTAAAACACCACTTGGGTTTCCATTGAATCCCAAGTATTCATAATAACAATAAAGTCCTTTTGCGAGTTTTTCAATTTCATCAAAACTTGTTGTTGTTTCAGGAAATAAACTTATTTCATTGTGACTTTGAATATTATTTATTTCGCTTAAAACAAAAAACTTGGGTGTAGTTTTAATTGTTAATTTTTTATTTAATTGGTTATTTGTTATCATAGTTATATGTCCTTTTAGAAAATTAAACTCGTTTTATTATATGTTTTTAAATTTTAAAAGTACATGAACTTACTTATAAACTTTTATCGTAAAATAGGAAAATTTGTTAAGTTTGGATATTTTTTAATGTAATTTAAGTTGCAATAAGTTTTTTAGTGGTGATACAATTTTTGGTGTAAACAAAGGAGGATTTTATGGATTGGAATAATATTTGGAATTCAATCAAAAATTTTTTTACAAGAAATGTTTGGAACATCGTTATATTTCTTGCAGTTCTAATTTTAGGTATCATCATTGTTAAAATTATAATTAACATTATCAAAAGAATTTTTGCAAAAAGTAAGATTGAAAAAATTGCACAACAATTTATTGTTACGACTATCAAAGTGTTGTTGTATCTTGTTTTAGTTCTTGCACTTTTAAGCATTATTGGAATTCAAATCACTGGTATTGTCACTGCACTTAGTGCTCTCTTGCTTGCAGTTGGTATGGCTCTTGAAAGCAACATTGCAAACCTTGCAAATGGAATTGTTATTGTTGCAACAAAAATGTTCAAGAAAGGTGATTACATTTCCGTTAATGGTGTTGAAGGAAGCATCATTGACATCAACTTTTTATTCACTACACTCAACACAGCAGACAATAAAAAAGTTACACTTCCTAACAGTTCAATTGTGAACAATAGTGTTGTTAATTCAGGTGCAAATTCAAAAAGAAGAGTTGAATTTACTTTCTCTGTTGCTTATGAAACTGATGTTGAAAAAGTTAAGAAAATTGTTACTGAGGTTATGAAAAGCAACGGCAAAGTTTTGCTTGACCCAGAACCATTTTGTAGACTTAAAGTTTTAAATTCAAGCAGTATTGATTTTTTCAGCCATTGTTGGTGTGACACCGAAGATTATTGGGACGTTTATTATTATATCGTTGAAAAAGTTTATAATGAATTTAAGAGAAATAACATTTCAATTCCTTATAACCAACTTGAAGTTAGAAGCAGAAATGATAAGGTTGTTATGCCTTTTGCAAAAGAGGCTTTACCAGAAAGGGTCGAAAAAGTTAGAAACAACAAACAAAAACTAGACCTTGAAAATGCAAGTTTTTCAGAAGTGTTCCATATTCGTAAAAAAGATAAAACAGAAAAACCTAAAAAAGAAAAGAAAGAAAAAAAGTCTGATAAAAAAGAAGAAAAATCAGATAAATAGTAAAAACAAAAACACCTGAATTTCAGGTGTTTTTTATTTTGGGAAAATCCCTCCTTCTTAACAATTAACCACCCCTCCGTGCTCACACTTAGTATAACATAGAAAATTTGATTTTAGGTGATAGGGTGACAATTTTTATAATCTTAAAGCACCACCAGAAACAGTGACAACTTCACCAGTGATGAAACTGCTTTCGTCTGATGCTAAAAAGTATATTATGTTTGCTATATCATCTGGTTCACCAACACGACCCATTGGTGTTTGGTTTTTGCAATATTCAATTGTTTGTCGGTCAAGGCCAATTGTCATTTTTGTTTGAATGAGTCCAGGTGCAACAGCATTCACACGAACAAACGGTGCAAGTTCAACTGCAAGAGATTTTGTGAGACCGTTGATACCAGCTTTGCATGCAGAATAAACAGATTCCATGCTTCCGCCAAATTCACCATATATGCTTGAAACATTCACAATAACACCATGTTTGTTTGATAGAAAACGTTTTGAAATTTCACGATTAAACAAAATTGTTCCACGAAGGTTTGATGAAATGATGTCATCGATTTCGTCGGTTTGTTTGTCTGATAAAAGTTTTGAACTTTCTGCTTTTCCTGCACAGCAAATGCAAACATCAATGTTTTCAAATTCTTTGTATGCCGAACTTACAAAATTTATGATTTCACTTTCGCTTGTTTGGTCACAGTGCAGTGCTAAAACATCAATGTCATAACCTTTAAGTTCACTCAAAAGTTCTGTGTCAAAAGAATTGAGATATGTGAGTGCTAGGTTGTAACCATTTTGTGCGAATTTTCGTGCAGTGGCTTTGCCAATGTCACCAAAAGCACCTGTTATTATTGCGGTTTTTCTTATCATAATTCACCTGTATAAATTTAATAGATATAATATATTAGTTTTAATATGATTTTAGTTTAATTAGTTTGGTTTTAAATTGCAACAAAAATTTTGTCTAATAAAATTAAAATAGGAGTTAATAATAGAAAAATTTTTATTTATTAGTTTGAAAAATTATTTTAAAGTGTTAATATTAAAGTGCTAGGAAATTGAGAATTATTATTTTAAGGAGAGTTATGTTCAAAATAGTAAACAAAAAAGTTTTAAATCCAACTGTTGTGCTTATGGACATTGAAGCACCACTTGTTGCGAGAAAAGCAGAACCTGGACAATTCATTATTTTGAGAGTTGACAGTGAAGGTGAGCGTATTCCACTTACTATTGCAGGTTTTGACAGGGAAAAAGGTTTAGTGACAATTATTTTTCAGATTGTTGGTGCAACAACTGAAATTTTGAGCCACAAAAATGTTGGTGAAAGTATTCAAGATTTCGTTGGACCACTTGGAGTTGCTACCGAAACTGAAAATTTGAAGAGTGTGTGCGTTGTTGGTGGAGGCGTTGGTTGTGCAATTGCATTTCCTGTTGCTAAGAAATTGTTTGAACAAGGCACAGAAGTTACATCTATCATTGGTTTTAGAAACAAAGATTTGATTATTTTGGAAGATGAATTTAAAGCAAATTCAAGCGAGTTTGTGACAATGACTGATGACGGAAGTTATGGCAGACAGGGCAATGTTTGTGTGCCACTTGAAGAACTTCTTGCAAGTGGAAAACATTTTGATAGAATTATTGCTATTGGTCCACTTATTATGATGAAATTTGTTGTGCAAACAGCAAAAAAATATAATGTTCCTTGCACAGTTTCAATGAACCCAATCATGATTGATGGAACAGGAATGTGCGGCGGTTGCAGACTTACTGTTGGTGGAAAAACCAAGTTTGCTTGTGTTGATGGGCCAGATTTTGATGGATATGAAGTTGATTTTGATGAAGCAATGGAAAGAAGCGGAATGTATCGTGATTTTGAAAAACATGCCTATGACAAGGCTTGCAATCTCTTTAATAAGGAGGTAAAGTAAAATGCCTGAAATTCCTAATATGAAAATGGAAAAAAATCCAATGCCAAGTCAAGATGCAAAAGTTAGGGCTCATAATTTTGATGAGGTTGCTCTTGGATATGACGAAGCAACAGCACTTGATGAAGCAAAAAGATGTTTAAATTGTGTGAATATGCCATGTGCCCATGGTTGTCCTGTTAGAATTAGAATTCCAGAATTTATTTCTAAAATTAAAGCATTAGATTTTGAAGGAGCTTATCAAGTTATTGCTGACTCATCAAGTCTTCCTGCGGTTTGCGGAAGAGTTTGTCCACAAGAATCTCAATGTGAAGCAAAGTGTGTTCGTGGAATAAAAGGAGAACCTGTTGGAATTGGCAGACTTGAAAGATTTGTTGCAGATTGGCATTTGGCTCATTCAACAGAACATACAACTTGTGCAGAGCCTAATGGCATGAAGGTTGCGGTTATAGGTTCTGGCCCATCAGGACTTACTTGTGCGGGTGACCTTGCAAAGAAAGGTTACAAAGTTACAATTTTTGAAGCACTTCACAGAGCAGGTGGTGTGCTTGTTTATGGTATTCCTGAATTCCGTTTGCCAAAAGCAATTGTTGATAAGGAAGTTGAAAATTTAAAGAACATGGGTGTTGACATTGAAACCAATGTTGTTATTGGAAAAACCATTACTATTGATGAACTGTTTGATGACGGATATGATGCAGTGTTTATTGGTTCGGGTGCAGGACTTCCAAGATTTATGGGAATTCCTGGTGAATCGTTTAACGGAGTGTATTCAGCAAATGAATTTTTGACAAGAAGCAATTTAATGAAGTCGTATGTTGATTGTCCAGTTACTCCAATTATGAAAGGTGGAAAAGTTGCTGTTGTTGGTGGTGGAAATGTTGCTATGGACGCTGCACGAACTGCACTTAGACTTGGTGCTGAAAAAGTTTATATCATTTATAGAAGGTCAATGGAAGAACTTCCTGCACGTCATGAAGAAGTTGAACATGCAATGGAAGAAGGCATTGAATTTAAACTTTTGAATAATCCAGTTGAAATTTTGGGTTATAGAAATGAGAATGACAAACGTGACCCAAGAAACGGATTTGTAACTGGAATTAAGTGCATTAAAATGGAACTTGGTGAACCAGATGAAAATGGTAGACGCAGACCAGTTGAACTTGCTGGAAGTGAATTTGAGATTGCTGTTGACACTGTTATTATGTCGATTGGAACTTCTCCAAATCCACTTATTAAACAAACAACAGAAGGTCTTGACACCAACAGTCATGGTGGAATTATTGTTGAAGAAGCAACTGGCAAAACTTCGAGAGATGGAGTTTATGCGGGTGGTGATGCAGTGACTGGTGCGGCAACTGTTATTTCTGCAATGGGTGCAGGAAAAGTTGGTGCACAAGCTATACATGAATATTTGAGCTTAAAAGTTAAAAAATAAATTAAAAAACGCAAAAATGCTTAATAAATTACTAAAAAATATCAAATAATTAATTAAGAAAGAGGTTTTTATGGAATTATTAAAAGGAAAAGTTGCATTTATTACTGGTGGAACAAGAGGCATTGGTTTTGCAATTGCTAAAACATATCTTGAAAATGGAGCAACAGTTGTTGTTTGTGGTTCAAGAAAAGAAAGTGCTGAAAAAGCAGTTAACGAACTTAAAAAGATTAATAAAAAATTTAATATTGAAGGAATTTATCCTGACCTTACTAACTATGCAGAAGTTGAAAAGGCAATCAATGATGTGGCAAAAAAATATAAAAAAATTGACATTTTAGTAAACAATGCAGGTGTTAGTGCAAGGGAAAGCATTTATAGTTATGACCCAAAAGAATTTGACAGCGTTATGGCTCTTAATGTTAATGCAGTTTTCTATGCTTCAAAGGCGGTTGCACCAATTATGAAAGCAAATGGTGGTGGCGTTATTATCAACACTTCATCAATGGTTTCAATTTATGGTCAACCAGCAGGTTGTGCTTATCCAACTTCAAAGTTTGCGGTTAATGGCATGACAAAATCTCTTGCTCGTGAACTTGCACCAGATAAAATTCGTGTGAATGCAGTTGCACCTGGTGTGACTGACACAGACATGGTTGCAAACCTTCCAGAAGCTATGAGAGAAGGCATCAAGAAAACAATTCCGCTTGGAAGAATTGGAACTCCTGATGATGTTGCTAACGCATTTTTGTATCTTGCAAGTGACAACGCTTCTTATGTTACTGGTGAAATTTTATCTGTTGATGGTTGTGCAAGAGCATAAATAAAAATTGAAAGCATCACTTGATGCTTTTTATTTATCAAGTTATAAATTAAAGTTGAGAGAGAATTATTATTGTGTTATAATTTATTTATAATGATTTAAGGATTTGAAATGGAAGAAACAAAGTTAAAGAAAAGTAGCGAAGTGGCGTCTGATTTAAAAGATATTGTTATTGCAGTTGTTGTGATGATAATTGGAATTTTGCTATGTGTGTTTACATCAAAGTTTTTAGATAAGTTGGAAATTGTTTTTACTTTTTTCCTTTTTGCATATGGTGCGATTTGTTTGCTTGGATTTTTTAGCAACGAAGATGGCCGACAGATTATGGTTATGGTTCAGGCAGTGATTTATATTACGCTTGGAATTTTGCTTATTGTTATTCCATCATTCTTTCTTCTTTCAATTGGACTTATGCTTCTTGTTTATGGAATACAATATATTGTAAGTTCTGTGAAAATTAAAAAGATTTCAAAAGTTTGGGGAATTATTCTTGCATATGGCATTGTGGCTCTTGTTTTGAGTTTGGTCATTATTGTGACTTGGTGCTTTAATTTACCTCAAAACACAGCACTTATACTTGTGGGGTCGACGCTTATTCTTGAAGGAATTCTTAATATTGTTTTAGTTATAATCTTAAATAAAATTGAAAAAGAAAATAAAAATGTTTAATGCTCTAAATTTAGAGCATTTTTTATTGAGAGATTTTGATTTGTGTGTTTAACTTTTTTTGAAATGCTAATCATTGAATTTAAGGAGATAAATATGAAAAAAGTTAACCCATTTGAAGAAAAAGACTATATTCCTGTTGATGGAACTTTTAAAAATTGGCAGGAGTTGAATTCAAAACCATATGATAAGAGAAAAGCATCGCCATATACAAAAACTCGTGTTATTCTCATGAATGGAACAGAATTTGAATCAAACTGGTTTTTACATCAGTTTTCAAGAAATTGTAATAACAATGATTTAAGAAGGGAAATTGCAAATGTTCGCAGACATGAACAGCAACAACAAAAACAGATTGCAAGTTTGAAACCTCTTGATGAAAGCAATCTTGAAACGACAATCAGTTATGAACAGTTGGCAGTTGATTTGACAGCGATTCTTGCAAGACATGTGAATGACCAAAATGTGAGAAACACTTTAAACTTTGCACTTCTTGAAGATTTTGACCATTTATATAGATATGCAAATTTGCTTAAAATGGAAGAAGGCGAAGATGCCTATGACATAACAAAAGAGTATACAGAAATCATGCCTGGCAGACCAACTATTGCTCATCACAGACACCCATTTGATGCAATCAATAATTTTATGAACAAGGAAACAGCGGATTTATATACTAAACTTGCTGCACACATTATTACTGGTGCAGAACAACAAACTATGAATTATTATATGAATATTGGAAATCTTCACCCTACGGAACTTGGCAGAAAATTATATTCGGAAATTGCTATGGTTGAAGAACAACACGTTACTGAATATGGCAGTTTGCTTGATGCAAATTGTTCGTGGCTTGAAAACTGGGTTATGCACGAATACACTGAAAGTTATTTATACTATTCTTGTTACTCTGATGAAACTGACCCATATATTAAAGAGATTTACCACACTTTATATTTAGAGGAATGTGGACATTTAAGAAAGGCAGCAGAAATGCTTCAAAAGTTTGAAGGCAAAACTTGGAATTGTTTGTTTCCACAAGGTGCAGAGTTTCCAGAACTTATTAAGTTTGAAGGCAATGTTGAATATGTTCGTGATGTAATAAAAAATACTGTGACTATGACAAGAGACAGAGAAAATTATATTGAAGTTGGAAAACTTTCTGAAAAGTCAGATTTTAAAAAATATAATAAGCAAGTTAACAAAAATGAAACAAAGGAAGCGGGACATGTGGTTATTGAAGATTATATTAAAAGATATGATGAAGACTATCGATATGAAGTTAACGAACACCCATGCGAAGAACTTCGAAGTCGAAAAGAAGATAATATTCATTTTGCAAGATAATAAAAATTTTAAAATAAAAAACACACTTTAAGTGTGTTTTTTTTATTTTTTAAATTTATTTATTACAATATTAAAATTTGTTTTGGAACAAAGTTGACGCCAAATGGAAGTCTACTCAAATTTTTATTCTGAAACAATGTCGCTGTTTGTTGCCCATTTGATTAAACTTTCGATACCTTTTTTGCAACCATCTTTGCTTGCATAGCCATCTTCTGGTGTGCAAATGAGTTCGCCATTTCTTGCAAAAAGTCTGTATCTGAATTTGCCAGCTTTATCTTTGAAAATTACAAATTTTGGATTTGGAAGGGTGGTAACATTTTTGAGTGTTTGGTCTTCAACAGGTGCATTTACATTTTTCTTCACACTTTCAATTCCGTTTTTACAACCAGAGAGTGATGAATATCCAATTCCGCCACTAACTGCAATTGTTTCATTGTTGTTTGCTTTGAGTCTGTAATTGAAGTTGCCTTTTGCAGTTTTGTAGTAAACAAATTTACCTTTTACAGTTGCTGACTTTTGTTTTACATTTTCTTCAACCTTTGCTTCTTTTTTTGTGCTTGTTTTTGTTTCAGATTTTGCACTTGAAGTTTTTATTGATTTTGTTGGTTTGGTTGTTACTTTTGTTTCATTTTCTTTTTTTGCAGTTTTTTTATTTGAATTTTCATTATTTTTATTTGTTTTTGTGGTTTCTTTTTTTACTGCCACTTCTTTTTGTTTTTCTACTGCTTTTTCTTCCTTTTTATTTTCTTGCTCTTTTTGTCTCTTTAAGTTTTCTTTTTCTTCTTTTCTTTTTTTAAAAAATCCGAACATAGTTTCTCCTAAACATATAAAATTTTATATTTATAATTTATTATGGATAAAGTATAACACAGCTATTGAAATGTTACAAATTTTATTTAATTAATTCGAAAAATTATTAAAATAATTTGCTTAAATTTACTTATTTGTTATAATCAAAGAGATAATATAACTCTTTATAATATTTTATTATAAATTTTGTTTAGGGGTGCTTTATGAATATGAAAAATTCAAAAAACAAAAAACTAAATAAGAAAAAAGAAAACACTATGTCAAAAAAGAAAATAGGAATTTTTACAGCAATTGCATCTGCTGTTCTTTGTGTTGTTATTGCTGTTTCTGTTATTTGTTCTGTTTTGTTAAAAAAACCAAAGGACAATCTTTATGTTATACCTGCGTTGGACCTTCCTATTGAAGAAAGGTATGCATTGCAAAAATATAAGTTTGAAAATATGTCAGAGGTTGTGTCTACTATTCGTGCAGATACAATGGTTGTCACAAGAAGAAATTTAAAAAGAGCAGAAACAAAGCCAATGAGTGACATATACACATTGTCTTCAAATGCTTCAATCAATTTTAAGGATTATCCAACACCTAAGCATGGATTTAGTGGAAATTCTAGTGCATTGTATTTAACCGAAGCAAGAGCAATGTTTCCAAGTGACACTGATGCTGTTGCATTGCAAAAATATGGCTATTACTATAAATATATGTTGATGTCACAAGGCTACAATGCTGCAATAGATATGCAAGAATTGTCTAAACAATTGTTTAATGGTTCAAAAGAAGATTTTGAAAAAGAATTATATAAACATCCAGCAGCTGATGCTCAATATGGTGAAGTTGTTGGAACAGATAATGCTGTTGAAAAAGTTATTATCTTGGACAGCATATACAGAGCATATCATGCGACAGGTCTTTATATGCCTGCTGGTGAATGTGTTACGGTTAAAGTTGAAGGGCTTGAAGCTGGTGAATCTATTTCAATGGTAATTGGTCTTCAAAATTCGCTTGCATGGAGAGGTGAAGCACCAAACACAGGAGCAAATACAACCACAAAAGATAAATTTTTCTTTGATGCAGATAATATAACTTCGCAAGGCGATTTTGGTGAAGATGGTTATTTTCAATATAATTCAGAAGGTGCACTTGTAGGTCATAAATTTCTTCAAAGTCAATGGGCAAGACAAAATGGAAGACTTCCATGGCTTATAGCAGAATTTACATTTAACAAAAATGGAACATATTATATTGGAACACCATTTGGTGGCATTATGCACATCAATCCAAGAAACTGTTACTCTAATGTTAAAACAACAATTACTGGTGCTGTTGAAACTCCACACTATATTTTGGGAGTGACTACACCTGAATATTTTGATACATATTTAAGAAATGCACCTGGCGTTGTTGGTGTTATGGACACAGAAAACGGTCAACTTATTGGTATGAGCAAATATATGCGTGGCATTAAGACCGAAGAAATTGACAAGCTTGGAATGTTGTGGCACTCATTTTTCTCAGTTAACGAATCATTTACTGGTGGAACATATAATAGATTTAATAAAGTTATGTTCGATTGGCATGTTCCTGCGGGATTGGCGGTTGCTTTGGGTAATTATTCTTATGCATGTCCAGAAAGTTGGTTTGGAACTGCAATGAATTATAGAAGTCTTTTAAGTTCAGGACAGTGGGGAATTTTGCACGAAGTTGGACACAGTCATGGTTCGAGCTTTGGTTCTATTTGGGGCTTTGGTGGTGGACAAGAAGGTGAAGTTAGAAATAATGCTTTGACACTGCTTTCATATATATTATTCTGTGATGTTGGAACAACAGTTAGAAACGGTGGGGGTGCAGAGCATGGTGCATACGCAAATCCATATAACACACTAACAGAAACACTTAACTTGAAAGATAGAAAAACTGAATTTAGTCAATATGGTTATTTTGAAACCCTTGGAATGTATGCAAACATAATGCACTCATTTGGTGCAGAGAAATATTATGAACTTTTATATTCTTATAAGTTGAAACCAAATTATATTAAAATTAACACGAATGGTTTGAGTGAAAATGAAGTTATTATGAAAAATACAATCGCAAAGCGTGCGGATTTTGCATATAGATGCTCAACTGTTTATGGAATGAATTTTATAAGATATTTTAATACATATTATTGTGCAAAAATCACTGATGACTATTTTTCAAGTGAACAATTGGCATTTATGAAATCGCTTCCAAACTATGAGCCTGTTTCAAGTTTTTATGCAGGTGGCATTGATGGAGTTAAAACAGCAGGTGACTATAAAGTTACTTTTGGCAGTGATATTGTTTTTGACTTGAAAGGAAAAACTATTAGTACACTTCCTTTTGAAATTATTTCGGTTGGAAAACCAACACATGGAAAAATTGTTAAAAATGAAAATGGAACATACACATATTCATTCAATCAAAAATATTTTGGTTCATTTGATGAATTTACATTCAGAGTTAAACTTGAAGATGGTGTTTGCCATGACCTTACTGTATATTTAAGAATTTCTTATGATGCACAAGGCGGAAAGTTGTATATTTATGATAATGTTACTAATCAGGGTGGTTCTAGAATACAAAATTGGGATGCTTTGATTGAAGAAATGAAAAACCAGACTCCAAGAATTGAAGCGGTTCGTGGTTCAAAAATTTCAACTTATACAACTCCAACAGGCCAGTGGGAAGCAAGAGTTTTAGATTTTTATTGGACTGCTCCTAAAACTGGTAAAATTTATCTTGCTGCAAAGGGTGATGATTCAATTAGAGTTTATTTTGGTGATAGTTTTGAGACATTAGGAAATAATATAATTCAATATAGTGGTTACCATGATAGATATGATATAAATAACGTTACAAAAGATGTGGTTGCAGGAACGACTTATTGTATTAGATTGTTTAACATTAATACTGGTGGAAATGGTTCTGCATCAGTTGGAATTAGATATGACGGCGAGAGTTATAGAGATGTTCCGAAAGATCAAATTCAAAGTCCTCTTTATCCATTAGGTTTCCAAGCAATTGAAGATTTTGTTTTTGAACCAAATTATATGGTTTCAAAGAAAGATAATATTAAAGTTTCAAGCGGTGGAACTGATAAGAGTGAATGGAAAGTTGTTGAAGCACCTGATGACAAATATATTAGAGATGGTAGATACGAAGAAGTTGAGAGGGTTGAACTTTTAACTGATGAAAATGGAAATCTTACAGGTGAAACAAATAGATATTTCGTTAGCATTGATAAATGGTCTTATTTGATTGATGGCGATGTCGGAACGATGTTCCATACACAATATGGTGATGATTCAATTAAATATCCGACAGCGGAAGAACCTTATGTGTTTGTTATTGATACTAACAGAGTTCAGCAATTTAATTATTTCCAAATCACAACAAGAGCAAATAACACTGGTATTTCAAAGATAGTTTCTTATGAATTGTTAATTTCAAGTGATGGAATAAATTATACAACTATTGTTTCTGGCGATAAGCTTGAATATAAGTCAAATGTTGCAAGACTTGAATTTACATCAACAACTGGTAGATATTTAAAACTTTTAGTTAAAAGTACAACTGGTAATAATAAACAATTTGTTGTTATTAATGAGATTGATGCAGGTATAACTTCAAAAACTCAACGTATTGTTCCTGCTACAAGTTCAATGATTTTTGCAACAAAAGGTTGGATTGATACTTCGACTATTGATGAAGAACAAAATGGTTTTATGCTTTCAACAAAGAGAAATCAAAAATTGGTTTATAGGTTTGAAGGCAAAAAGATGACAATGTATGCAGCTGTTGGACAAAATTTCGGTAAGGCTGACGTTAAAATTGATGGAAAATATATTCAAACATTAGATTTTAATAGTAGTATATATGAGTCTAGAAAGTTGATGCTTAATTTTGAAGATTTAGAGGATAAGATTCACACTGTGGAGATTATAACAAAATCATCTGGGAGGGTTATGATTAATATGTTTGGTATGGGATATACAGCAGAACTTATAAATGCACCTAACATTTATCTTGAAAGAGCACTTACAATTTCACTTGTTGTGTTTATACTTTTGTTTGTGGTTGCACTTGCACTTTTGATTTGTTTATTGTTTATTCCAAAATTTAGAAAATTTATGGGTAATAACAAAGCAATAAATGCTCTTGACAAGGCCATTGAAAATGGTAAAGAAAAGAGAAAAATCAAAAAAGCTGAAAAGAAAGAAGAACTTCGTAAACAAAAAGAAATTGATGATGTGATTAATGGTAAAGAAAAAGTTGATATGAGTAAGAATACAAAAACTGCTTCAAAGCCTAAAACAGAATCTGTTAAAAAGGTTGAAGAAAAGAAACAAAATTCTTCTGTGAAGAGTTCTTCAATGTCAAAGAACAATTCTAAATTGGTTTCATCAAAAACATCATCTGTTAAGGTTGACGCAAACAAAAAGACAACAAGTGGCAAACCAGTTGCTTCTGGAAAAAATGTTGTGTCTAACCAAAAATCAGCAACAAAACCTGCTAGTGTTGCTTCAAAGTCAACACCAGCAAAAGCTGTTAAACAACCAACAAAGACAAGCGTGAGTGTTGAAAATAAAACAAAGTCAACTTCACAAGCAAAACCTGCAAGCAAATCAAAACCTGCTACGCCAGTAAAATCTGCAAGCAAAAAGAAATAAAATAAAAACTGCAACATTTTGTTGCAGTTTATTTTTTGTTTTCTTCTTTAAAAAGTCTGTCTAAATCATAAATTTTTCCAGCAGGTTTTCCTATCATCATTTGTGCGATTTGAAGAACATACGAACCGAGTTCGTCAAATCCACAGCATCTGCAATGAAGATGGTCGAGTTTCCAGTCATTGATAAGTTCATCATATTCAAGGAAGGAATTAATGTTAACAACTTTTCCTGTTTCATCAAAAACTCTTTTTGCAATAACTTTGGCTGTTTCGCTTGGAACTTTTTTTGTTTTGTAATGGGTTTCGGTTAAAACAAGTTCGTGGTCACAGGTTTTTGCATAATCTACTATTTTATCAATAAATGTTTTTACATTGAATCTGAAATTTCCACCTTTGAAAATTGGTATTATTTTTGAAGCATCATTAATTGCTTTCTCTTGATTTTCATCAAGACCTGCTGTTCCAATAATGATTGGTTTGTTCACTTTAAGTGCAAAGTTTAAAACTTTGTCAAAACTGTCTTTGTGTGAAAAATCTACAATGATGTCAAAGGGCTCAGTGATGTTATTTAGTTCATCATAATTATAATACTTTTCATTGTTTCTACAAACGCCAGCGACAATTTCAGAAATTGTTCCGTTTTCTGGTGCTTTGAGAGCACATGTTCCTGTTCTTCCAGTTATGCCACTCCATAAAATTTTTACTTTTTCCATGATTAAATTATAATTTATTTTTTAGCACATTGCAACTGATGAAAATGTTTTATAATTTTGAATTGTGATTTTTAAAATCTTGACTTTATTTGCCATTTTGAATTAACATAAAAATATTAAAAGAGAAGGGACTAATGATGGTTGCAATTATAATAATTTGTATTTTAACTTGTCTTGTTATGATTTTGAGTGTTTTGTTTTTTCCTAAGATTAAGTTGGGGAAATTTTACATTGACACATATTGGGTTGTAACGCTTGTTGGTGCGATTGTTCTGGTTTGTTTTGGACTGGTTGATGTTAAAAAGATTGGAGAGGCATTGACGCAAAACACATCGATTAATCCATTAAAAATTTTAGTATTGTTTATTTCAATGACAATTCTTTCAATATTTTTGGACGAACTTGGATTTTTTAGATTTCTTGCCAGTGTTACACTCAAACACGCAAAATCAGGTCAATTTAAACTGTTTATGATTTTATATGTCATGGTGTCAGTTTTAACAATATTCACCTCAAATGACATAATTATATTGTCTTTTACGCCATTTATTTGTTATTTTGCGAAAAATGCAAAGATAAATCCAATTCCATATTTGGCTGCGGAGTTTGTTGCTGCAAACACATGGAGCATGGCTATTATTATTGGAAATCCAACCAATATCTATCTTGCTACTGCTTATGGAATTGACTTTGTCACATATTTAAAATTTAGTATTCTGCCAACAATTTTTGCAGGCATAGTTGCATTTTTAATGCTTTTATTGTTGTTTCATAAAAAATTGAAATCGCCTATTGAAGGTGAGCCTGAACAGTTTGAAATTAAAGACAAACTTTTGCTTTGGGTGGGAATTGCACACCTTGCTGTATGCACAATCTTTTTGGTTATAAGTTCTTATGTTGGAATTGAAATGTGGATTGTTTCACTTTGTTCAGCTGTCAGTTTATTTGTTTTCGTTTTGATTGTTTCATTGGTCAGAAAAAAACCTCCAAAAGAACTTGGAGGCTGTCTTAAAAGAATACCATATCAACTGGTGCCTTTTGTTTTATCAATGTTCATTTTGATTATTGCTCTTTCAGAAAGTGGAGCAATTTCAAAAATTGGCAATTTGCTTGGAACAAATCAAACAATACTAACATACGGTGTCACTTCATTTTTCACAGCAAATTTAATTAACAACATTCCAATGAGCGTTTTGTTCTCATCAATTATAGAATCTATGAGTGGCTCGGTTGGTCTTGGTGCAGTTTTTGCAACAATTGTTGGTTCGAACATTGGTGCATTTTTGACACCAATTGGAGCACTTGCAGGCATTATGTGGAGTTCAATTCTCAGCAAACATGATATCAAATTTTCATATCTTGATTTTCTTAAACTTGGAATTGTGGTTGCAATACCTTCGCTTTTTGCGGCTTTGGGTGCACTTTATATTGTGCTTTAATCATTTACAACTCTATGTTTCATTTCAACATTTTCTTGATTGAATGTGATATATGATTTCTTTCTACATTTTAAAATAAGTTTTCTGCCATCTTCATTTCTTGTGTAGATGGCTTTAATTTTTGCTATTTTAATTGATAATCTAAAAGCAAGATATTCTGCGTATTCTTTTTTCTGTCCAATAATTGTTGGACAAGCAAATGAACAAGAAAAATTATAGCGGTTAAACAAATCTTGTTTGATGAGTAAATATCTTGGTTCATCAATAATTGAGTAGATTTCTTTTATTGAATTGTTAAATAAATTTTGTTCATAAACACTCGCATTTTTGAGAATTATATTCACATTTATTTTTGATTTATTTTTAACAATGAGTTTGCTGCGTTTGTCGATAAAACCAAATTCTTTCATTGTTTTTAGAATACAATTTGCGATTGAATGGATTGATTTTTTTGGTGACAAATGTGAAAGTAGTCTAATTATTGATTTAATTAAAGGTTTTGTCAAAATGATTAAAAATATTAATAATAGCACAAAAAATACAATATTAAGATTTTTATGTGATACTAAATATTGATTGATATAATAAATTGCAAAGGCTAGAATGGTGGTAAAAATTACTGCTAAAATTGCAAATGTAAAAATTATTGGCAGTCTTGGAACTGTTTTATCTTTTGGTATTTCTAGGGCTTTGGTTGTTCTTGAATTTCTTTCAAGAGAACATTTCCAATCTTTTGCAAGCCCATCTCTGTTTGATGCAAGTTCAAGCATTTTTGAATTTATGATTGCAATGTTTTGTTCATCGTAAGGAGGTTTTATAAGTTTGATTCTTTCAATTCCACTTACAATTTCTTTTGTTTCATAATCTGGACCCATGAATGATTCAAATCTTCTTTTAAGAGTTTCGTAATCACACGAAGATGGCTCATTTTTGTTTTTATTTTCTAATTCACTTTCTTTAAACAATTCATCAGGCTCAATGGTGACCAAGTGCCAAATGTTGGCTGTTTTATTTTTATCGAATTTATTTATTCTGATTGCTCTGCCACGCATTTGGTTTGACAGCATGAAACTTCCAACAAAACTTGCAAGCACCAAAGTGTTGATGCAAGGAGAATCCCAACCTTCGCCAAGCAAAGATTTTGTTCCAATCAAAATTTGGATTTTTCCTTCTTCAAAAAGTTTTCCAATCAGTTCAACTTTTTCTTTATTTGTTAAATTAAAATTTGCAAGGCAATAGTTTGTGTTTTGAATTTCCTGAGTGTTAAATTTAATCTTTTTATCTTTTTTCAAATCAGTAACAATTTTGTTTGGCAAAATCACAAGTGTTCCAGAAAGCACTGCAAGGTTGACATCTTTAAGTTCTTTTCTGAGAACCTCAAAAATACTCACTACACTAATGCTGTTTATATTTTTTTCAGTACCAATATTTTTAATACTTTCTTTTTTTATGAAGTCGGTGAGAATGAGCATGTGCAAATTTTCTTTTAGACAGTCATATTCAAATTTTGCAATTTGTTTAATGCTTTCCATTTTTCCCATTGAAGAAATTATCTTGCGTTTAAGTTTGTCAGTTAAGGTGAGTGTAATTTTATTTTTTTCAATTAAATTGTTTGCTTTGAAAATTTCAACAAGTTTTTCAGATTCTTCTTGGGATAATAGTTTGTTGTTTTCTGCTAAAAAGTTTAAAGCATTTTCTGCAATAGTCACATTGTAATCTGGCAGAGTTTTATGTGGGGTGAGTGATTTTATAAGTTTTTGTTCAATTTCAAAATTTAAATGTTTGAGTAATACCAAAACGGAAATTATTTCTGAAACATTTGAGAATATGAAATCATCATCAATTTTTAAAAGTTCATTGATTTTGTTTTGAAGATTTTTAATAAACTCTAATAAACTAAGAGATGAAATTGTTTGTTCAACATTTTTTTTGTAGTTTTTGATTTCACTGAGTTCATTTTCGGTTGGAAAGTTAAAATAGATATAGTCTTGGTGTGGGCAAAGATTGTTTTGTTTAACGAGTTCAGGTATAAAAATTTCTTCGTCAATGTCGCCACAAACATCGGTGTATCTTTTCCACTCAGCAGGGCTCGCATCGTATGGTGGAGTTGCTGTGAGTGAAATGATTTTAATGTTTTTATCTAAACCTTTAATAAATTTTTCAAGTGCTTTTTGCCATTCGTTTTGAAGGTGATGTGCTTCATCAAGACAAATGGTGAGAATATTTTTTTCTTTTATAAGTTTGAACATATCAATGTTTGAGTAGTCAATTGTTTCTTCTTCGTTTTCGCATTTAATTTTTGACATTGATGAATGAAGTGCTTGATATGTGATTGAAGTGATTGGTTTAATGTTGTTGAGGTCGAAAGAAATGTAATCTTCTGATTTGCTATTTTCTGGTAAAAAGAAGTCTTCAAACCTGCCACCCCATTGACTTTTTATTGTTGTGGTGGGTGAAAGAATAATGCAATTTGAACCAAGTCTGCGGATAAGTTCTAATCCCAAAATGGTTTTTCCGCTTCCAGGAGCAGCAACAATGTTTATTTTGTTGTCATGAAAAAATTTATCAAAATTGTCGATAACTCTTTTTTGATAATCTCTAAAAGTTCCTTTAAATTTTACATTTTCAAAAACATTCATATTTAAAGTATACTAGCATTAAAGCTTTTTGTCCAACATAAAAATAAAACAGACTTACCAAAATTGGGTAAGTCTGTTTTGTTAGTTATGAGATTTGGTTTTTTTATTGATGATTGATAATATTACAATGAATATTAAAAGAATTAAAAAGAATAAAATTAAATTCAAAGAATATAAAGAATAGTTTTTTAGAAGGGTATTTGTTAGTGTTTTTGTAACAAAGTAAATAATCATAATTGCATAAACCATTGTCCATAAATAAGGGATTTTCGTGTCAGTTTCGATAGGAATGTTTTTATATTCAATATTAAAATGGCTATCTATTTTATTATATAAATTGTTGCATTTTTTAGTTAAAAGTTTGTCTAATGGTTTTTCTACAAAAAACTGCCTGATTAATTCCACCATGCAACCAATTGCAAAAATACCAATAACGGCTAGTATCATTACTACTGGAAGAATATAGTTGTTTGCAAATGCGTCAACATCGAACAAATCTTGCCATAAGAAGAATTTAATAAAGGTATTTTCATGGAACAAATATATTCCAAAAGTTGTTGAGGATACAATGTTTATAATTTTATTGTTTTTTATTCTCATGTTTTTGAATAATATAAAAATAAATATAGCTAAGAATAATAAACAAAAATGGTTTCTATATCTAGCCGTTGCTTCATATAAAATGTTCAATGCTAGACTTATAACAAACCCAACAAATGCAATTAAATTATTTTTAAAAGATGCTGGATATAATTTTATAAAACAGCCAATTAAATATATAAAAATATAAAATAAAATATTTGTTACTATATCTTGTGTGATTATTAAACTATTTAAAAGAGTAGGGAATAGAGTTATTGTTACAAACAGTATAATGAGGAGTAACAAAAATTGTTGTTTAGTAAGTTTTGAAATAAGAAGGTTAATAAATGGGTGAAGTAAATATAAAATTAAGTAAACACTAATAAACCAATATTGCCAACCATTGATAACAAGAAAACAATTTATTAATTCTTTAAAAGAAAAAATACTGCTAGCATTGTGATTTGTACATTCAATTATAATTAAATAAACAAAATATAAAATGACCTGATAAAAGATAACTTGCAAAGCAAGTTTGATAAATTTTGATATTTTGAATTTACTGTTACACATGAAGTAACCGGAAATTAAAAGAAATAATATAACTCCAAGTTGTCCAAATTGGCCAAAAATAGTTGAAAATTTAAAATTTAATTTATTGAGGCTGTTGTACCCCCCCCCGTGAAGGACCAGCACGAATGTGCCATAATTATAAGAAAAGTTGCAATGATTCTAAGCAGTTCAAGGTTTGATTGACGTTCTTTTTTTGTTATAATCTTTGAGTCCATAAATTAATCCTATTTTAATAAATTTTAATTTTCTTCGACGATTTTTGAAGCGAGTCCGACGTATGAACTTGGTTTTAAAGACAAAAGTTTCTTTTTGTCGCTGTCACTTATTGGAAGTGATTTAACAAATTCATGGAGTTCATTTTTTGTTAAAGTTTTTCCACGCGACAAGTTTTTCAAAAGTTCATAAGCGTTCTCAATTTTATTTTTTCTGAGAACTGTTTGAACTGCTTCTGTTAAAACTGCATAGTTATTATCAAGTTGTTCATTTAAAAATTTTGAGTTAACTTCAATTTTATTTAAACCAACAATGGTTTCAGAAATGCTGATTAAACTGTGTCCAAATGCGACTCCCAAATTTCTCATTTTGCTTGAATCGCTAAGGTCTCTTTGCATTCTTGAAATTGACAAATTGTTTACAAGTGCATCAATGATTGAATTTGAAAGTTCGACATTTGCCATTGAATTTTCATGATTGATTGGGTTGACTTTGTGAGGCATTACGCTTGAACCAACTTCGGTTGATTTTGCTTTTTCAGTGAAATAATTTTTGCTGATATATAGCCACATGTCGCTGTTTAAATCTTTGATGATATTGTTAATTATTTTGATGTGACTAAGAAGCAAGCACACCATGTCATGAGATTCAATTTGAGTGGTGACTGGATTGTATTCTAACTTTAAGCTTTCAACAAAATCCTTAGTTAAGTTAATCCAATCCACATCAGGGTAGGCGACAACATGACAGTTGTAATTTCCAACAGCACCACTAAATTTACTGCAAATTTTTATATTTTTTGCATAATTTAGCACTTTTTTTATGCGATATTCAAAAATTTTAAATTCTTTTCCCACAGTTGTTGGTGTGGCAACTTGTCCGTGAGTATGTCCAAGCATAGGAGAATTTATATATTGATTTGAAATTTCATTTAAAATGTTAATTAATCTTTCTATTTCAGGAAAATATACATTTTCAAGACAATTTTTAATCATTAAACTGTAACTTGTGTTGTTTATATCTTCACTTGTTAGTGTGATGTGAATGAATGGGTCAAGTTTTTGCAATTTTAATTTTTTAAATTTTTCTCTTAAAAAATATTCAACTGCTTTGACATCATGTTTTGTTTCACTTTCAATTTTTTTAACTTTTTCTGCGTCTTGAACAGAAAAGTTTTCAACGATTTTTTGCATGTTTTTAATTTCTTTGTCACTGAGTGAAATGTCAATGATATTTTTTTCCACTAGAAAAATTAGCCATTTAATTTCAACTTCTGTGCGATATTTGATGAGTGCAAATTCGCTGAAATATGGTTCTAAAATATGTGTTTTTTTTGCATATCTTCCGTCGATTGGTGAGATGTTTAATAGTTCGCTCATACTACCTCACAATAATGTTTTCTCTTCCTGCACCTGTGCCAATAAATTTTATTGGAGTGCCTGTTAACTCTTCAATTCTGTTAACATATTTTTTTGCATTTTCTGGAAGTTCATCAAAAGTTTTGCAATTTGATATGTCGCCAAAGTTTCCATCAAACTCTTCATAAACTGCTTCTGAATTGTAAAGGAAATCCATGTTTGTTCTGAAATCTGTTGTGACTTTTCCTTTATATTTATAAGCAACACAAAGTTTAATTTTGTCGAGTTTTCCAACTGTGTCAAGATGGTTCATAGCAATGCCTGTTAAACCATTAACCATGATTGCATAGTTAAGTGCAACAAGGTCAAGCCAGCCACAGCGTCTTGGTCTTTTTGTTGTTGTGCCATATTCATGGCCAAGTTCACGAATTGTGTCACCAATTTCGTTGATTTGCTCGGTGACATAAGGTCCTTCACCAACTCTTGATGAGTATGCTTTTATTACACCATAAACTTCACCAATATATTTTGCACCAATGCCAGTTCCTGTTGAAACACCACCGATTGTTGGATTGCTTGATGTGACATATGGATAACTTCCAAAGTCGATGTCAAGAAGGGTGGCTTGTGCACCTTCACACAAAATGTTTTCATTATTTTTTATTGCTTTGTGAAGCATTGAGGTTGTGTCACAAACATACTTTTTAAGAATTTTTGCATATTCCTTATATTCTTTGTATACATCAGCAAATTTGAGTTTTGGTTGTTTGTATGCTTTCAAAATTACATTTTTGTTTGTGATGTTTGTTTTTAACATTTCTTTAAAGTTTGGACTGATGAAATCTTCCATACGAATTCCAGAACGTTCAAACTTGTCGCAATATGCTGGGCCAATTCCTCTTTTTGTTGTTCCAATTTTTTTACCGCCACGGATTTCTTCCAAAAGACCATCAAGTATGATATGGTATGGCAAAATTACATGAGCCTTGTCGCTGATGTATAAATTTTTACAGTCATATCCGTTTGCTTGAAGATTGTTTATTTCTTCAATTAACACCTTTGGGTCAATGACAACACCATTTCCTAAAATGGCTTTGATGTTTCTGTTTAAAATTCCGCTTGGAAGCAAGTGAAAGGCAAATTTTTTGCCATCAACTTCTATTGTGTGACCAGCATTGTTGCCACCAGAAAAACGGACAGCATACTTTGCTTCTTTTGATAAATAATCAATAACTTTACCTTTGCCTTCGTCACCATAAAAGGCACCTAAAACTACATTTACATTCTTCATAAAAATTTTTCCCTCTTTTATTATATCAAATCAAAATAAATATTGATAGCAAATTAAAAGCATTTTGATTTTTTATAAGAGTTGTATAATTTTGTTTTTTTATACACTAATTAATTTGTAATTTTGCTGTTTTGTTTTATAATAAAAAAAAGAAAAATTTTATTATATTTTTACAAAAGAAGGTTTATCATGAAGAGTATTTACACTTATTATAAAGAAAGATTGATCGAAATTAGTGGAAAAAATAGAAGTTTGTTTTTGAAAAATTTTAATAAAAAGAATGGTTACGACGTTGGTCGTGTTTTGTCATCTGATTCAGAACTTACAGAAGAATTTTTGGATATTATGCTCAGTGGGAAGTCTGTTCCATTCAACATTTATGGCAAAGGCATGAAAGAACTTATTATGTCTGCTTATAATGTTACATTAAGGTTTCCAAGCAAAACTTTTGAAGATGAGAAAGAAGCACAAAAGTATGAAAATGATAAGAAAAATTTCATGAAAAAATCTTTTGAGCAAGAGGGACAATGTTTAAAAGTTTTGAAGCGTGAAATTGATGAAATTGAAAAAGAAACAGGAAGATATGAATTGTATCTTTGTTATCCATTTGTTTTTGGCTCAATTAAAAACTATACATTTAAAGCACCACTTTTAATGTTTCCAATTGAAATTGACATTGTTGATGATGCAACAGTGAACATTTGCTATAAATATGGTGAAAAAACTCAACTCAACAAAGCACTTATGCTTGCAATTGCAAACACAAAACATTTGAATTTGCAAGACATGGAAATGGAGTTTAGTTCAATTAAATCAAAATTTGGTTCGATTCAAGGATTGATGGATTATCTTCGCAGTTTTGGTGTGAAGATTAGTTTTAAGCCAGAAAAAAGAATTTATCATTATAATAAATATGGTGAGCCTAATGAAACTTCGCCTCTTGAAGTTAAAAGTTTGTGTTTGCTTTCAAGATGCAGTTTGGCAAATTCGATTTATTCAGATTATTCAGCACTCGAAAAGAAACATTTAACCAATGATTCAATTAATGAACTTTTGAATGTTAAGTCAGGAAAATCTAAAACTACTAAAAGTGGCGAACTATACCTAATCAACAATGTGGATTATGCACAAGAACAAGTTGTTAGAAATGTTAACGAAAAAGGCAACATGGTAATTTATGGACCTCCTGGAACAGGTAAGTCTCAAACTATTGTGAATGTAATTTCAGACGCGATTTGTAAAAATAAAAAGGTTTTGGTTGTTTCTCAAAAGAAGGCAGCTCTTGAAGTTGTGTTTAACAGGCTTTCAAACTTAAACAAAAAAGCAATGTTTATTGTTGATGCTGAAAAGGAAAAAAAAGAGTTTTTCCATACTTGTTTTGCTGCACACGAAGAAATTATAAAGTCTTCTTATGATGAGAAATTATTTAAGGAATATGATGAACTTGAAAAAAGACTTGAACTTGAAACAAACAATTTAAAAACAATTTCTGATTGCTTGAATGAAAAAACCTCGTTTGGTCTTTCACTTCAACAAATGTATTACAATTCTTATAAACTTGGTAAAAAGAGTATGGAATATGCTCTTTATAAGCAGATGCTAAAAGACAAGCAACTTATGTCTCTTAATTATGCAGAACTTGAATCTGCACTTAGTGTTTTGGAAGAAAAGAATAAGGCTGAAATTTATTTTAACTATGTTGAAGATAAAAAGAAAAATCCTTTTATCGATACATTGAAAGAAGATTTGAGTGTTCATGTTGTTGCCGAAGCACAAGCAAATCTTAAAAAACTATTTTCAGTTAGAAGGGCACTTTTTGATGCTAGTAAGTATAAATATGCAAGGCAAGTTTTGACATATTATGACCAAGTTAAAAATGACAAAAACAGTGGTGCTCTAATTAAATTAATTGCAAAATATGAATATCCAAAGGCGGAAAATTTCTTGAAGACCAGTTGCGTATTGTTTCCTTTATATCCATTTGCAAAAGCGGTTATGATTAAAAAAGAAAAACTTGTTAAATGTGAGGTTCAAAAAACACTTGTTGCAGTTGATGAATATTTAAGTGAATATGCCTTTTTGAAAAATGTTTTGACAGAAAGTGGATATTTGCTTGCTGTTGATGGAATTTTAAATGGCAACAATGCAATTTTAAGAATGCTTTTGTGGGCAGTTGAGAACTATATAAAACTTAATGATATAAATAGTACGCTTAAAAATTTAGACGAAAATCAAAGATATGTTTTAAATTTTGCTTATGAAAACGGAAACACATTCCCAAAGTTTATGGCTGTTTTAAGGTCGGTTCTTCCAGTTAGAATTTATCATGAAATTGTTAAATGTGAAGAAGAAAAGCGTAACATTCTTTCAACTACGGTTGATTTTGAGAATATTCGTTCTCGCATTGTTTCAATTAAAAAACAACAAAATGAAATAAGCAAAAAAATTGCGATGCAGACTTTTAATGAAGATTATAAAAAGAAGATTAATGGAAGCACTGCAAGCAAGGATTATTTGTATCAAATTTCAAAGAATCAAAATTTGTGGTCAATCAGAAAAACCATGGAAATTTATGGTGATTATCTCTTTAAACTGTTTCCTTGTTGGCTTCTTTCACCAGAAAATGTTTCAACCATTTTGCCACTTAAAAGAAATCTTTTTGATGTGGTTCTTTTTGATGAAGCATCACAAGTTTTCATTGAAAATACAATACCTTCAATTTATCGTGGAGATAGAATTGTTGTTGCTGGTGACGCAAAACAACTTAGGCCAACCACAACTTTCATGAAAAGATATATGGGTGCAGGTGTTGATGATGATTTGGATTACACCACACAAGCGGCTCTTGAAGTTGAATCACTTCTTGACCTTGCAGTTTCAAGATATGCTAGTTCAAATATAACATATCATTACAGAAGTAAAAATGAGGAATTAATAGACTTTTCAAATAAAGCTTTTTACTCTGGAAATTTACAGATTGCACCAAATGTTTCAAAAAATGTTAAACATAAACCAATAGAACGAATTTTGGTTAATGGAACATGGCGTGATAGGAAAAATGCCGATGAAGCAAAGCGAGTTGTTGACCTTGTAAAAACTATTTTAAAGACAAGAAAGAATCATGAAACAATAGGCATAATCACATTTAATGTTGAGCAAGAAAACTGCATTGAGGAACTTATTGATAAAAAATCTTTTGAAGACAGTGAATTTAGAAATTTGTATTTAAAGGAATGCAACAGAGTTGAAAATGGCGAAGATGTAAGTTTGTTTATTAAAAACCTTGAAAATGTTCAGGGTGATGAAAGAGATATAATCATCTTTTCAATTGGATATGCAAAAAATGAGTTTGGAAAAGTTAACGCAACGTTTGGTTCACTTTCAAATGAGGGTGGTGAAAACAGACTTAATGTTGCAATAACCCGTGCAAAACAGAAAATTTATGTTGTCACAAGCATTGAACCTGAGGAACTTAAAGTTGATTCTTCAAAGCATATTGGTCCAAAATATTTGCGTAGTTATTTAACTTATGCAAGAGCAGTGTCAAATGGAAATACGGAAGAGGTAAAAACTATATTGAATAGTTTTGGTGAAGTCGATTTGTCAAAACCAAAACTGACAAATCTTTTGCCGATTGAAAACCAAATTGCTGCAAAACTTGAAAAACTTGGATATAAAACAGACTTAAACTTAGGTAATTCAAACAGCAAAATTTCAATAGCAATTTATGATAAGAAAAAGGATAGATATTTGCTTGGAATTGAAACAGATGAAGAGGTGACACAGTCATCAAAATATGTGCTTGAAAGAGATGTGTTTAGGAATGAATTTTTGAAATCAAAAGGCTGGAAGGTTGTTAGGGTTTGGAGTAGAGATTGGTGGCATAATCCAAGCCAAGTGATAAGTTCAATTGTTAAAGAAATAGAAAAAGTAAAAAAGACAATAAATTAAAAATAAAATGCTAAATGCAAAAAACAATGTATTTAGCATTTTTATTTTAATATAATTGTGCAATAATATATTTGAAAATATTTAAAAAATACTTGATTTTTGAAAAAGTTTTTAATATACTATACTAGTCAACTGAAAGATAAGAAAAATTTATAAAGTAGGTGACATAACAAATTAATATGGAGAGTTGGTAGAGCGGTTGAATACACCAGTCTTGAAAACTGGCATGGTGCAAGCCATCTGGGGTTCGAATCCCTAACTCTCCGCCAAACAAAACCTAAATCGAATCACTCGATTTAGGTTTGTTTTTTAGTTATAATTATTTTTGAGAATATGTAATTTGAGAATATGTAATAAGTTTAATAAATATTGTTTATATTATAATGACAAAGAATTTTTTACATTTGCAGAAGGATATGTAAAAAATTCTAAAATTAGTTTTAATTATAAGGATTACATTAATCCTCATAGTGAAATGCGAGAATTACTTGGTAGAATTATTGAAGAATTTCAGTATCTTGAGTCATGTATGAAACATTTGATTGAGATTGCTGCGGAAGAAAAAATATATAAAGGTAAAACTAAGTTTAATTTTGACAATTATATTTCTGCAAGTAAAGTTATAAATGCATTAAAAAATGTTCTGATAGAAGAAAGTATTGCAAATAAATTAATATCTTTAATCAAATTTAGAAATTATATTATTCACTCACATTATCTAAATTATAATCGAGCAAAAATTGAAAAGAAGTTTCCTGATTTTTTATTTATGATTTATGAAGCAAATGACTATATTTCTAATGTTACAAATAGAATTATAGGTGGAACAACACATATTCAAAATGTATTTGATGCCAATGTGAAGAAATAATTGTCATATTTTATGCTATGAAAAGGTGATTTGTACGAGATAGATTAAAATGTTTAAAGAAAAATCTTGGTAAATATATCTTATTTTAAAAGTTGTAATTATTGTTTAGATGATTAATTTATTATGTTTTTAATTTTATTTAATGTACTATCTGAGATTAGAACATCTATTACAATTTTAAAAGCATGTATTATTATCATTCTATCTTCATATGAATTAAATGTCCCACCATATTCAAATGGTCTCATACCACGATAAAATCCTTGATAATCATTAAATCTTCTTGAAGATGTGAATTTATATTCATAACCTAAACCTTCATGCATAATATCGTTGCGACATTTATATATAGTTTTAATAGTATTTTCAATTTTTTCTAAATCTTCAATACTTTTTGAATTTTTAAAAAATTCTTTTATTAAAGGTAATAATAATTTCTGTTTTTCTTTACTTTTATTTTTTAAAATCATTGTTTCTAAAATAGAACATAAAAATAGTACTGACGCATCAAATTTCTCAATAGATGCAAACTCATAAGCAGAATTAAACATTGATATAGAACACTTCCATTTGTTAATTATTTTGATGTCCTCAGCACTATATTTTGCCAAATCAAGGAAACATGATTTTATAAATGTTTGAATTAAATCATAAAATGTTTCTATATTTTCTTTGAAATAGTCCGTTGATATATCTAAATATTCTGAAAAATTAAAGCGAAATGAATAACCATAAAAACCGTCACTTAGTGTTTCTTTACGATATGGATTATAATATACTCCATAAGTTCTTGCAGGACTTAATAAGTCAGAGTCCAAAATACCTCTATAAAATATCTCTCTTTTTGTTTTAAAATCTATCATTCTAGAAAAAGTGTATACAGCCTCTGCAATTCTACCAGATTCCATTTCAACTTTAAAGTCAATATTATTTATAACAATAGTTAATATTGGGTAATTAAAGAAGTTTCTATCTTTGGCTAATAAAATATGTGCTTTATCAAATCTAGCACCTATAATTTTTTCAAAATATTTAGAAAAATTATCGTCATAATTAGGAATAATTTTTCTTTTTATTTGCTGTTGTTTGATTAGAATTTTATTTTCTGACAACTTTAAAGATTGTTTATCATATTTTGAAGGAAAAAATATTCTAATATTTTCGCCTAATATTAAATCTTTATCAAAATCTTTAACAAAATTTAGCGGCAATATCATAATATTATCAGTTTTTAATTTTTCTAATTCTGATTTAATATTTTTAAGAAAATATTCATAGTTTTCTAATTGATATTTGGGATTAGTTGCTAATTTAGTTAAAATATCTTCGAATCTTCCATCTAATGTATAATAACTAAATTTTTTTACATCTGAATATATAATTGATAAAATATCTTCATAAGGTTTTGCTAATTCCCAGTCATAGCAAACTCTTTCATCGATTTGAGCAGCTTTTAAAAACTTATTAAATTTAATTTCATCCATATTTCTATTCTCCAAATAATTTAACA
The DNA here is from genome assembly GCA_947382485.1 of uncultured Clostridia bacterium. Classification (GTDB taxonomy): domain Bacteria; phylum Bacillota; class Clostridia; order Christensenellales; family UBA1242; genus RGIG1681. The sequence goes on along the minus strand of CANCYS010000001.1, from coordinate 212,243 downwards.
ATTTTAATAAAATTTAGGTTGTTCATATATTCTATATAATAGCTACAAAAAATAGTGCAAACATAAATAAAAATAATGGTATCAACAACCATATAGCAGTTACTAATCTTTTATGTTTTGTGGTGCAAATTATTGAATTTATTCTTAATTGGTCAATAATAGTTTTTGAATTATTTTTTTTAGTTGTTAATGTTTTAATCTGTTTGTTTGTCATTTTAGAAACATCTAAATAATAAGTTAAAGAATTTTCATCAGAGTTCCTCTTTTTTCTAGGATAAATTACCAAAATTAAAAAAATCATTTCCAAAGTAAAAGTTAAAAAATAAAAAGAAATTAAGATAAATAAAATTATATATTTTATACGAATTCTTTGTGTCATTTCTAATAATGAAAGTTGATTAAAAATATCAAGTATATTTAAACTTATTGCAAATACTATACTTACAATTGCAATTAATATATTAGCTTTATTATCAAACTTTTCTATTTGGTTTTGTACTGTTTCTAAATCGTCTCTTAAATCTTTATAATTTTCCATTTTACATACCTTCTTCTATCCATTCGTTAAACTCAATATTTATTACGTCACATTCATAAAATGATTCATTAAAGTATCTAGAATTTGAAATTAAGTGGAACCAATCTTTGCCTTCATAATATTTTTGTAAATTACTATAAAAACAACGATTCATTGTAATTTTATCATTTCCATATCTATTTGCAATAGATGAAAGGTTAGATGCATCAACCACAGCATCTCCAATCCAAATTTTGTCATTTATGCCTGTACCTGATCTACCAGCTTTTATTATCAGTTGTTTGTCGCATCCTAAACCTATTCCAACACCAATATTGCTATAACCTTGCTGTGTTAAAATTTTGTTAAACATTTTCATAAAAGTATTTATTTTAACTGCAATATTAAATACTTTTTTAATGTCGTTTTGTTTAGGAGTTGAGTAAATTGCGTAAACACAATCACCTCTAATACCAATTTGATTATAATTATCAAAATCTTGAAAAATTGTAATCAATTCAGATGTAAAAGCTCTCAATAATCTTGCAAGTTTTTCATCTCTTTTTTTAAATAATTCACTTGAACTTTTTATATCTACAAATATTGCGCTAACCCAACTTAAAACACCATTTTCATAAGTAAATTCTTGATCAGATGGAATATTATCTTTTTCCTTTATTGGTGTTTTTGAATTTAATATATTTATAATATTTGATTTAGAATTTTTATAATTATACATATTAATTTTCTCCCTAATGTATCCATAGTAATTTCACTATCGTCCTATTTTTAATGTATCTTCAATTAAACAAATTTAAATATTGTGTACTTTATAATGTTGAGACCTAGTAAGTACAACAAGGTTTGATTTTTTATTATTTAATTTATTACCATCAATATGATGTACAACTTCATTAGTCTTTATTTTACGCCCAATCATTTTTCTTGCCACATCTCTATGAACAGGTGAAAATCCATTATTACGCGCATCAGGACTTTTCGGATTATAATGCTGTATATATCCTTCTTTTGTTACATAAGTGCGACTTTTTCTTCTAAAAAATCTCATACTTTTCCTCCTATATTTTTTATATAAAAAGTAAAAACTCATTGTCATCTATTTAACTTTTTACAAAATTAAAATTTCGGTTGACAATGAGTTTATAAATAATTAAAATAATCCATAGTGATTTAAAACATCATCAACCTCTTAAATTGAATTCTCAAAGTTTCTCAGGCTACAAGAATTCATTTTCGAGTTGAAAATCAAATAACGCCGAGTTTATATCCTCGGCGTTATTTATATATTATAAACCATACTAAATTTATTCCGATGATGTACCTCTTATATTTTTTATATTTAGCAAATTCAAGTTGAGAGTGCTAAATATTCTGTAAATATAATAACAATAATCAAGAATACTGTCAACATAATTAATCCACTAATTCAATTATTTTTTTATTTTAATCTATATCTTAGTTAAATTATATCTATACTGTATTCTTAAATAATCTTTCCAACAAATTTCGACAAAATTATATTTTTTATAAATGTACTTAATCAAATATGAATTTTTATCCGCAAATTTATTTCAAATTAAATTTTTATTATTATGAGCAATGTTTATATATACTTACGACACAATTGTTGTTAACTTTGCAAACATTAATTTCAAAAATGTTTAAATATCTTTTAAACTTTTTTATATATTAAATAATCATATTTAAAAAAATTTATGACTTTAATAATTTTAATAGATATTAAAAATGGATTAGAAAAATATCACTAAAAAAATTAATAATTTGGGAAATAATCATCATTCACAATTTTTTGCAAAGAAGTTTCCGAAGGAGTAAAATTAACTATAATAAATATATCATTTAAACTTGTCTTTTTTTGTCGAAATAGTGACATTATTTTATAAAAATATTATAATAAATGAACAATACAAAGGAGGAAAATGTGGCAATAGCCAAAAAAATATTTAAAGGTTTATTTTCTTGTTTTACAAATATTAATAGTTACAATTGGGTATATAAAGTTGTAGCATTTATAGGATTAGTTTTGCGTGTTGCATTACTTCCAATTTTTATTCCTAATGTATTTGAATTGATTGCTGCTACTTTTATTCAAAAACTAAATTTCGAGCCTTGGTTATATGAAATAGTTATAAGGATTATTTTATTGATTGTTGATTCTTTATCTCTGTCAAATATATTTTATTGGATTTCATACTATACTGTTGGAAATAGTTATCAAAGAGATTCTATTCCTGCTTGGGGAAGTGTTTGTTATACAATATATTATTTTGTATATATGTTTATTCCTATAATATTAATTCAATATTTTTATTGGTGGGTTATTATTTTAACTATAATTGTATATGTCATTATCTGTGCAATAATTTACTTTATATCTGCAAAAGTGAATACTTTACCTGATAGTTGGATAATAAGATTAATTATCCATATCTTAGTTTTTATAATTATTTCAGCAGTAATAATAATTATAAAAATAAAGTTATAGGAGACTTATGCAGATTATAAAAACAACATTATGTTTGGAAACATTATTAATTACTGAAAATGTATAAAAGAATACTATTATAGATATAACTTTAGAAGATATTAAAAATTATAATAATAAAATTATATCAGTAGCTTATGAACAAATTTATACAAAAAAATATTTAGATTTGAAAGATAATTAAATTATATTTTAAAATTGAGATTATTAAATTATCTAATACTTTTATTTATTCATTAATTTGAAGTATGTAGTAACAATATTGGAACTATTTTATACCTTAGAGTTTTAATATAATATGGTTTAGTGATTTTAATCTTTTAAAAAGTTGTTAAAAAATGGGTAGAATATAATTTTTTCCAACTTTTGCTAATTATTGATTATAAAATTTTCATAAAAAACAACACTGTTATTTAACCCCAATTTTTTTTGGTAGGGGGGGGTAACTCTCGTGTGAGTTGAAATGTTAACATAATGTCCGTCATCAAGGACATATGTTTTATGGTTTTCACAAGCATCGTACATATATTTAACAATATCTTGTTCGTTTTTGTCGAAAGAGTAGAAAATTTAAACAAGATATGCTATAATAAAAACGGCCGAAAGACTAATTGTATTTAAGTCAATAATCGTTTTTATCATACATTTCATATAAATAAAAAATGAAATGACAAATAAAATTAATGATAAACAATTTTTTGTTGATTGTGAAGATATAGATGAAAATACTGCCAGCTATTCCTTTAATACTAATATATTAAAGATAGGCAAAGTGAAAATAAGTTTGCGAGAAATAGATAAAATATCTTTTCTTATTGCCCACGTCTTAAAAACTTTTACCGACACAGGTGGTAAAACTTCAACTCTATCCGCAAACGCACTTTATACGCATTTCCAATCCAATTAATAAAACAACACAAGAAGAAGTTGAAAAAAACTTCTTCTTTTTTTCTATAAACATATACAAAATGTAAAAAATGTGATATAATTTGTAGTGAGGCGTAATATGAAAGTATTTGGGGATTACAAAAAAAATGAACGTGATGATTTGTTTTTTAAAGAGCTTGAAAAACAATTAAGCAACACAAATAAGGACATTAATATATATTTTGGATATCCAATAATTGAAATGGATAACACTAAAAACTTTTTGAAGTCTATTTTAATTTGCAATTCTGGTATTTATGTTTATTACGATAATATAGAAGAAAAAAAGACCTTCAAAAGGTTTATTACAAAAACAATAATGGATTCTCCTGATATATTTGATTTATATGAGGAAGACAATGATATTGTAACATATTTTAAAATAGAAAATTTTAATGAAGTAATCAATGATATTTGTAATAAACAAGATGTATTTAGTGATGATAACTTATCGGAACTTAATACAATCATTCAAAAAAGTTTTGGATTGACCAAAAAGGATGAGCGAAAAGTCTCAAAACCTAATTCTTTAGGAGACTTAATAAAACAAAGAAATAATAGGCTTTGTATGTTTGATGAAAGTCAATTTAATATGGTATATGAAGATACAAATACTCATTTACGTGTGAGAGGTTTGGCAGGAAGTGGAAAAACTATTTTGTTAGTTAAAAAAATGGCATATCTTCATTATCTTTACCCAGAATTAAAGATGGCATATGTTTTTTATACAGTATCATTAAAACAATTTATTCAAGATTTGTTTATGAGATTCTACAGAGATTTTGATAAAATAAACGATCCAAATTTTGAAAACATACACATTTTACATTCTTGGGGTAATGTAAAAACGGATGGTTTCTATTCTTCTATTTGTAAAAATTTTAATGTAGAAAGAAAAACATTATCAGATGTCATAGCGCAAAGTAATAAATTTGGATTCGTTTGTAACGATTTACTAAATGAGATTAAAAATATAAACAATACTGGAGTATATGATAAAATTTTCATCGATGAAGCTCAAGACTTCCCTTTAGAATTTTTTAATTTAGCCAAGAATGTTTTAAATCCTGCAGGAACAATAATTTATGCATATGACGAACTTCAATCATTAAATGATTCTGATATATCAATGCCAACTAAAGAAGAAATTTTTGGCAATGAACCTTGTAATGATGTTAATTTAAAAACGTGTTACAGGACTCCAAACCAAATACTAATTACTGCTCATGCCCTTGGTTTAGGTGTTTATAATATTGAAAATGAAAAAACAAAGTGGGCCAATATGATACAAGACCTATCTACATGGGAAAGTATAGGCTATGAGATTGAATCCGGAGAGTTAAAATATGGTAAGGATGTAACACTTATTAGAAAAAAACAAAATTTTGAACAATATGATAACCCAATAGAATTTTCAATCCATAACACAGACATTGAACAATATTCTTCTGTTTGTAGTGAAATTTATAGATTGATTACGACTGAAGATATAAAGCCAGAAGATATTTTAATTATTGACTTAAATTCAATTTCAGTAAATGATGATTATATTTCATTTAAAAATGAGTTTTATAAATTATTTGAATTTAAAGAAGAAAAAAATGATTATTTAGCCAATGTAAATATCGTTAATAGAGATAATGCTATAAAATTCCGAATTCCTAATAGTATACCTTTTACGACAATATTTAGGGCTAAAGGAAATGAAGCTAATATAGTATTTATCTTAAATGCTCATAGTTTAAAAAATATTTATTCATTTACTAGAAATAGAATTTTTACAGCAATGACGAGAAGTAAATTTAAGGTTTATATTTCCGGTCAAAGCTCAATACAAAAATATATTGATGAGTTTGATTTGGTTAAAAAAAATAATTATAAGTTATCATTTAAGTATCCTACAAAAACAGAATTGTCAAACTTAAAAACTATAGCAAAAAAAGAAAGTAAAACAGCAACAAGTTTTGAAAAAGTAATAGAGAATTTTAAAGAACTAAAAGATAACCCTGAGCTTATAAAAGAGTTGTTATTGTCTCAAACAGGACAAAGCGATGTTGAGGGATTGATAGGTTTTATTGAAAATTTATTTGGAGAAAAAATTGATGAATGAATTCAATAAGATTAAAAAAGAAATGGAGTGGATTTTATGCAATAAAGGCTTTTCAAAATATATAGATAGTGTTAATAATAAAGTGATTCATGATAATAGAATTGGTAGTTCTATTAGTCACACAAAAAGACGAAATTATTTTGATGTTTTCAATAAAATTATTGACAACGATGAATACTTTTTACTTTTTGCAGATTTTTCAATTTTACATTTTGATTATATGTTTAATGACAACAATCAGGTTATTTTCAGCCGTTTAACATATTTTCCTTATGTTGAAAACGAACTTGCTAAAAATATACAATATTCAAAATATATAAGAATAGATTATGAACCAGATGATCATAAGGAAATTATTCACACAAAATGCCATCTACATATTGGTATAGATAAAAACAATTTTAGAATACCTGTCTCAACTATTATTTATCCGATAGAGTTTATATATTTTATTTTAAAATACATATATCACGAAGATAGTAAATTTATAGAATTGATAACATTACACAACGAAAAAGAAAGTATATTAACTGATAATGAAATAAACAAATTAAGATTAATGATTGGTTAATTGTATTTCAATTTTTATCCACCCAATCCACATTACAGTCACAGGGTTAGGATTGGATATCGCTCTCTCTCCGCCACAAAAAACGGCGATAGAACTTTCGGATTTATCTTTTTTTTTATTTTATGTTTACAATGCGGCAATTTGACGACGAGCGAAAGCAAGCCACTTGCATAATCGGCATACTTGTCATAGCACCAAAATTTCTTTTTTATAGTTATAAGGTTGAAGAAAAGTTTTTTTGTGATATAATTCCTTTATAAAATTTGGAGATAATATCAAATGTCGATTATTATTCAGACCCATATCAAAACGATTACAAAGCTTGGTTACTCGGAGGAGTATTTCTTCTGGTTATATTTTTGGTATTTTTCGGCATCGGATGCTATCTGCTTGTAAGACAAATTCAAGAAACTCGCTATATGGCAGTTGAGCCGGTAGTTGTCGACCACAAAATTATTTACGAAAAGACCCCGACAACAGCCATTTCGGCAGTCATTTTACGCGACTTACTTTTTCGATATAGTCGAATACGAAATCAACGGAAAAAGTATAGAAAAACAGCCGACACCCCAGTTTCCACCAACACTCCACCAGACGATATCGGAAAAATAATTACGATTTATGTAAACAGAGACAATCCGACGGATGTTGTTTTTAGAAATTCAACGCATATTTTATTGACTACGCTATGTCTAATATTTTCCGCAGGAGGATTCGTTGGCACAGGCTTTATGTTCCGTAAAGCGTATAAAATAAAAAAAGACGACTAAAATTCGTTTTAGGTTACTCTTGCTCCGCTAAAGTTAAAAATACGAACCTTAAAATATAAATGGGTTCGTATTTTTTAGTTGGAATTATTTTTTGATTGTAATAAAATTATATATAGAAAATAGGGGGATAATAATTTTGATTATAGAGAAAAATATATTAGAAAATAATATAAAAGAAAATATAAAAATTGAAAGATTTGATATGGCTATCAATTTTTATTCTGTTGTCAAAATAAATGGGTCACCAAACTTAGTTTGCTATGATTTTAAATCAGTTTGGAACTCGTGGTTTCCATTTTATGATGATGTTAACAAAACTCCCGTAATAAAACCAAGTGAAGCAAAAACTTATGATGATTTAATTAGAGAATGTGATAAATATATTGATATAAATATTGATGAAAAAATAAAACTGGCTAAAGATAGATTTAAAGAATTGATTGGTAATTCAGATTTTGTCATTTCAAAGTTGACACATCATGTTTTGTATGAGATTAAATATTCTAAGAGTGCAAACCTTTATACACTTTATAAATTATATAACTTTGTAATTACAAGTATTGATGATAAAAATATTTTATTAAATCCTAAAAAATTAAAATGTAAAACATTTAATTTGAATAATTTTAATAATGATAATTTGGTTAGCAATGCACTGTATATCGTTGAGCATGAAAATTTAAAACAATTCAGTTTATAAATTTGGTTTAAAAATAAATCAAGGTTTAGTTTTTGATTTATTTTACATATAGGGGAAACAAATGTTTAATTTTTTAATGTTTAATTCAACAATATTTTGGAATGCATTTAGTGCCATTGGCACAACGTTATGTGCAATTGTTGCAATAGTTATATCTATTATTTCTTACAAAAAATCAAATCTAAGAAAGTTAAAAGTGAAGACGGATTGGAAAGTTGATTTGGATTTTAAGAATAAAGATAAAGATTTTGAGACAATGGAAGAACTTGAAAAAAATTTATTATTTAATGCTAATTTATTTGTAGATATTTTGAACGTTGGTGTAACACAAGTAAATATTTATGATATTGGAGTATGTGTAAAAAATAATAAGAATCAAATGAATTTTAGCTTTAAGATTTTAGAAAATAAAATTATAGAATTGCCATTTAAAATTGAGCCAGGTGTTTCATTCAATTATGAAATCAGTCAAAAAGATTTAGATGAACTTGTTAAAGATGAGAAAGTTCATAAGAATGACAAGGCATATATTTATTGTAAAACTTCAATTGGCACTTTTTATAGTAAAGAAGTAAAAGATTTTAAACTTAGTTGTCCTAAAAATTTGGTTATTGATATTGTATAATAAGTTTATTAATAAAAAACACTTAAAATAAATTTAAGTGTTTTTTATTTTTTCAAAATATCCATAACATGCGAACTTGCTCCTAAAAGTTCTGGGCGTTCACAAATGCTTAATTGATAGTTTATGAAAGTTTTAAAATCTTCTTCTGAAAGTTTGTTCAAAGTTGGGCGAATGTAGTCTGTTGCACCATCAACTCCAATGATTTTTACTCTTTCAAGATTTGCATCGCTTGCAAGTTTGTTTATGTCTTCAATTCTCACATAACTATACAGGTCGCTTATGTTAGTTTGGCATTTAAAGTTTTCATCAAGTTTATTTTCGCTTAAAACTTTTTGCAAATTACCTTCTTTGAAAGCATATGTGATGACGGCATATTCATTCATTAAATACATCACAAGAATATACCCACCTTTTTTGGTTACTCGTTTTGCTTCTAAAATTGATTTAAGTTTGTCTTCATGAGAAAAAAGATGATAGGTTGGTCCAAACAAAATTACAATATCTTGGCTTTCATCGGCAAGTTTCAAGTTTAACGCATTTCCTTGTTTTGCCACAACTTTATTTGATTTCATTTTTATTTGGCTCACATTTTTGTTTACAAGGTCAATAGCGGTCACATTGTGTCCTTCGTCTGCAAGCACACAAGAATATCTTCCTGTACCAGCACCAATATCTGCAATGTTAAGATTTGTTCGCTTGCCAATAATATCGTGAATATATTTCATGCAAACAGTAAATTCAACTATGCCGTGCCTAGACAGAAGCCTTTTATCTTCATTGAATTTTTGGTAATATTTTTCAAGTTCATTCATACAAATAGATTAACATTAGGTTAGGAAAAAGTAAAGTAAACAAAGTCCAAAGTAAATCAATTATATTTGCACAAATAATTTGTGTAAAATTTTAATATGTTTGACTTTATTAGGAAATAGTTGTTATAGTGAATTTATTAAATAAAATTTTAAGGAGAATGTTGTATGGGAATTTTAGAAGGAAAAGTTGCAATCATCACTGGTGGTGGAAGGGCAAAACCTCTTAAAGATGGTTCTGCTGGTTCAATTGGTTATGGCATTGCTATTGCTTACGCAAAAGAAGGTGCAAACCTTGTTTTAACTGGAAGAAATATGCAAAAACTTGAAGACGCAAAAGAAGAAATTGAAAGACTTTATAAAGTTAAAGTGCTTGCAATTCAAGCAGATGTTTCTGCTGATGGTGACAGTGAACAGGCTGTTAAAAATGTTGTAAAACAAACAATTGAAACTTTTGGAAGGATTGATGTTTTAATCAACAATGCACAAGCGTCTGCATCAGGCGTCACACTTGCAGAGCACACCAAAGAACAATTTGACCTTGCAGTTTATTCAGGATTGTATGCAGCATTTTTCTATATGAGAGAATGTTATCCATACTTAAAAGAAACAAAAGGTTCAGTTATCAATTTCGCATCAGGTGCAGGACTTTTTGGAAACTATGGTCAATGTGCATATGCTGCTGCAAAAGAGGGAATCAGAGGACTTTCTCGTGTGGCTGCAACTGAATGGGGAAAAGATGGAATCAATGTCAATGTTGTTTGTCCGCTTGCTTGGACAAGTCAACTTGAACAATGGAAAGAATACAATCCAGATGCCTTTGCTGCAAATGTTCATATGCCTCCAATGGGACATTATGGAAATTCTGAACTTGAAATTGGCAGAGTTTGTGTGCAACTTGCTTCACCAGACTTTAAGTATATGAGTGGTGAAACTCTCACACTTGAAGGTGGAATGGGACAACGCCCATAATAATCATTTTTCAGGAGAAAAATATGCAAGATGAATTTGTGATGTTTGCACAAAAAGCATTTATTGTTTTTGATGGAAAACTTTTGATAATTCAAAAGTCTAAAAATTGTACATATAATGCACTTAAATGGGAAGTTCCAGGCGGAAGAAAACAGATTGGTGAAAATTTAGATGACCACATAAAAAGAGAAGTTTTGGAAGAAGTTGGTCTTGAAATTGTTCCAAAAAATGTTTTTGATATGTGGAAATTTGAAATTCCAGATTCTGTAAATCCTGTTTCAAAAACTCCAATCACTGTTGTTGCTGTTGCAAGAATTTGTAGTTTAAATAGTAATGCAGAAACAAAAATAACAGAAGATGTTATTGGCAGGTGTGAATGGGTTGATATTAATGAAGATTTGCTTAAATATGACTTTATGCAAGGCATCAAACCAGTAATGGAAAATTTTGTAAAAAACTATAAAAAATAAAAGACAGCGTTGGCTGTCTTTTTTATATTAATTATAATACAAGGATTAAAATTAAAATTGTGGCTGTAATAACAAAGATTGATGCGTATGCAATTTTGTTAAGAGTTTTTTCATACTTAATTTTTGCAAGTTCTTTGTTTTTCTTGGTTGCCTTAACTTTAATTTCTTTGTCAATTTGTTTTTTTTCTGCTTCAAGAAGCCTGAGTTTTGAGAGTTCTTGTTTGATGTGTTCTTTCTCATCAAAACTTGCATATTCCAAAGCCTTTTTTTCATATTCCTTATAGTCTTTTTCTTCTGGAATAATGTTTAGGTTATGTGTTTTTGCACGAACAACCCCAAAGTATGCTTTGCAATTTGTTTCGTCAAGTTCAATGGCCTTTTTATAAATTTCTTCGGCTTTTTCATACTCTGCTTGATAAATGTATGCGTCACCATCTTTTGCATAAGAGTTTGATTGAATTTTGTTTGTAAGGTAAGTTGAGTTCATTTGATTAATCAGTTCCAAATCTTTCTCGTCTAAAAGTTCGTTCAAAAGATAATTTTTTCCGCAATGATTGCATGCAATAGTTTTTGCTTCAACATTAAGTGACATTTCGCCGTTACAGTTTTTGCATTTAAGGTTGATATAAGACATAATCTTGCTCCTTACACCTATATTTTAAGGGATTTTGTTCGTTTTGTAAATAGTTTTTAGTATATGTGAATTAAATAATTTTATTTATTCAAACTAAGTTTATAAACAGACTAAATATTTGACATTAAATTTGCAAATGTGTAAACTTAAAATAGGATAAAAAATGAAGAAAAATAGAATAAAAAAATCAATATTCGTATTTTTTAGCATGATTTTTGTTTTTGCTATTTTATTTTCGGCTGTAAATTTTTCTGGTAATGAAAAAAAGAGAAACATGTCAGCGTCTGCAACAAGCACTGAGGTTGAATATTTTAATAACACTGGAAATTTAGTTTCAGAAATTATTGCAAGTGGCGATGTTACTGATTCAAAATTTTCTCTTGAAGATTATTATCCTCTTCTTGCAGAAAACCAATTAAATTCAAATCTTTGTTGGGTATATTCTTCAATGAAATCTCTTGAATCATCACTCATGGTTCAAAAGGGTGAGTATTACAATTTTTCAGAAGTTGGAACTGCATATTTGTCGTATTATAACGGCCACACATCTTCACTTTTTGGTTCAAACAACTTTTTTGAAGATTTTTGCTTAGTTTCACAAAACTATGGTCTTGTATATGAAAATGACATTTCAAATGATTTAATGATGTACATGACAAGTTTAAACTATCAAAATTTTAAATATGTTTTAGATTATACAAATTTTGATGTAATAAACAGTGTTAAGCCAGTCAAAATTTTCGACCATGTTGATTATATGTCACTTGGGTTTGGAAGTTCAAATTCAGCAAAGGCAATGTTTATTAAAAACTACATCAAAAAATATGGTGGATTGTTTGCAGGTCTTGGTGAAGGAACTGCTTATTATAATACAGATTTAGATGTAAGTTTATACACTGAAACAGTTGATGAAGATGTTCAAATTGGAAAAACAATTAATAGCCATGCAGTTTGCATTGTGGGCTGGGATGATGAATATGGTTTTCTTGCACTCAACAGTTGGGGAGTTGAATATGACTATCAGCAACATTTCTACATTCCTTTTGATTCAGAATATTTTTATACAACACTAGAAGGTTTTATTTGCAATGAAGAAAAGCAAGGCTTAAATCTTTCAAATTCAAGTGCAACAAACTTTGCTTCAAGCATAAGAAAAGACCCATCATTAGTAGGGCTTCCAAAACTAAACAACATGTTTGTTTACAATGAAAAAATTAGTTTAAGTTTCAATATTCCTGAAAGCATTAATGGTGCAACATTATACACCGAGGTATATAAAGGTGAAATTGATGTAACAGACAAATTTGTGATTGATGTTAGTGAAAACTTGGTTAATTTTGAGTCAATTGATGGCTTTTATAGTGACAGCAATTTTTATGTTGGTGGAACATATGTAATTAAATTTTATAGTGGTTTAGATTATTTGTCATCAAAACAATTTGCAATTTTTACGGGTACAGAAGTTTCATATTTTAAGTTTACTGGCGGAAGTAGTGCCGACACAACAACAGTTATTTTGGGTGGTTTTTCAAACTCATCTAATTCAGCAACTTTTTATTTAAATGGAAGAAATTCATATAATTTAAATATGTATTTAACAACTTTAAATAGTTATGTGAATTTGAAAAATGATATAGGTTTTGAAAAGGGTAATATAAAAATATATTCATCTCAAAATGGTGTAGATGGTGATGTTTTAGCGTCAAACACTTTGATTACAACTGAAAAAACTGGAACTCAAAAAAATCGTGGATATCTTGTTAAAATTGGTGCATTTTTAACTCAAATAGATTACATGGTTGAGTTTAGTGTAAAAATCACATCTCCAATAAATTCTTGCACAAGAGAAATTTTCTTTAAGTTATACATCAGTGGAGAGCAACAAAGCACGGCAAATGCTGGAAAGATTGTTTATCGAACAAATGGTGGAGAAAATTCAGTTCACAATCCTGATGGTTTTGCAAATTATTCAGTTGATCCAAACATGACTGAAATCACTCTTTCTTCTCCAATAAAATCAAATTGTAATTTCATGGGTTGGTATCTTGAACCAGAATTTAAAACTCAGGTTTCAAAAATTGATGCAACGTTCACAAGCGACAAAAATGGTTTGATAGTTTTGTATGCAAAGTGGGACGCAATAAACGAAGTGTATTTTGATAGTTCGCTTGAAATTACATCAGTCACAGATTATGATGGAAACAAAAAAGATATTTCATCAAATTATAAAATAGTTTATGGTGACACTGTTGAACTCACATACAACATTGTTGCAACCGATGCTCTTTCTGCTTATCCAAATTATATAACATATTATGTTTTTTCAGTAAATGGAAAATCAGTTAAAGAAGATTCAATCACTCTTCAAGACAACAAGGCAAGTGTAAAATTCACATTAGGTTATCCAGATTTAGTCAGTGGAAAATACAATATAAAACTTAATGTTTTGATGATAATTGGTCATTCGTTCAATGTAAATAGTGAAGATGAAAATAATTTTGATGTTGAGAAAAAACAGGTTTCGGTAAGTTTTGAAAATCTCAATCATGTTTACGATGGAACTTCTGTTCTTCCAACAGTCAAATTAAATGGCATTTATAAAGAAGATAAAGAAAAAGTAAAAACAAAACTTTCTCGTGGCGAAGCAACAAATGCAGGGGAATATGAATTTGAACTTTTAAGTATTGGAAATGAAAACTATATTTTTGAAGAAAGCAAGGCAAAATTAAATATTGAAAAAAGACAACTTACTTTAAGTTGGACAAAGACACAAAGCACATATAATGGAACACCACAACTTCCAGAATATTCTTTCAATAATCTTGTTGAAGGTGAAACCTGTGCACTTGTCATGAACACAGAGGGCCACAAAGACGTTGGAGAATATGACATTAGTGTTGTCAGACTAACATCTGATGAAAACTATAAACTTTCAAGTAATAGCGATGATGTGTGTAAGTTTAAAATTAACCCAGCAAAGATTACTGTTGCGTTTGACAACATAAGTGAGAGATTGCAAACATCGTCTGCATATAGAAAGCAAATCACATACAAAGTTGTTTCAGGAGTTCTTTATGCCAATGACAAACTAAACTTAACAATTTCTTGTGAAGGTTTAACGGCAGAAGAGAGTGGGGTTTATGAAATATCTTCAACATATAACAACAATAATTATGAAGTCACATTCATAAATGCAAATTACACACTCACAGGCTTCTATTATGTTTATTACACTTTGCCAAATGGCAAGGTTCATATTGAAGAACTTACTGATGGTGAAAAGCCAAAAGGCATAAATTCTTCAATCTACAAACTCCCACCACTTTGTTCATATTCATATAATAAACCACTTGAAAATATTGGTGAAGATTTGTATATAAAGGTCACTGTAAACAGCAACGCATGGCTATTTATAGTTGCTGGCGTAATAGTTTCATTTGTAGTGATATATCTTGTAATCACAAGAAAAGCAAGACGAAATAAAGTTGGTTAAAATAAAAACACCCTTCGGGGTGTTTTTTATTAATTGTTTTCAACTAAACTTGAAAGCAAATCAAAAAGTTCAGGGCAAGCCTTTTTAACAGAAATTGGTCTTCCATTTTCATCAACAAAGCAGTGAACGCTTGTTGCTAAACAAACAATGTTTTCATCAACTCTCATTTCATATTCAAATTTGATTTTTGCCATAGAAAGTTCTTTAATTTTAACTGTGATAGAAATGATGTCATCATAAGTTGTACTTTTTTTATAGTTCACATCAACACTCACAACAGGAGAAATCAATCCCATGCTTTCCATTTTTGAGTAACTCCAACCAATCTTTTCAAGAAAATCTGTTCGTGCTTCTTCCATAAATCTTATATAGTTTGAGTGATGAGTGATTTGCATTTTATCTGTTTCATAATATTGTACTTTGTGTTTGTAAATTTCCATAAATCTCTCCAAATTAAACTTCAATAATTCTAAATCCTGCCGAACGGATTAGTCTGTTGTAAACAGCAAGTGCCACTCCATCAGTTTCTGGACATCTTGCATAAACAAGTTTTGCACCAAGCTTATCAAGTTTTCGAAGTGAAGAAAAAAGTTCATGAGCCTGACTTTTAGGGTCGTTCGATTTTCCATAATTTATTGCTGGAACATCAAAAAATTTTTCTTCTCCATCAAAGCATAAAACATAAGTATTTTCTTTTTTGTTTTCTGAAACATACTTTGAAAAATTTTCAATAGTTCCTTTCAAAATCACAACCTCTGCTTCTGGTGAATAATGCTTATATTTCATGCCAGGAGAGAGAACTTTGCTTTCATCTGAAATGCCTTCTGTTATGGCTTTTGAAATTTCAACATGCTTTCCCAAAACCTTTTCCATGTCAACAGCTGTGACAACACCAGGTCGAAGAATAATTGGAGTTTTCCCAAGCACACTTACAACAGTTGATTCAACACCTGCTTCACATTCACCGCCGTCAATCACAAGTGGAATTTTTCCATTCATATCTTCAAACACATCAGTTGCATTTGTTGGACTTGGTTTGCCACTAAGGTTTGCACTTGGTGCTGCAAATGCAATGCCAGATTCATTTATGATTGCTCTTGCAATTTCATTTTTTGGCATACGCACACCAACGCTATCAAGTCCTGCACAGGTTTCTTTACAAATTTTTTCACCCTTAGGCATAATGATTGTGAGTGGTCCAGGCCAAAATGCATCAGCAAGTTTTTTTGCATCTTCTGGAATAAAACGAACAACATCTTCAAGCATATCCATGTTACCAATATGCACAATTAATGGGTTGTCATTTGGTCTGCCTTTTGCCTTAAAAATTTTTGAAATAGCCTCAGAATTTTTTGCATCGCCCGCAAGACCATAAACCGTTTCTGTCGGAACGGCAACAACTTCACCATGTCTAAGCAAGTCGCAGGCAAGTTTAATGCTTTCACTGCTTGCACGCAAAAATTCAGTCTTCATATTTTCTCCTTAACGAGTATTATTTTATCACTTAAAAGTTTTAATGTAAAATAAACTTAGAGAAAATTATAAATACAATAAATTTTATATTAATAATTAAATCAGTCCTTCAACCAAAATTTTAATGCCTAGTAAAATGAGAATAAGACCACCAGCAAAAGTTGCTTGGCGTTTATATTTTTTCCCAAAACATTGTCCGAGTTTAAATCCTAAAACACTTAAAATAAATGTGCATAAAAATATGGTTGGAACAGCAACAAAAAGATTGGTTTCAAGAAGTGCAAAAGTGATTCCAACTGCCAAAGCATCAAAGCTTGTTGTAAATGAAAGCATAAACATTGTTTTGAATGAAAAATCATCTTTAATTGTATCTTCTTTTGGTTTTATTGCTTCTTTTAACATTTTAGCACCATTAATTAAAAATAAAGCAAAAGCAATCCAGTGGTCATAATCATCAATTTTGTCAGCAAAAATACTGCATAAAAGATATCCCAAAACCACCATAATAATTTGAAATCCTGCAAACCAAATTCCGCAAATAAATGCAGATTTAATTTGTTGATTTTTTATAGTAAGACCCTTGCAAATAGAAACAGCAAAAGTGTCCATAGAAACTCCTATTGCAAGGAAAATAAGTTCAATAATTTTCATAGGTCTCCACATTTAAAATTGAAAAAAATAGGTTAATATATTTTATTCAAATCACAAACTTTTGACATATTAATTTTGCTTGTAAGAAAAATGAGTTTAATTTATAATAAAATTATAAAATTATAGTTTGAGAGTTGTTTATGAAAAAATATTTTGAAAGTGTGAAGGGTGAACTCAAAGAATATTTCGACATTCTAAGTCCAGAAAAACCAGATTTTTTGGAAGACTATTTGCTTGCACCAGAACTTCAAAGAATTGGTAAAATTTCTATGTTTTGTGGAAAGGATTATTCTGCTAGTTATGGTGTGAAATATCCAGTGTCAAACCTTGATCATAGCGTTGGTGTTGCACTCATTATTTGGCATTTCACAAAAAATAAAAAACAAACTTTGGCAGGTCTGTTCCATGACATTGCAACTCCAACTTTTAAACACTGCATTGATTTCATGAATGGCGATGAACTTATGCAAGAGTCAACAGAAGAACTCACAGAAACAATAATTAAAAATTCAAATCATATAATGAGTTTGTTAGAAAAAGATAATATCAAACTTGAAGAAGTTTCAGATTACAAAAAATATACAATTGCAGACAATAAATCACCAAGATTATCAGCAGATAGATTTGAATATAATTTCACTTGTGGATTATCACTAAAAAGGGTTTTCGATTTAAATTTTATTAGGCAGGTTTATGCAGATATTGAAATTGGCACAAATGAAGATGGTGAAAATGAACTAGCGTTTAGGCATGTTGACATCGCAGAGGATTATATTGATGTATTAAAAAACTTATGGCCAGAATGGGTGAATGAAAGAAACAATGTGTACATGAAATTTCTTGGTGACATTTGCAAGGCCATGAATCAAAATGGCGAACTTGAAATCAGCGACCTTTATACGCTTTCAGAACAAGAAGTTATAAATAAAATTAAAAATAGTAAAAATGAGAATATAAGAACTGCGTTCAACAAATTTTTAGAGTGTAAAAAAATAGAGGTTCTAGATAAACCTAAAAGAGGAATGTATTGTGTGAAAACAAATGTAAAACGCAGATATGTTTGTCCGCTTGTCAGAACTACATCTGGTTTTAAAAGAGTAACTGAAATTTCTGATAAAGCAAAAGAAACTATCAATCGTTACACTCAAACGCCTTATGACAAATATGGTTGTTTAGATTTTGACTTTAAATTTTAGAACATTGTCATAAAAATATTTATTGTTTAAAATAATATATGGAGAATATTTATGGAATATATTGATGTGCTTAATGAAAATGGTGTGAAAACTGGTCAAATTATGTCTAGGGACGAAATACATGAAAAAGGCCTTTGGCATAGAGCGGTTATTGGTGTAATTGTAAATTCAGAAAACAAAATTTTAATTCAAAAAAGATCCAAAGAAAAAGAAAAATTTGGTGGCTTATATGATTTATCAGTAGCAGGTCACATTTCTTCTGGTGAAGATGCTGTCACAGCAATCAATCGTGAACTCAATGAAGAAATCGGATACCTTGTCAATCGAAATGTTAAACTTAAAGATTATAGGTTTTTAACATCGTTCATAAATCGTTGTGAATATGAAAGCAAGGGTAAACGCTATTTTGAAAATCAGTTCATGGAACTTTTTGTAATTCATTATGATGAAGATAATATAGACCTAAAATTAAATGATGGTGAAGTTGAAGATATAAAGTGGATGGATTTTTTTGAAATCAAAAAACTTAAAGAACAAAATAAACTTCATCCAAGAACTGAGTGGATTGACGAAGTCTTCAACTATTTAAATAGATTATAATAAAAGCAGATGCATGTGCATCCGCTTTTTAATTGTCTAACGAATTAAAAAATTCCTCGCCCAATTTAGTTGTGATATAGTGGTGTAAATTACCTTCTGGTAAAATTTCAAAATATCCACTTTCACTATAATCATCCATTAGTTTTTGGATATCTTTCATATTTGAAGATTCAACATCAATTGATGTTAGGTGATTAAATCTAACATGTTCAGTTACTTTTAATTTTCTATTTATAAGATAAGTAACTAATTCTTCTTTTAATTCTTCTGTTATCATAAATTTTCTCCTTAAATATTTTCACATGTAACTAAGTTATTTTACAATATCATTTTCTTTTCTTTTTGCTTTTCTTGGGAGTATCACATGATAAATTATTGTGGCTATAAGGTTGATTAAAATGTTTGTAACATCACAAGCAACATTAACAAATGCTCCAAGTGCAAAGTCGTAAATAATCCAAATTCCACTGTTAAACATCAAACAAATACGAACAATAAGAGTGTTTTTAAATGCAAGCCCAACAGAAAGCAGAAGAATAGACACAATCATAATAATGTCAAATGGTCCAGTCCACAACAGTCCAACTGCAAGAGTAGTGAGTGCAACTGAAATTATCATTGGAATAACAAAACTTTTAAAAGGTTTTTGTTTTGAATTAAGATAGGTGTATGTCAAATTTCTTCCGAGAGCAATGCCATTGATTATGGCAGGGAGTGGACTATTTAAAAATACATATGAAAGCACAAACAAAGCACTTGCGGTTACCAAACACACAAGTATACCTTTTTTATTTTTCATCACTTTGCCAGTAAGGTCAATGCCTGTTCCAACAAAAGCCAAAATTTGAGAAATAATAAATAACATAATTTTTCCTTATAATTAACCCAATAAATTATATGATTAAAAAAATTTTCTGTCAATTAAAGTATACTTAAAAAACTTAATAAAAATAGCACATTATGTGCTATTTTTTTAAAAGTTCAATAATTGCTTTCTTTTTATTTTCAGGGGTTGTTTTTAAAAGTTCCAATATTTCTTTATCAACTTTATATTGATTCATATCATAGTAAAAAAATTCTTCAAGTGATGAATTGCATGCTTCTAAAATATCGTTAATAACAGAAAAAGATGGTTCAAAGTTTTTACGATATTCAAGTCTGTTAATATAAGATTCATTTTTCCCAATTCTAAAACTAAGTTCACGTGCAGATAATCCTTCACGTACTCTTAGTGTGCTGATTTTATTAATAAGTTCATTAAGTTCCATAGTTTTCTCCACATATTAATTTTACTATGTAAACTTTTTTATATAATAGTATGGTATATGGCAATATAGACATAAAAATCTATATATTATAGATAAATAAATATATATTGTTGATTTTTAGGATTTGCTATGCTATATTTCTTTTAAGGAGAATAGTTTAAATATGGCAAAAGATAATATTGAAGACTGGCTTGATCATGAATTGGGTTTAGATGATCCAGAGTCAAAAATAAATACTAATGTGTTTGAACCAAAACCAGATCCTAGTGAATTTGAATCAAGAGATGAGAAAATTGTTATTAATGTATCTCAAAATATTGTCAAAGATGAAAAAGGAAATGTCAAATGTGATAACTGTGGTTCATCAAATGTAAAAATGCTATCAAGAGAAATGGCAATTTGTGAATATTGTGGAACAAAAGTCAAAATCAAAAGACCGAACCAAGACCAAAACATTAAGGTAACTGTAAAAAGTGGAAATGCGAATATTGATTCACAATATTTTGTCATGAAAACAAATTTTGGTGAAGAAGAATTTAAAAGAAATACTGCATATTTGTTATCAACTTTAAGAGATACTCCTCTTGATATTATGGATAGTAAATTTGATGATGTTATAACAAATTATCCACAATTTATGGTTATGTGGGTTCATATCGAAGGAAATTATTCTGCATCAGTTGGTTATGATAGAAAAGAAAAATATGAAGACTATGAAGAAAAATATGATGTAGTTCTTAAGGAAAAAGTAAGACAAAAAGTCATTAAAGAGAGAACTGTTACAGACTGGCAACCTTATAGTGGTAGTCTTACAACACAAAAAGTTGTGTGTGTTCAACTCAATGATGAGCATAAAGATTTAAATAAACATTATACTGAAAAATTTATGAATGACGAAAAAGATATAGAAAATGATTTTGAAGCCATGGTTTCTTTAATAGACTTTGAATCAAATTCAATTCCTTTTGAAGATAGTGACTTTCAAGATATGAGTTATGGCACACCTGATTCCACAGGGATTGATATGGCAATTATGAGGGCAAAATTAAAGGCTGAAAGACAAATAAATTTCCCTGGTGATCATGTTAAAGATGTTAGTACAAATTTCACACATAGAGTTATACAGACAAAATATTGTATTGCTCCAGAATACGAATGGAAATTTAAGGTACCTAATGGAGAAAAACAATGTTCAATTAAGTCATTCACAACTAGATGTAATCCAGATGGACTGATACCAACTATTGAATCAGCTCTTGATAAGGTAGTTTCAAAAAGGTCAAAGAAGTTTGGTATTATGTCAATATCAATGTCAATGATTGCAATAGTTTTGGCAATTATTATTCCTTTGATGATTAGTAAAACTATTGGTGGTATAATCTCGTTGCTTTCAATGATAATCTCAATTGTTGGTTATGTTATTTTTAAGAAAAAAAAGAAAAAAACAGAAAAACAGGTTCATCAAGAAGTTTTAGATTTTAAGAAAGAAAGGCTGGAAGAATTTTTTAAGAGGAACAATATGCCTCCGCTTACCCCAGAAGAACTAAAAGGATTTAATTTGGAAAAGGAGTGAAAAATGAAAAGTTTATGTAAGGGTTTAATGATTTTAAGTATTATGGTATCTGTTTTTTGTTTTTTCTTCTTTGCAGTAATAGGTTCAAATTTTGTATCATACGATCCATATGGTATGGAAAGTGCAACTGATTTAGAAATAATAGATTATATTCACGGTAACGGAATAATAGAAATTGGTGAAGAACGAGAGTTGTTCATAGTGATTTACCATAATGGTTCATCAAGAACGCCATCAGACAAAAAAGTTGTTGAATGGAGTTCTTCCGATGAAAATATTGTGACTGTTTCAGATCGTGGTTATATAAAAGGTATAAGTAGCGGGTGGGCTACAATCTATGCACAATCAGACTATGGATTGAGAGCTTCAATAGAAATTATTGTAAGAGATAATAGTGGATCTGGTGAAGATGCTAATGAATATGACAATTATATTTTTGAAGTTTCAGGAAATACAATAACTGGTCTTACGTCTTATGGTGAAACACTTAAAGAAATAACAATACCAAGCAGAATAAATGGTGTAAGAATTTTTCAAATCGGAGAAGATAGTTTTAATTATTGTTATAATATGGAAAAGTTAACTTTGAGTAGTGAAATCAGGAGTATAGGAAACGATTCTTTTGAGTATTGTTCGAGTTTAAAAGAAATAGATTTTAGTTCATGTAAAAATTTAACATCAATTGGTGATAATACTTTTAGAAGTTGTACAAGTTTAACGAATGTTAATTTAAGTCCATGCACAAGTTTAAAATCAATAGGAAGTTATTCTTTTGCTTATGGTTCAATTCTAGTAAGTGTTGATATGAGTGGTTGTTTAAGTTTAACATCAATCGGAAACTATGCATTTGGTTGGTGTGGAAAACTTGTTAAAGTTGTTATACCACAAAATGTTACATCAGTTGGCAGCGATGCTTTTTATAACAGTTATCAACTTGCAGAAGTATATAATTTAAGTAGTAGTCTTAGTCTTAAAGGATATGTAACATATTATGGAACTATCATTAAAACGGATTTAAGTGAACCAAGTTCAATAATAGAAATTGATGGGATATATTATTATAAAGAAAATGATTCAAGCCTTATTGCGGTTGGATTAAGTGATATTTCCAAAACTTCAATAACTTTGGACGTTAGAACAACAAAGGTTAAAAACTATGCATTTTATGATAAAAATCTTATATCAGTAGATTTAAAAAAATGTACTGGATTAGATGAAATAGGTAGTTATGCTTTTGGTAAATGTAACATAATAAGTATAATTATTCCATCTGTCGTAAAAACCATAAAGAGACAAGCATTTTATAATAATACAAATTTAATAATTTATTGTGAAGAACCAAGTAAACCTTCAGGATGGGATAGCGAATGGAATTATTCTAACAATCTTGTTTTCTGGTATAGCGAAAGTAAGCCAACCACAGCAGGAAATTATTGGCATTATAAATATGGTCAAATTGAGGTTTGGTAGTCATTATATTATCAAAGGAGAAACAAATATGAGTCATAAAGATAAAGTTGAAAAATGTCCAAAATGCGGTAAAGAATTTATAGTCAGGCTAGTGATTAATCCAAGTAATTGTGATGATAATAGAAAATCATATGTTGATTGTCCATATTGTGGAGAAGTGTTAGAAAAAATTAATCTTATGAAAAATGAAGATGTATTTTCAATAAAAAAAGAAAAATAAAATAAAAATAAGCACTATTTTAGTGCTTATTTTTTTTAGTTATTTGCGTTGACAATCTATTGTGATTTATATAAACTCAAATTATAATAATTAAAGGATTGTTTATGGAAATCATAGATTTATATGCAGATGAAAGAATATCAACTGGAAAAACTTCTGAAAGAGGAGAAAATTTTCGTCCGCAAAATAACGAAAATATGCAAGTTGTTCACATTTGCATTTTCAATAAAAATAATGAAATGTTGATTCAAAAAAGACGCATGCACAAAAAACAATTTGGTGGTTATTGGGATTTTTCTGCTGGTGGTTGTTCACAAACTGGTGAAACCAGCAGACAAGCAGCTGCAAGAGAACTGTTTGAAGAAATAGGATTAAACTATGATTTTTCGAATGTGCGACCACATCTCACAATGAATTTCAATCATGGTTTTGATGATTATTATCTTTTAAAACTTGATGTTGACTTAAACACTTTGAAATTTGTTGATGGTGAAGTTGAAGATGTAAAATGGGCTAGTAAAGATGAACTTTTAAAAATGATTGAAATGGATCAATTTGTTCCTTTTGTTTCTTCATTTGTTGAATCTTTGTTTGAGTTAAAAGAAATGCATGGAGCAATAAGAGAATAGGTTTTACAAAATTGAAAAATTTGTAACTATCTTTTGAGTTGTTATTGCAAATTTAAACAAAAAACTAGTTTATAAAGTAAAATTTTAAATCAATATAAAGCAATAATGTATTATAATAAATATAATTTTAGTTAGAGGAAGAGCATTGAAAAAAAAGAATAAAAATAAAGAAAAACTTCCAAGAAGAAAACCGCTTTTTGAAGCGGTTAAATCTTTTTTGCGAATTTTTAAAAGAAAACCTAAAATAATAAATCTTGGTGGAAATCCACTTGAAGACGGAGCAATTTACACAACCAATCATGAAGCAGCAAAAGGACCATTAATTTATGAGTTATACTTTCCATTAAAATTCCGTTTCTGGGGAACTTTTGAAATGACAGCAGATTTCAAAACTCGATATAAATATTTGTCTAAAATATATCTTCATGAAAAGCGTCATCTTCCAAAATGGTTAGCAAAAATTGTTGCATTTATTATTGCACCATTTTTGTATGCGTTTTATAAAGGCATAAATTTAATTCCAACATATCGTGATTCAAGATTAATCAAAACTTTCAAAACAACATTTTCAGAACTTGAAAAAGGAACAAGCATTTTAATTTTTCCAGAAAATTCATCAGATGGTTATCATCAAGAACTCACAGAATATTATGCAGGTTTTGTAACCCTCGCAAAGCAATATTATAAAACTCATGGAAAAAGTTTAAAAATTTATAATATGTATTATTGCAAGTCAAACAACACAATTGTCATTGACAAACCAATGGACTATTTGTCGCTTAAAAATGAAAATAAAACTGGTAAACAAATTGCAGAAGAGTTTAGAGTTAGAGCAAATGAACTGTATCATTTGTATAAATCAAAATAGAATTCAAATTTAATGTTGGAAATAGTATTGATTTTTTGCCGTGTTTTAAGTATAATACCTATGTATAATTAATGTGAGGTAGTAACATGGGGAAAATATTAAATTCATTGAAAAAGGCTAAAAAACAAAGTATCAAAAAAATTGGAAGAACTTTCTGCAAAGCAATATGATCAAGTTATTGATGAAGAAAGAATAAGACAAGAAAATGCAAAAGAAAATGCAATAAAAATGATGCCAGAAGCAGAAGAACTTATCAAGCATATTTTAAAACAATTTGAAGAAGAAAGTGCAAAGGTTCTTGCAGATGACATTCATGGAATCCTTTTAACACATGAACTTGAAAACATTGTTGAAACAGCAGTAAAAGTGATTACAAATTTTGATTTAAGAAAAGTTCAGTCATTTTTAATGGACTATATGTTTGCAACATATAATAAACAAGTGTATGAAAAAAATTATGAAGAGGTTAAAAGAACATATAAACATATTAACCCTAAAACTCCTGTTGCTTCTCAACTAGGCAGTGAAGAATAATAACAAATTGATTAATGAGGCTATAAATGGAAATTTTTAAAGCAATATCAAATAAGATAAAAACAGTGCAATTAAATAAAAAAATCAAATCTTATATTGATGCAATGGAAGAACAAAAAAGAACAACAACAATGTGTTTGGCAAACTTTTTGTTTTTAGATAAAAAAAGAAATCACACAGGTGTAGATGAAATTGGTTCAAAAGAGTTTAATGAATGTCAACTTGAAGCATTAAGCATAGTAAATGAAACAATGGCAAAAATTGACAGTCAAATTGTAGGGCAAGTAAATGAAAATTTGAGCGAAGAAGAAATGATTGCTCTTGGTGAAGAAATAGAAAGCAATTTTTTAAATACAAATATTTCATTTGTTTATCAGTCAGAGTTTGATGACATACAAGAACAAAGACGTGTTCATGCAAATGACAAAAATAAATATCAAATATATATAAAACTTTTACAAGCAGAAAATGTTTTAAATAAATTGAAGGAATTTCAAGAGTCATCGCAAGTTGCGTCAGCATTATATGCAAAATATTACGCACTTAAAATATATTACAGATTGCAACTAAAAAAAATCAAATCTGGAAAACATGAAAGTGTTGCTGTTCAAAAAGAAAATTAAAAAACAACCAAAAATTTGGTTGTTTTTATTTATTTAAAAATAGAACTTTATTAATTTTAAATTAAATGTTATAATATGCTTAGAACTAAATTTGAGGTAAAATATGAACGAACAAGAAAAATTTGAAAAATTAAAGACCTCTGGGGAAAATTTTGTGGTTTTAGAAGGTGCAAAAAAAATATTAATTTCTGCACCACATTCAGTTGAACAAATCCGAAATGGAAAAATAAAATATGCAGAACCCGAAACAGCACTTATTGCACTTCATTTAAATGAACTCGGTTATCCATGTTTCATAAAAACAAAAAATGAGAATGACGATGCAAACTTTGACAGCAAGTCAAAGTATAGGGATAGTTTGATAAATTATTGTTTGAAAAATGACATCAAATTTGTATTAGATTTGCATCAGCTAAGTGATAAAAGGGAAATGGATTTTTGTCTTGGCACTGGTGGAAAAACTCATAAAAACTTGCTTGAAAATTTAAAAATAATTGATATATTTAAATTCTACTTTGAAAAAGAAAACTATGTTTTCAAAATAAACGACCCGTTTGATGCAGATGCTCCAAACACAGTTTCAACAAATTGTGCTAAAAATCAAATTCCATCAGTTTTGCTTGAAATGAATTGCAGGGTTGTTTCAAAATTTTGTGGTGGGCAAAACCTTCAAGATGTAATGAAAATCATTGAAAATATTCTTATTGAAATTGAAAAGGAAATATATCAAATGAAATTGCTTTTAGTTACAAATGTAAGTTTAGATAGCGAAAAATTCAATTTGCAAAATCAGTTGTTATTTGACACTGCAAAAAAGTTGAACATAAATTTGCAGATTGCAAAAAATACGGAACTATTAAATTTTGTTGGGCAAGAAAATTGTTTTCCAAAATGTGATGCTGTTCTTTTTTATGATAAAGATGTTTTTCTTGCAAGAGCATTTGAAAAACAAGGTTATAAAGTTTTTAATTGTAGTGATAGCATTTTTGCATGTGACAATAAAGCAAAAACTTATGAAATTTTAAATGAAAATAATATAAAAATTCCAAAGACTTTTCTGCTACCATTGATGTTCAATTACAAAAAAGAGTATGTAAAAAATTTCGTTTCAGATGTAATTAAAAATCTTAAACTCCCACTTGTAGCAAAAAAATTCTATGGTTCAGAAGGCAAACAAGTTTTCTTAATTAATTCAGAAGATGAAATGTTTGAGTTGATAGAAAAAGAACAGGGTAGAGAACTTTTGTTTCAAAAGTACTATTCAGAATGTCATGGAAAAGATGTCCGCATAAATGTTGTAGGCAAAGAAGTTGTTGCCAGTATGAAAAGAGAATCTAAAAATGGAGACTTTCGTTCCAACCTTTCAAATGGTGGAGTGGCTTACAACTATCAACCAACAATTAAAGAAATAGATTTAGCAAAAAAAGTTTCAAAAATTCTCGGTTGTGATTTTTGTGGAGTTGACATTCTTCAAACAAATGAAGGTCCTGTTGTTTGTGAAGTAAATTCAAATGCCCATTTAAAAAATATTTTCGACACAACAAATGTGAATGTTGCAGAATTTATTTTAAAATATATTAAACAAAAGATAAACAAGAGTTAAAATTTTCCGAAAAATCGCATATTGACAGTATTATGGTATAATGTTAAAATTGATTTATGAAAATTTATAGAATTTTAAGTTTTGAGGAAGAACAATCACTTAAAATAAATGGAAACATACTTTTGCCTCATCCAACCGTAAAGCAAGATGAAGGTATAATTTTTCCTCATGAAGAAGACTATAAAAATGGAAAGTATTTTTTCTTTAATAAAGAAGATGCAATAAATTTTAAAATTAATCAAGAAGGATATAAAGATAGCAATTTAATTTTAGAATTAGAAATTGATGATGATTTGGCTTACAAGTATATAGCCGTGGGCGAGTACAATTATGATGATCCAACAAAAAGTTGTTTTACTATGGCAAGTCATTATATCCCTGAACTGTTTTTACCTTACAGCATGGTAGAAGAAAATATAAATTTAAACAAATTTGACTTAATGAATATAGATTCTAAAAGCTACTTGCAGTCAAGTGTGTACGAAGCAAATAGAAATAAACAATTTATCAATCTTGCAAATCTGCTTGGAAAAATTTTATACTATCGAGTGTTGATAAAAGATGCAAATTATTATAGAAATAGAACAGAAAAATTTAAAGAATTTTTAGCATCTTTTGACTTCAACACAATGCAACCAAAGAAAGACGCAACTCAAATAAAAATTGAATCAAATGTTGAAGAAGATAAAGAATTTGCAAATAAAATTGAAGGTTATAAAAATAATATAGAAAGATGTTTAAGTGAACTACCAAAAGTTTTTAATGAGTTTGTAAAAGCAAAAAATAAAAGTTCAAGTTCGTTATTTTCAAAATAAAATATAAAATAAAAGTGTGGTTAAATCCACACTTTTTATTTCTTAGTATTATTCGCCTTTTTGGCTGTATTTTGCAAGTGGCTTGTCATTTAAAGGTTTAACAACTTCATTTGCCAAAACACCAAGTTCATTTAAATCTAATGGAATTAAATTTTGAGTTTGTGCGTTGAGTAGAGAGTTTTTAATTGAACCATAAAGCAAACTAGATATTCCTTTGGCAACATAAAATCCAACATCTGTTGCTCTTTTAGCTTTCGTATTATTTTTTTCTATTCTTGCAAAATGTATTGAGTGGTCATCACCTTTGTTATCAACTGGATTAGAAAAACAAAAAACAAGTTCATTTTCGTTATTAATGATAATGTACACTCTTTCATTTTCCTTAAAAAAGTCTGTCATTTTATCATTATCTTTTTCATTATGAATTTGATTTAACATGGCTCTGTCTTCTGTGCTCATATCAATGTTGTCCAAGTTACTAAAAAGAGCATCGAGTGAATAAAATCTATCTCTAACTTCACGGTCATTTTGAGAAACAATAATAGCCTGTTTAAAGTCTAGCGGAACATATTCCGAACCATAACTAATTTCCAAAATTTGAGACATAATTATTGAGGCATTTTCCTCACTATATCCAAGTTCTAACAATTTCTTTTTGTAATTTTTATTTAAATAATAAACAATTTCATGTCCCATGCAATGAGTTTTAAAAGTAATATTTCTTAAATTTTTGCATGCTTTTAAAACATTTAAATTACCATTTTCATCAAGTGAAAGAGGAACCAAAAAATTATCAATAAAATCCATACTGTTATCAACAGCAATAGGAACCAACTGAACAAAATCACCAGCAGTAGCATTGTAGTCAACGCCGATAATGTTAACATCTTTAACGTCCAAGTCTTTGCAATATGTTAAAAGTTGAGACTCAGTGGTTTTAAGATACCCATTAACAGCCCTTGCTTCTAAGGCTCCTGAGCCAGTAAACTCAATGATAGTTGGACGACTTGTGTCAATATCAGAAATTTGAATTTCTTTGAGATGATAGGGAACAGAATCATCTTGCACCCTTTGATAATATATAAATCCGTTTTTATTTTCCATAGTTATATTTTAACATAAAATAATCAAAAACTCAATATTAAAAATAATATTTATTCATATATTAAAAATATCAATTTTCGCTTAAATCAATTAAATTCTGGCATATTAAATTTTTGAATTAAAAATTTTAATGTTTCCTCAGGAACTAAATTTTTTAATGCTGAAATATTTTTATTTTCAATAAATTTTCTTAAATCTGAACCATTAATATTTTTATGTATAGGCACTCTAATAGTCTTATCTCCCATAGATTGATAGAATGCACATTTTTGTTCTTCCCATTCATCATACTCGTCATTAAGCGTAAAAGCCCAAACCCTGTTATCGCCAAACATGTCAATAATGCTTTGCCATGTCGACGCAGATGGTCGTACTCTTTCACAACTAAAAATTAAACCATTAGAAAATTTTTCAGGAAATTTATTTTGAAGAACAGAATTAATAAGTTCGCAAGTTTCTTCACTATCAAACAAAAATTTTTTCTTTTTCCATTCTGCATCAACAACTTTGTCAAAGGCATCTCCGTTTTTAAGTTCTGTCTTTTTTATAACTGCCACACAAATTTGTTCATATGGAAACAAATCTACCAATTTTTCAATCATAGATAGATGACCGTTGTGAAATGGTTGAAATTTTCCTGTGTAAATAATCATTTAAATTATCCTTTTATATAAATAAATATTATCATAGATTGCTTAGAAAATCAATATCGCATAAATTTATAAAAAATAAAAAGAAAATGCTTTATTATTTTTATATCCAAAATAAAAAAGATAGCAAACATGCCATCTTTTAATAAAATATAATCTGTGTCACAAAAAAAATGCCTTTCGGCATTTTGGCTCCCCAGGTAGGGTTCGAACCTACGGCCTATCGATTAACAGTCGAGTGCTCCACCACTGAGCTACTGGGGAATATTAAAATTATGTTCTTTTAAAAGATAAATATTCTTTCAAAGAACAATAGCATTATATAATATCTTTTAAACTTTTGCAACACTTTTTTCAAGATTTTTTAAAATTCTTTGATATTGATAAATCTTTACAATTTAACATAATAATGATAAAATAAAATATGTAAGGAAAAATTTTATGTTAAAGAAATATTTATCGAAAAGTGATTACGAAAAATTTATGAGCATGGCAAATTATAATGCTGGGGAAGAAACACAAAAAGAAAATGCTGTAAATTTTAGAGAAAAAAGATTCACTCCAAAACAATTTTGTGATGAACAAATTAAAAAGTTTGAAGGCAATGGAAATAAGACAGGTTGTTGTTTAAATTTTTCAACTTATTTGCTTTCAAAATATATAGGCTTTATTCTCACTTGCAAAGATAATGGTGCAATACACTGTGCGTTTGTTTTCCCAATGAGAGGGAAAGATGGGTTGTATGTTTGTGACCCTGCAAGAGAAAAAATTCTTGAAAACGAATTTGGTATTGATGTTTCGCAAATAGACCCAGATTTGCATTTTGCAGTTCCGTTTGGTGAATACAACTTTCCAAATGTAAATGCTAATGGTGAAAACGAACCACAAGAATACTTAGTTCATGTCGACTTTGATTCAGCAGATAATGAAGGATTATTTATAAACAAATTTGTTCGTGGCAAATGTGTTTCAGCACCAACCACCGCAGAAATTGATGAAAGCGAAATTTGGAATGCTCTTGCAAAACAAATAACAAATGAATAAAATAAAAAAACACCAAATTTTGGTGTTTTTTATTTTGTAAATTTTAAAATTAATCGCTATTCATTTGTGAAAGTTTTGCTTGAAAGTTTGCAAAATCTTCTTCATTTTGTTTTTGAATTTGTTTGTAAATTTCAGAATTTTTATCTTTAATTGCGAGAATTGAAGGTAACATTTCAGGGTCTAAAACTGACTTATCATTAAGTTTTGCAAGTTCAACCAAAATTTCATAAACTTCATTTCTTGCAATATTTTTGTGATTTACAACCATGTCATCAACTTCAATTTCGTTGTATTCAACATCAACTTTTTTAGGGAGTCCAGGTTTAACATCTCTGTATTCTCTTTTCCAAACTTCAAAATATTTTTTAGCCAATTTTTCTAAATGCTTAAATGTTAATTCATTTTCGCCTTCCAAAAGTTCAACTGCATAATCACGAACATCTCTTCTGTGTCTAATATATCTCAAAAAGTCTTCATAGTTTTGTTTATCAATCAAATTTTGTATAAATATGATGTTGTTAATAATGCTCTTGTCAAGCCCATTAATTTCATTTGCAAAAGCACCAAAAAGTTCAAATACTGCACGAATAACAATCGATCTGTTACGAGATAAAATGTTAGGTTGCATTGTTAGTTCTGTTGTAGTAGCCTTGATATGTGCTCTGTCTTTGTCCTTTTGATTGTCACCATCTGTGTCAACAGCCAAATATTCATAAGGGTAGAGAAGTTTTGCTTCTGCCCAACTGCCTTCTCTAAACATCCATTCAACATGCACATCATGAGCCATGTTTTCAAAATTTTCAAAAATTCTAATTTGATTTTTTTGAATTTCTTCTGGTGAAAGTTCACCACTTTCAAATGAAAGGTCACCTGATTCAATAGCTTTTTTCACTAAACAAAGAGCAAATTTCGCTGCGTCCAAGTTTGCTTCTTGCCATTTTTTTGTAAGATTATCAAAAGGAACTCGAATAAGGTCAAATTGTAATTGTTCAATAGTTTTTCCATCGACAGTAGTTTCAACAACTCTAAAAAGTGGTTTATTATCTGTTGATATAAATGATAAGAAATTTTCTTTTGCTTGTGGGTCAGATAAAACAGATTGTTCAAATTCAGCATCTTTAACAGGTCTAAAATGTTGATACTCAGTACCTTTTTCACGAATCAAATTTTGTTTCCAGTCTTCATGTAAACAAACACTAATGTTTCTTGCAAGTTCCAAAAGTTTAGGGCCTTGCTCAGGGTCTGCGAGCATCTTTTCCATACCCATGTGGTCAATGTAATTAAAATAGCTTTCAAAACCAAGTTTATTCATAATTTTCTCCAATAATTTTTATAATACAATTATACATCAAGTAAATTTGCAAGTCAATATTGAATGTGTTAATAAAACCAAATAAAAACACATAAAAAAACACCCTAGAAAAGGGTGTTATTATAAATTTATCTCAAAATGATAGTAGTGCTGGTTGGGCAAACTTCGTCACCTTCTGCAAGAATAATTTCTTGACCATGCTTATATTCTTGAACATAGTTTCCAACTCTAATGTTGAATGTTGTAACAGAATCATTGCTTGCAAGAACAGTCCATTTACCAGGGTGAATTTCTTCTTTTTTGCCAACTTTCATAACTTTTCTAGGCTTAATGATGATGTCGCCTTTGATATATGTAACATTGTCGTTGCCAACTTCATCAACAATAGTTGCTTCTGGTGTATAGCGAACGCCGTGTTTTTCAACAACTTCTCCAACTTCACGTGATTTTTCTTCTTCACGTTTTTTTGCTTTTTTAAATGTGTTTACAATTCCAACAATAATAGCCACAACAACAGCTAAGATAATTGCACCACCAACGATATAATCTACCATAGGTTTCCTCCAAACTTTATCTAATTAAAATATATCACATATTTTTGTTATATTGCAAGTATTTTTAAATATTTGCAATTTTAAATCGGATTAAACGAAAACTCACTTAGAATTATTAAGTTTATTTTTAACAATTTCGCTAGCAATAACAACGGTTTCTTCAAGAGAAAGATTTGTATTATCAATAACTTCTGCATCAGGAACAACCACCATAGGTGAAAAATCTCTGTGAGTGTCACGCCAATCACGCTCTTTCAAACTTTCTAAAACCTTGTCATAACTAGTTTCAATGTTTCTTTCAATCATTTCCTTGTGTCTACGCTCAGCTCGTTTATAAACTTCTGCATCAAGGAAAAACTTAACATCAGCATCAGGAAGAACCTCGCTTGTGATATTTCTGCCTTCCATAACGCAGTCATATTTTTTTGCAAAATCTCTGCTAATGTCAATCAACTTCATCATAGCAATTTTAATAACAGCAAGTTTAGAAGCCATTTGCCCAAAAATTTCCGCCATAATTTTTTCTGAAACATCATTTCCGTCAAGATAAGTGTGTTGGGTGTTGCCGTCAAATTCGATGTGAATTTTAAAATTATCAATATGTTCTTCAACAATTTTTTCGTCAATTTCAGTTATGCCTTTTTCAAAAAAGTAAACTCCCATAGCACGCAAAATAGCACCAGTATTCAAATGTTTCAAATTAAAATTTTTAGCAAGACCATCAGCGAGTGTGCTTTTACCACTTCCTGAAAATCCATCAATTGCAATGTTAATCATAGGTATCTCCAAATTTTTATCATATTAATAATACCCATAGCAAAAATTATTGTCAATCACAAGCGAGAAATTGACAAAATATTTTTTAAGGCAGATAATATAATAATGAAGTTAAGTAAGCTAATGAAAAATATATGGTCAAAATTTGAAAACCTTTTTATGACCGACCACAAGTGTATGTCGTGTGGAAGGGAAATCAAAGATAAAACAAAGTTTCAAATTTGTAATGATTGTAAAAATAAAATAAATGTCATAAACGGAAATCTTTGCAAAATTTGTGGCGATGAAATTTGTGGAACTGAAAATATAAAAATTTGTGATAGATGCAAAAATTCAAACTATGCGTTTATGAGTAATCGTTCACTTTGTTATTATGATACTGTGCCAGCAAAAATAATTAAAAAATTAAAGTATGGAAAAAGAAAATATTATGCAAAACATATTGCAGAAATGATGCAAAGTTTGGTGACTTGCTTTGACAATATTGATGTAATAACTTTTGTGCCAGTGTCTAGCAAAAGAAGAAAAGAGCGTGGTTTCAATCAGGCAGAAGAAATAGCCAAAGAACTGGGTTTAATTTCCAACATAAGCGTTGTCGATGCTCTTGAAAAATTATATGATGGCAAAACGCAAGCAGGATTGTCTCAAAAAGAAAGGCGTGAAAATTTGAAAGGAACAATCAAATTAAAAAACGAAATCAAGCAAGAAATAAAAGGCAAAAATGTTTTAATAGTCGATGATGTTTTCACAACAGGTTCAACACTTCATGAGTGTGCATCGGTGCTTCAAAAAGCAGAGCCAAAAAAGATTTTCACATGCACCTTCGCAAAAACTAAGTTTAATATGCCAAAAAATTGATAATTTTGCAAAATTTTTAAGTTTGTGCGTAAAATTAAATTGCCTAAAACTTTACAAAAACTGCAAAATAGTTTAATATAAACATGATTTATAGTTGTGTTTAAGGAGAAATAATGGGTTTATTTAGTGCTATAAAGAATTTTGATAATAATAAAAGTTTGAAAAAACTTGAAAAAATTGCAAGCAAAATTGAAGCATTGCAAGATAAGTATAAAGCTCTCAGTGATGAAGAATTAAAAGCTCAAACTGGGATATTAAAAGATAGAGTTTCGGCTGGCGAGTCGCTTGATGACATTTTGCCAGATGCCTATGCTGTTGTCAGAGAAGCCAGCACAAGAGTGCTTGGAATGCGTCATTTCCATGTCCAAATTTTGGGTGGTATTGTTTTGCATCAAGGCAGAATTGCAGAAATGAGTACTGGTGAAGGAAAAACATTGGTTTCAACACTTCCAGCATATTTAAATGCACTTTCAGGAAAGCCTGTTCATGTCGTAACCGTCAATGAATATCTTGCAAAGCGTGACGCTGAATGGATGGGAAAAGTTCATAGATTTCTTGGACTTTCTGTTGGTTTCATTTACACTGGTCAACAACCAGATGAAAAGAAAAAGGCCTATGAGTGTGACATCACTTATGGAACAAACAGTGAGTTTGGTTTTGACTATCTTCGTGACAACATGTGCACCAATAAAAATGAAATGATTGGTAGAGGCCTAGAATATGCAATCGTCGACGAAGTCGATTCCATTTTGATTGATGAAGCAAGAACCCCGCTCATCATTTCTGGACCATCAGGTGAGTCATCAGACCAATATGTTGTTGCAGCAAAGTTTGCAAAAACATTGAAAGAAAATGACATTGATATTGATGAAAAGAAAAAGACAATTCACTTAACAGAAGAAGGTGTTGCAAGAGCCGAAAAATATTTCAGAATAGACAACCTTGCAGATGTTGAAAACACAGACATCAACCACAACATCAACAACGCAATTCGTGCTAAGTTCTTAATGAAAAAAGATGAAGACTACATCGTGCGTGACGGCGAAGTTTTAATCGTCGATGAGTTCACTGGCCGTGTCATGGTTGGAAGAAGATTCAGCGATGGGCTTCACCAAGCAATCGAAGCAAAAGAAGGCGTAAAGATTAATGGTGAAAACAAAACCTTTGCAACTGTAACTTTCCAAAATTTCTTCAAACTTTATAAAAAGATTTCAGGTATGACTGGAACTGCAAAAACAGAAGAAGGCGAATTTAGAGAAATCTATGGCCTTGATGTTGTAACAATTCCAACAAACCTTCCTTCAAAAAGAAAAGATGAAAATGATGTATTCTTCTTTTCACATGATGCAAAACTCAATGCAATTTGTGAAGACATAAAGAAAAATCATGACGAAAACAGACCAGTGCTTGTCGGCACAGTGTCAGTTGCAAAATCAGAAGAACTTTCAAGTCTTTTAAAAAGACGTGGCATCAAACATGATGTGTTAAACGCAAAAAATCACACTCGTGAAGCAGAAATCATTGCTCAGGCAGGAAGACTCGGTGCAGTCACAATCGCAACAAACATGGCTGGTCGTGGAACCGATATTTTGCTTGGCGGAAACAGTGAGTTCATGGCAAAACAAGAACTCAAAAAACAAGGCTTTGATGAATATACAATCGACATTGCTGCATCATTTTTCCCAGTTGAAAATGAAGAGCAACAAATCGCTCGTGAAAAATATAATCAGTTAAAAGAAAAATTTGATATAGAAGTTAAAAAAGAAAAACAACAAGTTGTTGAACTTGGCGGACTTCGAATCATTGGCACAGAGCGTCACGAAAGCAGACGTATAGACAACCAGCTTCGTGGTCGTGCAGGAAGACAGGGTGACCCAGGTTCATCAGTGTTCTATCTTTCTGCTGATGATGACTTAACCAGAATCTTTGGTGGCGACCGACTCAAACGAATGGCAGAACTCTTAAAAATGGACGACGACACTTCAATGAATTGGAAAATGTTTTCAAGAAGTGTTGAAGGTGCACAAAAGCGTGTTGAAGGCAACAACTATTCAATCCGTAAAAATGTCGTAGAATATGACAATGTGTTAAACCGTCAAAGAGAAGAAGTGTATGCAGAGCGTAACAGAATTTTAGATGGCGAAGATATGCACGACAAGATTGTTGGCATGATAAGAGATGTTGTTGACGAAATCACTAGTGAATTTTCACATTTCCAAAAACCAGAAGATGTTGACATTGAAGCATATAACAAAGAACTTGAAAAACGCCTTTTAGAACCAGAAACAAATTTCATCACATTAAATATGATTTCAGACTACACAACCGAAGAAATTGCTGATGAAATTTACAAGCGAGCAGTCGCAAGATATGAAACCAGAAAAGCAGAATATGAAAAACAAGGCATCAACTTTGGTGCTGTTGAAAGAGATGTACTTCTCAGAATCCTTGACAAAAAATGGATTGACCACATCGACGACATGGACAATTTCCGAACAGGTATAGGTCTTCGTGGCTATGGCAACAAAAATCCAATCACAGTCTATCAAACCGAAGGTTTCGATATGTTTGATGAAATGATAATGTCCATGAGACGAGATGTCGCAAACTTCATGATGGGCATCAACATCAGAATAGGCATTTCACCAGAACAACTTGTAAAAATGCGTCAAGCCCGAATGAAAGATATGAAAACAAACAATGCAGGTTCAAATGAACCAGCAAACCCAATCACCAAAAAGAAGGAAGTAGGCAGAAACGACCCTTGTCCTTGTGGTAGTGGTAAAAAATACAAAAACTGCTGTGGTCGCTAACGGCGATAATTATGCACTATACTGCGTTTCTAAAAAAAATTCTAGACAGTCATTTACTTTAAGTAAACTCCTGCCTAGAATTTTTTTTATGCCTTGTCTAGCACACAATTATCGCCGTTAGTCAGTTAACAAATAAAAGGACACTCATTTACGTTTTAGTAAAATCGTGCGTGAATATTTTTTTATTCCTAGTTATTCATACCATTTTCGCCGTTAGCTAATTTAATAATAAATTAAGCACATTGCTGTGTTATTAAAAAAATTCTAGACAATCACTTACAAAAAAAGTAAGCTCATGCCTAGAATTTTTTTTATGCCTTGCACTACACCCAATTTTTGACGAATTAAAAATAATAACTCCTGTCTTGGCTTTTTCTTATTCTATGTTATTCATACCATTTTCGCCGTTAGCATAATAATATTATTTTTGTTTAGATAGCATTTCAGCAACATAGATGACTGCATTCATTTGATTTTCTTCATTAAGTGCTAAAAAAGTTTTTATAAATTTTACTTGGTTTTCTGTTAAGTAGTCTAAATCATTATTAAATTTTCGTCCTACTAAGTAGTCTAAACTTACTTGGTAATAGTCTGCTAATTTGATTAAATTTTTTATATTTGGTTCAGTTTTTTCATTTTCCCAGCCATTATATGTCATAACATTAATATTTAAATTCTTTGATAATTTGTGCTGACTTATCTTGTTTATTTCACGCAATTCTTTCAATTTCATATCTATATCTCCATGATTACATCATATTTATTTAATTTTTTATATCAATTTTTTTTATAAAAATTAAAATATGTAAGAATAATTCGTATAATTAATTGACTTTTGTAAAAATTATTTGTATATTTTTATATAAATATAAGAATAAACAGTATAAGTTAAGGAGTGAAAATGAGAGAATTAAAAGAAATATTAATAGATGAGTTTTATGAAAGGCGTCCAAGTGAAACAATCACCGCTATATCAAAAGAAATAATTGTAGTAGTTGATAAATTTATGAAATCGCTAAATGAAGAACAACAAGATTTATATCTAAAAATAGACAGTATGAATGGCGATTTACACAATCAAGTTGAGATTGAACTTATAGAATTTATAATTAAATTTTATCATAAAATATTTTCATAAAAAACTGTCATGGGTTTATGCAAAACATAAAAAATGATGTTATACTAAGTGTGAGCACGGAGGGGTGGTTATTGCAAGAAGGAGGGTGTAATTTTTCTTCAAAAATCACTCAAAAACAATATTTAATTTTATAAATTAATGCACTAAAAATAGTGCATTTTTTTGCAACTATAAAAAAAGACGGAAATTCTAATCATTTTATGTTCATTTATTTCATTTTTTATTTTATTTATTTGCGAAATAAAATGTGCTGTGTTATTATAAAATCAGTATAATATTGGAGTTATTATGTTAATCAATAATATTAATGGCGACAGAGTTGGCGCTTCAATGGTCAAAAATTCTGCATTTTATGTTGAAGTGGCTAAATTTGTTCAGGCATACACCACCATTTTAAGTAATCCAAATGTGTTTTTAAAAGAAGTTGGCGAAAATGAAATTGACGAGCAAACAGGCAGGCTCACATGGGCGCAATTTTCAAAAATTGCAATGAGTTGTGATCTTGGTTTTTCTTCCACGCCAAGCAATCTTGATTTAATTGTATACTACAACTATGCCCTTGAAATTGGTTCGCTTGACAAAATTGAAAAAAGGCTTGCAACAATTGACGATGTTGCTGATGCACAAAAGCATTATTACAATTTCATTGACGAAGCAAAAGACAGGGCCGAAACCGAATATTTAAAGCAACACCGAATCACAGAAAACAGGTCACGTGAAGTCAATATGATTGACAATAAACTTGCACTTTTCAAAACCGTAAATGTAATTTCAATCATCTGTATGATGATTTCCGTTTTCTTTGCAACATTTGCTGTTGTCAGTTTTTTTGTAGACAACAAGGTTGTTGATTTTTATGGAAAAATAATTCCAGTTTGGAACAGACAATATGTTGGTGCAATAATCATGCTTGTGCTTGCGATTATTGTGTTTATTGTTGCGGACAAAGTTTATATTTGGTCAAAACGCAACTATGTAAAACTTAAACAAGCATCAGAAGTTATCTTCGCAAGAGAAGATGAGTCATATGCTCAAGAAGAAATCTTAAAACGCAAACTTGGAAAAGTAAATTTAGATTTAAGAGATGTTGAAAATGAACTTAATGACAGAAATCAAAAATATGATGTAAAAAAGAATATAAATCATTTGAAAAAAACAAATAAATATTATAAAAATTTGTGTTCAAATGAAGAAGAATTTTCAAATTCCGAAGAACTTTCCGAAAAACAAGCAGTTGGCAGAGATGAAGAAGAATTTGCACCAGTAAAACTCACCAGAGAGCAAGAAGAAAACTTGCACACTGTTAGCAAAGAAGCAATCAACCTTGTTGGTCAATTTGATGAAGAAGCATATAACGAGAAATTTGAAAAATCAAGACTTGAAAAGGGTGAAAATCGTTCAGAAAAACAAGAAGAAGTTGAACAAAAAGAAGAACAAAAAGAAGAAGAACAACCAAATCAAGATTTAATCAATTCAATTGATTACATCAAAGACATTTTAGGACTAGGCACAGACGACCCACAAAAACAACTATAAACATACATTCAATGAAAAATAGGGGTTACAAATGCAAAAAATCGTTATGTTTTTATGATTTTAACTATTTATTTTTGAAATAATATATGGTATAATCAAATCACAGAAAAAACATGACCTTAATAAATTCAATTTAAGGAGAAAATTATGGCAGATGAAAAGACAGTGTTTCAAGGTTCAGGTGCAACCAAGAACTTAAAGGATAAAATTGACCTTTATGCCAATGGAAGGGGTTGGCCTGCTGAACGTTATGCTGCACTTGGCTTATATGTACTCATGTACAATAGGTTTAAAAATAATCGTGATAAAATTTTAAACGATTTAACTAAACCAGGTGGAAAATATTATGTGCAAAATGACGAAGAAAGGAAGAAAATCATTAATTTCTTTGGCAAAGCAGGATATTGCACTGACGATGTTCGTTATTTCATTGGAAAATATGCAAGAAACTATTTCAATAAAGAATATAATCTTCGCATGACCGAAAATGAATTCGGTTTCTTTGAAAGCGAACAACAATTAATGGTTCTTGAATCACAAGCAACTGACTATGCAAGACAAATTGGTAGGTCAGGAATGCTCACTGTTGGTGACATGAGAGCCATTTGTGACTTAAAAATTGAAGATAGCCGTAGAGTTTTTGAAGGTTACAGAAAATCTGTTACTGAAAAAGGTGAAACCAACATTCAAAAAGGTAGCGATGGAAATTTAAAAGAGTCAAATGGTTGGGCAATTGATGCATTCAAAAAAGCAGAGATTGAATTAAAACAAAGAAACAAAACAGCAAGAAGAGATGCAAGACATGGTTGGGTTTATGGACTTCTTGGTGCTGGTGCTGCCGCACTTACTGTTACTTCGTTCTTTACACTTGTTCCATTTATTGGCATTTCGTTTGGTCTCACTGGAATTGCAGGCGTTGTAACTGGAATTGCAGGAACAGTTCTTGGTGGCCTTCTCACAAAATTTGGTCTTGGAAGAGCAATCACAAAGTTTTCTTCATGGAGAAAAAAGCGTAAAGATATAATTGCTTGGAAAAAAGGCGAAGGCAAATATATGGGTAGTTCAAAAGACGCAAAAAGTTATGCTGCAATCAAATATAACAAAGAATATAACACAGCAGTTAGAAACTTGTTCTTTAACTATAAAACGCTTCGTGCAATGGAAAGATCATTCACTGATAATTATAAAAAGAAAAATGGAATTGAACTAAGTGATACATCATTTGATGCAGAAATTAGAAAACTTTTCATTAAAGAGCAAGAAAAGATTGTTAAAGATTGTTTTAAACCAGCAAAATTAAATGAAACAAAATTCAAAGATGAATATAGAGAACAACATCCAGGTGCTACTGATGACGAAATAAATAAAGCATTTGAAGATGCAAAAATTCTTCGTGGAACTTTCAGTGAAAGTAAAGCAAAAGAAATTGAAATGAAAGTTTTGATGAACAATGAGTATGTTAAACCAATCATAAAATATTTGCATGCTTATGGTGAGCCAGTTAAAAATGGTGGTTATGATCAAGCAATGGCTCTTTATGAAGAACTTAAAAATAACTATGAATCATCTGCTGATGGTGTAGACTTTGGAAAACAAAGTGAGGCACATTTTGGTCGTCTTGCAGAAGTAAAATCACTTCTTGCACATCAACCAGAAGAATACATTTCAGAAGAAAGAACCCCTCAAACAATGCAAAACAACATTGAAGCTGCACATGAAGCATTCACACATCCAACTGAGAAAAACAAACATAATATACCATCACCAACAGAAGTTGCAAAAATGGTATCAAACTTATTTGCATTGGAACAAACTTATAAAAATAGTCATGCAGAAGAAGATTATTTACAATCTAAAATCAAACTTGCAGAAATTGTTGTTGAAACATATAAACGTTCTCTTTTTGATGATGCTTTTACAAGCACAACAATTTCAGATATCCAAAACATTTTAGATGCAAAAGATTCTCAAATCAAAAAGTTGTTAGAAGAAATGGGATATGGTGATGTTCTTGATGATATTGAGAATATGATTAAATTCATGACAATCTGTGGTGACACAGGTAACTATCCTGGTGGAATAAAATACAAAATTGCACGTGAAGGAATTGGCGTAAGTTTTATTAATCAATTAAATATTGATAAAGAACACTTGATAGCTGGTGTAAAACAACTTGGAATACAAGATGGAACACCTGAGTATGCTTCAATTCAAAATGCAATTTCTCAAATTGTTGGAATGCAATATCAAACACAAAATAGTGATATAAATACTACAATTACTTCAATAACATATACTGACCCAAATATGAAAGACGCAGTTAATAGTTCTAAAAATTATCTTCAAAATATGTTAGATAATAAAACAAAACTAGTTAATGCTGCACAGGAAAGTGAAATTGTTGCGTTAGTTGGTGATGCAGGTATTGCTAAAAAGATTTTCAAACTATATGATTCTCATGATGCATCAAAAGCATCTGAAATAAGAAGTGAGATTAATAAGTTAGTTGAATCTGGTGCTATGACAAAAGAGCAGAGAGATAAAGCTATTGAGTTGATTAACAAACAAGTTACAGCGCTTGCGATTGATAAAGATTTAAGTGCTAAACAAGGTGCTGTTAACGATATAAAGAGTAATTCTTATATTGGTTATTCTAAAATGGCTCAACAGATTAACGAATTGAAAGATTTTGATGACAAGAAATTTAAAGAAATGTACGAAAAAATTAAAAGGTCATCAGAAGAAACAATTCCTGTTAAAATGCAAGACCTTTTGGTTCAACAATTAAAGAGTAAAGTGCAAAATATCATTGAAAATGATGATAAGAGCAAATATGACATTTCTGCTGATCAACCAGCGGTAAAAGTAGTTGGAAACTTGCAAAAATTGTTGGTAAATATAAGCCACTGTGTTGAATATGGCTGTCTTGATGAATGGCAGAGAGAACATTTAATTTTGTATTATCAAACAAAATTTGATAATGCTGTTGATGAATATGTTAAATCTCTTGAAAAAGGCATCTTAAAAGATGAAAAAGATAGAGTTTCAATTGTGTCAAATATGCTTAAACTTAGTGGTGTTGGTGCAAATGGTTTGGCCGAATATTTCAGTTTAAATACTCCTGTTGGTCAAAAAGCAGTCGAAAGATTAAATAGAATTAAAAATTTCCAAGATAGGGCACTTTTCTCTGGTAAGGTTAAACATGGAAATGAACTTTGTTATGTTCAATCAGACGCTGATAAAAACTTGATGTTCCTTTATATGAGCGAAGACAGAAGCAAATCTAAACTTCGTGAAGTTTTGGTTAAGTTAAGTGCAGTTGCTGAAAGTTGTGTTTCAGCATGTTCAGCAGATCAAACTGAATGTTTATCAGCACTTCCTTCTGGAATAAAGATGGAAAGAGATTCAGAGGGAAATCTAACTGGAAACTTGGACACAAGTACATGGACTGGTGATGAACCTTATAAAAAGTTTACTCAAACAGACAAATTCAGTTCAGAAACTGTAAGTATTAAGAAAGATGGAAACTTCATTGTTCAAGTATTAAATCTGCTAAAAGACCCTAAATTTAAAAATGATCTTCCTCCTCATGAAAAAATTATAGTTTTACAAGTTATTAAGAAAAATATTCTATCAATGGTTGCGAGCCAATTGCTTGACTGTAAAACTAGATATTCATCAGATGAATCAATGGCTAAAAGAAGCATTGATAATGGTGGTGGTGTTGCAAGAATCATTGAAAGTTGGAAAGATATTGCTGCTTATGTTGATAGTTTAATAAGTCAAAATTTAAGTGCAACTTCTAATCCAGATAGCAGTCTAAGTGCTGATTTAAGAAACAAGTATATGAAAATTTCATCAAAATATCTTGGTGGTGTAAGTGGAAACACAGCTTATAGTTTAATGCAATTAAATGATGCAACTGGTGCGGTATTCTCATCTGCAACCAAAATTAACGAACTTGTTTAATTTTAAATTTAAAAAGACGGCATTGCCGTCTTTTTTCATGTAATAAATAAAAAATAAAATATTAAATTATAATAAAACTTATCATTTAAATACCGATTTATATATCTATTTTATATTAATTGACTTTTTGGTGGATTTTATGTTAATTTTATTATGTTAATTTGCTTGTAAAGTGCATTTTTAAAATGATTTG
This sequence comes from uncultured Clostridia bacterium, assembly GCA_947382485.1. GTDB lineage: Bacteria > Bacillota > Clostridia > Christensenellales > UBA1242 > RGIG1681. Next base: position 167,647 of record CANCYS010000001.1, on the reverse strand, counting down.
AATGCAGTTATTATAAGATATTTTGATAAAAAACAATTTAGGAGAATGTTATGCATTGGAGTGAAAGAATTGCAGAAAAAATTATAGAAAGAAATCCAAACAAAGACACTTATGTTTGTGCTGGTGGCGGAAGCCCATCTGGAAGCATTCATATCGGAAATTTCAGAGATATGGCTCTTCCATATTTTGTTGCGAAGGCACTTAAACTCAAAGGCAAAAATGTAAGGTTTATCTATTCTTGTGATGATTTTGATAGGCTCAGAAAAGTTCCTGTTAATGTTTCAAAAGTTGTTGATGGCTATGAAAAATATATAGGCTGTCCATACAATTTAATTCCAAATCCATTTGATGATGATGCAAAAAGTTATGGTGAACACTTTGAAAAAGAATTTATGGACGCCGTAAAAGATATTGGAATTGAAGTTGAATATATTTCTCAAACAAAAGAATATATGTCTGGAAGATATGTTCCAGAAATTATACTTTCTCTTGAAAAACGTAAAGAAATTTATGATATTTTGATGAGTTTCAAATCACAAGAAGCAACTGATGAGGGTAGAGAAAATTATTATCCTGTTGCCGTATACTGCTCTAAATGTTTGAAAGATTTAACAACTGTTGAATCTTATGATGAAAAAACAAATGAACTTGTTTACACTTGCAGAGATTGTGGAAATCATGAAACAATCAATGTTAAAATTTATAACAAAATGAAACTTGCTTGGAAAATTGACTGGCCAATGCGTTGGAGAGCAGAGGGCGTTGATTTTGAACCAGGCGGAATTGACCATGCAACACCAGGCGGAAGTTATGATGTTTCATCAGTAATTTCAAGAGAAATTTTTGGTTATGAACCACCACTTTTCCAAGGTTATGGCTGGCTTGGTTTTGCTGGTGTATCAAGCATGCACTCATCAAGTGGAATAAATATCACACCTGCTGGCGTTTTGAAATTTTATACACCAGAAATAATTCGTTGGCTCTTTGCAAAATATGAACCAGAAGATGCCTACAATTTCTACTTTGATGACACAATCATTAGACATTATTCTGAATTTGATAAAGGACTTCATGAATATCTTTCAGGTACAACAGATGAATTTATAAATTCACTTTATAAACTTTGTCTTATTGATGGAGTTGAATATCAAGATGAAACTTCATTCAACACAATCGCAAGTTTAGCACCAATAGTAAACTTTAATCATGACAGTTTGGTTAGTGCAATCGCAAAATTAGATTTGCCATGGACACCTCGTGCTGATGAAAGATTTGAAAAAGCAACTCATTTTATAAAAACATATCAACCAGAAAAAATCTTCAAACTTTTAGAAAATAAAAATGAAGAATTTGCAAAAACTCTTGGAAATGAAGAAAAAGAAGTTGTTAAAAAGTTGTATGATTATCTTGCTTCGCACGAAGTTATTAAAGATAAAGAAGTTCAACAATTCATTTATGACACAGTTAACAATCCAAATTTAACTAAGAAAGAAAATATGGCAATCCAACAAAAATATTTCAAAATTTTCTATAACTTGATGTTTGGCAAAGATAATGGTCCAAGACTATACATTTTCTTTGCAGCAAGTGATAAAAACGATTATTTGGAACTTTTAAACATTGATTAGTTTGCTTATTGTTGCCACATTTCTTTCAGCAATTCTTTGGCTTGCATAATTAAAAACAAGTTAGAAATAACTTGTTTTTTTAAAATAGGAGATAGTATGAACGAAAAAAAATATTTAATAGCATCTGACATTCATGGTTCACTTTCTGCACTTGAAAAAACACTTGATTTGTTTAGAGAATATAATGCCGACAAACTAATTTTGCTTGGCGACATTTTTGGCTCAAATGCAACAGAAATGGTTGAAATGCTCAATGAAATTTCGTCAAAACTTGATATTGTTAAAGGGAATAATGATTGGTATTACGAGCCAGAAAATGCAAAATTTGAAACCTATCCTGAACTTTATGAAAGCATAAATGGTACACTTGCTTATCTTTGTCACGGGCATAAACTAAATGATATGAATCTTGCAGGATATGGTGCAAAAATAATAATGATGGGTCATGTGCACAGACCTTTTATTAAACTTGAACAAGGAGTGATTTGGTTTTGTCCAGGTTCGATTGCTTCACCAAGAATGGGAAGTGAAAAAAGTTTTGCATTAATTTCAGGTCATAAATTGCAAATTTTATCGTTAGAACATAAAGTTTTATACGAATTAGACATAAATTAGCACAAAAATTGCATAAAAATTTCAAAATATTTTTATTAACTATTTACAAATTTTTTTCTTTTGTCTATAATTACTAATATAAAGAAAATTTATTTATTAGTAACATTATAACTTTTATTTATTAAATAGGAGAATGGCAAATGGCAAGAAATGTTTATACAGTAAATGTTGAAAACAATGAAAACGAAAATGTCACTAATGAAAATATTAAGAAAGTGACAAAAGTTAAAGAAGATGAATTTGTTTGTGGAATTGATTTGATAAACAATAAATCATCAAAAAGAAGAGTGTCTGCAAAAGTTGAAGCAGGTTATGAAAAACATGTTAATGCAAATTCTAAAAAGAACATGAAAACAAAATTTAATCACATTGATGATTATTCAGATTTTAGTTTCAAAGTTCAAAAATCTGAGCCAGTGAAAAAAGTTAAAGTTGAAGAAAAAGTTCAAAAAGAAGAGCCAATTGTGGTTAAAGAAAAAACAACTTCAACTGTTAAATTTATGCCTGAAATTGATGAACTTGAAAGACAAACAAATCTTGTTGCAGAAGTTTCAGACAGATTTGAACTTGACGATGAAGCAAGAAAAATTGTTTATGTTGCAAGAATGGGTTCACTTTTTGATTATGAAAAGATGTTTTAAAAAAAATAAAAGCAAGGGAAACCTTGCTTTTTACTTTGTTTAATCTTTGTTTTTTGCGAATATTAAAGCGTAACTCAAAAATCTTAAAAAGTATAGTGTTGTTGTTACGAGTGCTGAAATATATGTGTAGATTGCAGCAGTCAAAACATTTTTAGAAACAGAAAGTTCATCATTTGTGAAAAGTTCAGTTTCATCTAAAATTTTAAGTGCTCTTTTTGAAGCATCTCTTTCAAGTGGCAAAGTAACTAAATAAAACAATAAACTAGCTCCATAAAGTGCAACGCTAATCCATATTATAATTTCTCCAATATAAGGAAGATAGAATGCAAAACTTAAAAGTGAACCAACTAAAACCAAAGGTATAAATAGTCGGTTTATAAAGTTTACAATAGGAACTAAAAATAATCGAAGTCTAAAAAGAAACATTTTTTTATTGTCTTGAATAGCATGTCCAACTTCATGAGCACAAACTCCAAGAGCAGACATTGACGAAGAGTCATATGTTGATGATGAAAGTTTGATTACCTTGTGTCTTGGGTCATAGCAATCTGTTAACTTACCATTAATTTTAACAACATCAACATCATTTATGTTTGCATTTTCAAGCAATTTTTTTGTGAGTTCACTTGCTGTTATTCCATTTGATGGAGCAACTTTTGAGTATCTGTCAAAAACAGACACTGCACGGGATTGACAAATCGCACCCCAAATAACACTAGGCAAAATTAGCAGTGTTGCAACAATATAAACAATCATCCAACTTTCCATATATATCTCCTTTGCATTATAAGTGTAGATTAAATATAATCTGTTGTCAAATTTATTGTCAAAACAAATTATGTTTACTTTGTTGAATTATGGAAGGAAATATTGTAAAATGAAATTGGAGTTACAAATGAAACTAAACTACATTTTATCAGATACAACAAAGGGTGCAACAAGAAATGCACTGATAAATATTGTAAAAAAAGCAGAAGAGAATTTATTTTCAAATTACATTGTTATTGTTCCAGAAACAAAATCAATTATTATTGAAAAAGAACTCTTAAATTTATCAAGCAGAAAAGCCCTCGCAAATGTATATGTGTATAGTTTTGTTAGATTGATTAGCAGATTTGGATTTGTTGATGCAGATAAAATTGTCAACAAACAAACATGTGTTTTGCTTCTTAGGAAAATTATTTTAGAAAATTATGATAATTTAAAATGTTATAAAAAAACTGCAAAAACTATTGGTTTTGCAGAAAAAATGTATGAGACTTTGCAACAATTTAAATCAAGCAACATCACTGTTGACGACCTTAAATTGTCGCTTCAAACAAAAAGTTTATCGCTTAAAGCGAAATTTCAAGATATAATTTTTTTATATGAAGAGTATCAAAAAGAGTTAGGCAATAAATTGTATGATGATTGTGATAAACTGGGACTTATTAAACAGTTTGTTAAAACAAGTGATTTTGTAAAAGATGCAGAGGTTTTTGTTGTTGGATTTGACAATATCACTTTTGAAATGCAGTCAGTTTTAAAAGATATTGCAGTTTCTGCAAAAGAGACTACTTTTTCATGTGTATATTTCAATGAAAAGAGAAGAGATAAACACATTCAATCAAATGAACTTTTTCATAAGTTCATTCACATTGCAAACGAGTTGAAAATTCCTTATGTGCCAACTTTTTATGGTTCTCACTTTGCAGGTGACTTTTATCAAATTGCACAAAACTTGTATTCAACAGAAAGTAAAGAAGTAAAATCAAAAGGTGATGTAATTGTTTTTGAAGCAAAAGATAAAAATCAAGAAATTGATTATATTGCCAATCAAATTTTACTTTCTGTGAAAAATGGAAAAAGATTTAAAGATGTTGGACTTTTTGCTTGTGATTTGGAAAATAATAAAAAAATAATTGAAGACACATTTTCTGAATATGAAATTCCATATTTTATAAATGTGCCACACAGCATTTCAGGACATTTCTTTATAAAATTTATTGAAAATTCATTTAAACTATTCACCACAAATCTTCGATGTGAAGAAGTTTTAGAGTTTTTATCTAGTCCAATTTTGAGTGTTAAAGATTTTGGAGTTTTTCAAAATTTTGTTTACGAAAAAGGTTTAAACTATCTTTTGTTTTTGAAATATGATTTAACAAAAATTAGTAGTCAAGATGAAAATAAAAATAGCATAATTGAAACCTTTGGTTTGATTCGTGATTTCTATGAAAAATTGAGTACAAAAATAAAAACTGCAAAATGTATTAATGATTATATTAATATTGTTCAATTTATAATTGAATATTTTGATGTTGAACAAAAATTAAAAGAAATTTATGAGTTTGAAAACAGTTTAAACCTAAAAGTTGACGCAGAAGTAACCTCTCAAATATATGATAAATATTTAAGTTTTGTTAGCAATTTATCCACTTTTATGGGTGTGTCCGAAATTGATGTGAATGAGTTTGTTCAGTTGCTTTTGACTGGATTTGATATGATTAAGTTAAATCTTTCGCCACTTTCAATTGATTGCGTGATTGTTCAAGACAACACAGACGGATTTTATGGTATCAAAGAAATGTTTATTTTTGATGCAGTTGAAGGAAAGTTTCCAAATAAATTGCAAGACACAGGTGTGATTTTAGATAGTGAACTCGAAGAAACAAAAGTTCATATTAAAATGCCAGTTGAACCAACAGTTAAAGAAATTAATGCAAGGGAAAATTTTCGAGTTTATGAAGCGTTGCTTGAACCATCTGAAAAGTTGCATATAACATATAGCAGACAGAATTTAGATGGTGGTGTTACTAGACCATCAAGAGTGATACTAAGAATTTTAAATCTTTTTGGAAATGGTGCTTTGAAGAAAAACAACTATGAAAGATTAAATTTTGTGAATTACAAAAATTTTGAAAAACAATTTTCTCATGATGTTTGTAGTTATTTAAACGATGAGCTAAACTTAACTGAATTAAATGCAAAATATAATTTGCTTGCTGGAAAATTTAGTGAAAATTATGATAAATTTTTAAAGTCATTAAATTTTGGTGAACAAAGTTTTGACCTTGAAAATGTGAACGGATTATATTTTTCAGGTGACAAAACTAGCGTGAGTCAACTTGAAACATATTTTTCATGCCCATATAAATATTTTGCGAACTATGGACTGAGATTAAAAGAAAATAAAAAAGCAAATTTGAATGCCATTGACATTGGTTTAATTTTGCATGGTTTAGCAGAATCTTTTGCAAATCAAATTTTGAGTTTCAAGAATTTAAGTGAAGAAGAATTAGACAACAAAGTTGATGAACTTTTGAAACAAGTTTTGGAAAAATATGAAATTAATTTTGTTAAAAATAAGTCTATATTAAATCTTCTTAGTGGAGAAGCAAGAAGGCTTTGCAGGCATATTTTTAATGAACAAAAAAATTCTGGTTTTAAAATTTTGATGACAGAATTTTCATTTTTTGGTGATAATGGAGTTACTTTAAATTTAGATGACGGTAAAAAAATTAAGATAGAAGGAAAAATTGACAGAGTTGATTGTTACAAAAATTATATTAGACTTATAGACTACAAAACTGGTGACATCAAAAGTGATTTAAGTTCAGTTTATTTTGGAAAAAAAGTTCAATTAATTTCTTATCTTTCTGCAATTACAAATAATCAGAAAATAATAAAGTCAAAAATCTGTTCTAATGAAAAATTAACAGATGAAGATTTGCAAGTCGCAGGACTTTTGTATCTTCCAATTCATAGCGAATTTGCTTCAAGTGAAAAATTGGTAAAAGATTCATATAAAATGGAAGGATTTTTGCTTGATGATATTGATGTTGTAAAAAATATGGATTTCGGTTTGTCTTTTGAAAACAATGAGAGTCATTATGTTCCATTAAATTAAAACTAATGCAAAAAATATTAATGAAAATAAATTTGAAATTAGCAGAAAGTCACAAAAATTTTTAAATAAAGAAGAATTTGAAAATATAAGAAATTATACTGAAAGATTGTGTGCAAATGCTGCGAGTGAAATTCTTTCGGGTTATATTGAACCATCGCCATTAAGTTTGTCATCAGATGGCAATGTTTTGCCATGTGTTTATTGTCCTTATGCAGGTTTTTGTGGACTTGAAAAAGCAAAATTTTCAAAAGGTCGAGTTTGTGGCGGAAGTGTGTCTTCAAAAGAATTTAAGGTGGAGGACTGATATGAGTGTGAATTGGACAAAAGAACAGCGTGAAGCAATTGAAACAACTGGAAAAAATCTTCTTGTCAGTGCTTCTGCTGGAAGTGGAAAAACAACTGTTATGATAAATAGAGTGATTGAACTCATGATAAAAGAGCATATTCCAATTACTAATTTTTTGGTTGTAACTTTCACAAATGCAAGTGCAGAAGATATGAAAAAGCGACTTATTGATAGTTTGCTTTTGCTTCCAGCAGATGAGTTTGTTTTAAACCAAATTGAAAATATTTCAACCAGTGACATTTCAAATTTACATAGTTTCTGTTCAAGATTGATTACGACATATTTTTATGAAATTGGAATTGACCCTTCATATCATATTGTTGATGAAACCGAATCAAAATTTTTAAAAGAAAAGGCAATTAGTAGACTTTTTGAAATAAAAGAAAATGAATATAATGAAGATTTCTTCATGCTTTTTGATATGTTTCAAAAAAAGAGAAAAACGAGTGAACTTAAAGAGATTATTTTTAAATTTAATAGTTTTTTAAATTCGAATGTTGATTCTAAAACTTGGTTTGATGAGAAATTGAAGTTATCTTATGATGAAAATTTGGAAACTAATGATTGTGCAAAGTTGATAAAAAATTATGTTTGTAATAGCATTTTAGAATTGCAAGAGGAAATTGGAGAGTTTATTAAATTTTGTCAAAGTGCAGGTTTTAATAAATATGCAAACTATTTTATTGATTTATATGAAAAAATAGGTTCTATAAGTTATAAAAAATCTTTCATTTCGAATGCAAAAAATTTGTTTAGTATTGAATTTGACAGGCTTCCAAGTGAAAAAATTGATAGCGAGTATGAATTTGTTATTTATGAAGCAGATAAATTAAATAAATTAGTAAAAAAACAAATTGATAATTTCAAGTCAAATTTTGTTAGTGGCGATGAAAATGTTTTGAAAAATGGTATAAAATCTGCAAAACAAGTGCTTGAAAAATTGTTTGTTTTGGTTCAAGAATTTAATGGTATTTATTCAAAATTAAAACTTGAAGTTTGTGGGTTGGATTTTAACGACCTTGAATTTTATGCTCTTAAAATTTTAAGTAATAAAGATATTTTAAGTTCAGTTAAAGAAAAATATAAATATGTTTTTGTTGATGAATATCAGGATATAAATAGTGTTCAAGAAAAAATTATTTCGCTAATTTCAAGTGAAAATAATCGTTTTATGGTGGGAGATATAAAGCAAAGCATTTATAGATTTAGATTATGTGATCCTGAAATATTTTTAAGTAAATATAGTGAATATAGCACTTTCAATGAAATGAATAAAGTTATACCACTCAATTGCAATTTTAGAAGTGATAAAAAGATTTTAAAATTTGTTGATGATGTGTTTAGTGGTGTTATGACTGCAAAGTTTGGTGGAATTGACTACGAGAAAGATTCAAAGTTTGTGGCTGGTGAAAATAATTTGAATAATGAAAATAGCATTAATTTGCTTTATATTGACACAGAACTGCCACGCCCTGAAAAACAAGAATTGAAAGGCATTTATTCTGTGAAAAATCACATTCAAGAAGATGATGAAGAATTAAAAAAAGCAATAGCAGAAGCCTCACTTGTTGCAAGAAAAATTGCAGAACTTGTGGATTTGAATAATCCTAATCATTTAAAATATGAAGATATTGCAATTTTAGTTTCTTCAAGGAATGATGCAGTTGCAAAATTTATTGAAATTCTTCAAAGTTTTAATATTCCTGTTTCTAGCGATGAAAAATATGATTTAATGAAAAAAAGTTATATTCAAGAAATCGTAAATTTTATTAAGTATGCGTGTAATAAAAATGATGACATACTGCTTTTTAAAGTGCTTAAAAGTAAACTTTTTGATTTTAGTGATAGTGAACTTGTGAGCATTCGAAAACTTGATAATAAACTTAAATTTTATGAATGTTTTGAATTATATGAAAAAATTGAAGATGAGAAACTTAGAAATAAAATTTTGAAGTTTAAATCAATATATGAAAAATACAATAAACTTGTTGGTGTTTTAAAAATTAAAGAAATTGCAAATTTGGTTGTTGATGAGTTTTGTTTAAATGAAATTAACTTAACAAATATTGATGGTGAAAAAATAAATAAGGAAATTGAAAAATTTATTGAATTTTTACCTGATGTTGGTGTTTTTGAATTTGTGACAAGTTATGAAAATTTTGCTATTGAAATTGAAAATGAGTGTGGCGGTGATGCTGTTAAACTTATGACTATTCATAAATCAAAGGGTATTGAGTTTAAGGTTGTATTTTTGATTAATACATGCAATGAAATTAATTTAAAATCAACTTATGGTAGCATTTTATTCAACAAAGATTTTGGTGTTGGTGTTGATTATTTTGATTTAAGTTCAAGAATCAAAATTCCTTCACTTCCAATTTCTGCAATAAGAATGCTTGAAAAACGAAAAATTGTTGAAGAACAACAAAGAGTGTTATATGTTGCACTCACAAGAGCAGTTGAAAAACTTTTTGTTGTTTGTTCAAAATCAGAAAAGGATTTAAATAAAGAATTTCCAAATCGTCCTAATTCGTTTATAAATTGGTTTGAAAAGTTTATTTCAAACGAACTTGAAGGCAATCACTTGGATTATTTAAATTTTGAAAAATATGACATTCAAGATTTACTTGTGAATGTGAAAAAAGAAGATAAACAAATTCTATTTAAAGATGAAAAGGTGAATTGTCCAACGCCATTTGAATATGGTCATTTTGGCTCAGTGGATTTGCCTTTAAAAAATTCTATTTCTAAAATTTTGAACAGTAAAAATGATGAAGAAAGTTTTTATGAAGAAAATGTTTTTTCAGAAGAAAATATTTCATCTTCATCGGAAAGGGGAACTGTTTATCATAAAGTTTTGCAAAATATTGATTTGAAAAGTTTGAATAATTTAGAAGAACAATTTGAAAAAATAAAGAACAATTTTAGTGAAAAAGAACTAAAAATTACTGATTTTGATAAAGTTAAGAAAACATTAGAAATGCCTTTCTTTAAACAAATTTGTGATGATGATATTATATTGAAAGAACGTGAATTTTTATCTGAGATGCCAGCAAAAATTGTTAATAGTCAAGCAAGTGAAGATGATACTTTTATTTTGCAAGGTGTTATTGACCTTATTGTTATACATGAAAATGAAGTTGTAATTCTTGATTATAAAACGGGTAAAATAAGTGAGGAAAAATTAAATAATTATAAATTTCAAATTGATTGTTATTCATCAGTTTGTGAAAGATGGTTAGATAAAAAAATAAGCAAAAAAATAATTTGCTTTATTGATGAGCAAAAAATAATCGAATTTTAAATTAAAACTCCCATTTTTCATTAGTAATTTTGATAATCTATATGTTATATTATTATTGTATTAGATTGGAGGTATAGTCACATGGCTATGATTTATGATTACTTAACGACCATGTTTGAAGTTTTGGTTAGATTGATTGAACCTAAAACTCTTGTCATGATTTCGCTTATTGCGATTAGTCTTTTTGTGCTTTGGGTTGTTTTACAATTATTGTTTAGTTTTCAAAGAAAATTTAGCACAAAATGTATAAAATTGTATAATTATATTAAAAAGAATATGAATTATACAAATAATATGGAATTTGTGGATAATAAGATACGCAAAATTTCTGTTGGTTTTGCTCGTGGTTGGAATAAGTTTAAAAATGGTGGATATAGAAAACCATCGGATTGTATAAAAAGATATGAAGCACTAGATGTTGAAATTCATGGTGGTGTTTTAAATCAAGGCAAATCAATCATGAAATCATATATTTATGTTGTGACTGCGGTTGTTTTGTTATTTAATGTTGCATATCTTGGTGGAAAAAATGAACTAACATTTAACCTCATTGCTCAGGCTTTGCTTTTGCCAGCAATCACTTTATTGATACTTAAAATTTTCTATTATACATATACATCAATTAGACATTCAATGTATAAGGCTGATGTTGATTGTTTCTATGAACTTATTGATATATTAGATGAATGTTATGGAAAATCAGAACCAGAATATGTTTTAAATTCTCAACCAGTTCAAGTAGTTAGCAATGGTCAAGAAGAAGTTTCGGTTGAAGAACAAAATGAAGAAGTAAAAGAAACTGATTCAGTTGAAGTTGATAATCAAGAAGAGCAGACTGCTGAACAACAAGTTGAAGAAGAGAAAAAAGAACCAGTTAATGTAAAAAAATCAATTGATGAATTTGACGTTTTTAAAAAGAAAAATATTGATGTTGATAAACTTATAAATGAAATTCCAAATAGTGCTAATTCATTGCCATATATTAATGTTGATAGTGATTATGTTATTAAAGATGATGAAAATTCGTCAGGTAATAATTTTAGAAAATTGAATAGAGATAATGGTGAGAGTGGTGTTCTTTTTGGTGGCATCATGCACAATTTATCAAATGTTAAAAATGATGAAAATTCAGAAAATCAAAATTCAGATTCAAAAGATAGTGAACAAGAAAGTTCTTCAAAAATTGAAAATGAAGCAGTTTCTGAAAATGAAAATGATAAAGATGTTGAAAATGAAAATGTTGAAGATAAAGTTGAAAACTTGGAAAACTATGATGACATTTTAGAAGAAGAAACTTCAAAATCACATGAAAATGTTGAAGATGAAGAAAATAAAATTGAAGAAACAGAACCTGAAAAAGAAAAAATAGAACTTGATGAAACTATTGAAAATGAAGATTCATCACTTTCAATTAATGATGTTCAAGAAGAGATGCAAGAAGCAACTTTTGAAGAAAGTTCAATCTCAGATGAAAAGGTTGATGATGAAAGTGAAAATGAAGAAGATGAGATTGCAAGTATTGTAGGAAAATTTAAATCTAACAAAAAAGGACTTGCTGGTGGAAATGTTGTTATTGAAAAAAATAATGCACCAAAAATTGAAGATAATTCAGTGAATAATTATGTTGAACCAGAACCAACCTATGAAACAAGTCAAGTTCAAACATTAGATGCAAACAATGATGCGGATAGTATTTTAAATTCATTTAGAAATTCTGCTGGTTATGATAACTTTGGTGGATACGGAAACATGAATGAAATGTATAATGGCAACTATGGTTCACCAAACTATAATCAAGGATACAATCAAACAGGTTATGGATATCAAAATAATGGATATGTTGACCCAAGCCAAAATTATGGTCAACAATTCTATAACCAAAATGCTGGTTTTGGCACTTATGATGCAGGTTTGAATGGACAATATTCAAATGTTAATCAAAATATGTACAATCAAAACTACAATGAATATAATCCAAATTATAACGATGTTAATGTAACTGTTGAACCAGAACAAGAAACAACAAATCATGTTAAACAGAAAAATAAACCAGTAAACAAGAAAGTAAAAGAACAAAAAGTTGAACCAAAAAAAGTTAGTGCAAAAAAGACAGAAACTAAAAAAGTTGAAGAAAAACCTAAAAAGAAGGAAGAAAGACAAGTGGAAGAAAATGTTACATCTGCCAAAACCCGTGGTCGTCCAAAGAGTCAGGTTGTTGATGAAGAACTTGAAATTAAAGATGACAAGCAATTTAATGAGGTTCTATCTCGTGCTGAAAAACTTATGAGAAAGAGTGAAGAAGGATTGTCACAAAGTCAGTCAAAAAGAATTGAAAAAGAACTTAAAATTTTGATGGACGCAATGAATAGATATAGGGGGAAATAACATGAAAAAGAAAAATGTTTCAGTTACAAAGGCAACACAAATTGGTGAAGTTTTGTCACTTAATCCAAATGTTAAAGATGTTCTTTTGGGTTTTGGTTTGCATTGTCTTGGTTGTCCAATGAGTCAAATGGAGTCAATTGAAGAAGCAAGCATGGTGCATGGCGTTGATCCAGACCTTGTTGTTGAAAAAATTAATGAATTTTTAAATAAATAAAAATAGAGTGCTTTTGCACTCTTTTTTATTATTCTATTATTTAGAGTTGTAATATCTTTTTATAATGAAACCCCACCAAATAAATGGTTGGGTTTATTTTTAGTTCATTTTCTTTGATACATATTCTTTAACGAATGAGGCATCGGCTTTTCCCTGAGTTTGTTTCATAACTTGTCCAACAATAAAGTTTGTGATTTTGTCAGGTTCTTGTTTATAGGTTTCATAAAGTTCTGGTTTTTCAGCTAGTACACTATCAACAATTCCAGTAATTTTATCTTCTGAAATTGTTTCTATCATTTTATTTTTATTTGCGATTTCAAGTGGATTTTCTTTTGTTTCGATGGTTAAATTTAAAAGTTCTTTTGAAATATTTCTTGAAATCTTTTTATCATCTAAAAGTTTGATTATTGTGCATAAGTTTTGTGCTGAGATTATTTCGTTTAAAGTTGAATATGAATTATCTTTTAAGATTTTTAATAGGTCAGTCATTATCCAGTTTGCAAGAGTTTTTGGTTCACAATATATTTTTAAACATTCTTCATAGTAGTCTGAAATAAACTTTTCTGAAATGAGAATTTTGGCATCATAGTCAGATAAGCCATATTCACTGGTATATTTGTCAAGTCTTGCTTGTGGGGTCATTGGAAGGGCATTTTTAACTGTGTTTACATCATTTTCAGTGATTTCAATACTAAATGTGTCAGGCTCAGGCATGTATCTGTAATCTTTGCTTTCTGCTTTTGAACGCATTGCAAATGAAATGCCTTTTGTGTCGTCCCACTTTCTTGTTTCTTGAATGATTTGACCGCCATTTTCGAGTTCTTCAATTTGCCTGTTTGTTTCATACTCAATGGCTCTTCCAACTGCTTTAAATGAGTTTAAGTTTTTCATTTCAACTTTTGTTCCGAGTTTGCTATCGGTTTTCTTTTTAACTGAAAGGTTGACATCGCAACGCATTCCGCCTTGTTCCATTTTACAATCTGCAACATCAGCAAAAACCAAAGTTTGACGAAGTTTAGTCAAAAATTCAACGGCTTCATCGGCTGATGACAAATCAACTTCTGTGACATGTTCAATGAGTGGAACACCACCACGATTGTAGTCAATATATGTTTCATCTGTGAATGGGTCATGAACAAGTTTTCCAGCATCTTCTTCAAGATGAATGTGATTGAATCGAACGAATTTTCCGTTGTCCAATTTAATTCCACCACCAATACAAATTGGATGTTCGTTTTGACTGATTTGATATGCTTTTGGAAGGTCAGGGTAGAAATAGTGTTTTCTATCAAAAGTTAAAACAGGTGAAATTGTTGAACCGAGTGCAAGCCCTGCACGCATTGCAAGCAGAACTGCTTGTTTGTTTAAAATTGGGAGTGTGCCTGGAAGTCCAATACAAATTGGGCAGACATTTGTGTTTGGTTTGTCACCAAAACTGTTTTTGCAAGAGCAAAATACTTTTGTGTTAGTTTTGAGTTCGGCATGAATTTCGAGGCCGATACAAACTTCATATTCTGATTTCATTATTTTGCCTCCCAATAATTTTTTTCGATAAAGTCAGCAAAACCAATAATTGATTTTTCATCAAAATGTTTTCCTGCAATTTGTAGACCAAGAGGAAGACCATTTTCACCTTTTTCAAAAGGAACACTGATTGATGGAATTTCTGTGAGATTTGCAAAGATTGTAAACATATCTTCGGCATACATTGAAACAGGGTCTGTGCTTTTTTCACCAATCTTGAAGGCTTCACCAAATGTTGTTGGAAGAAGCAAAGCATCACATAATTTGAATGCTTCAATCACTTCCGATTTTAACATTTCTTTTAGTCTTTTTGCTTTTGCATAATATGCGTCATAATAACCGCTTGAAAGAACAAAGTTTCCGAGCATGATTCTTCTTTTTACTTCATCACCAAAGAATTTTGTTCGGCTAAAATTGTAAATTTCATCAATTTTATAAGCATCTTCTGAACGCTTTGTATATTTGATTCCATCAAATCTTCCAAGGTTGCTTGTTGCTTCGGCTGGTGCAAGTATGTAATAAATTGGAAGGCTTAGTTCATAATCAGGAATTTCGACTTCTTTTATTGTTGCACCATGGCTAGTTAAAAATTTGAATAACTTTTGATATTTATCTTCATATTTTGTTGTTTTTATTAATTTTAAAATTTGAGATGGCACACCAAAGGTTTTGCCATTTATATCTTTGTCAATGTTTGCAGTGTAATTTGGAACTGATTCTAAACTTGATGTTTGGTCATTGTTGTCATGGCCAGCAATTATGTTCATTAATATTGCAGCATCTTCACTGGTTTTTGCAATTGGTCCAATTTGGTCAAGACTGCTTGCAAAAGCAACCAAACCATATCTTGAAACTCTGCCATAGGTTGGCTTTAATCCAACAACACCATTGAATGATGCTGGTTGACGAATTGAACCACCAGTGTCACTTCCAAGAGTGATTGCTGCAAGTCCGAGAGCCATTGCACTGGCACTTCCACCAGATGAACCACCAGAAACTTTTGTGTCATCAAGTGCATTTTTTGCAACGCCATAAGCACTATTTTCTGTTGAACCGCCCATGGCAAATTCGTCCATGTTTGTTCTTCCAATTATTATTGCACCATTTTCTAAAAGTTTTTGTGTTACTGTTGCTGAATATGGTGAAACAAAATTTTCCATAAATTTTGAAGCACAGGTGAGTCTGTGGTTTTCATAACAAATGTTATCTTTTAGCAAAATTGGCACACCATGTAAAATTGGAAGATTTTCATGTGTTTTTGCATACTCGTCTTTTTCATTTGCTATTTCAAGTGCATCATTAAAAATTTCAAGAACACAGTTTTTGTCCTTAAAATTTTTGATTCTTCTGATATAATAAGTTACAAGTTCATTTGCAGTGACTTGTTTGTTTTGAAGTAAATCAATGATTTGTTTTAAAGAAAGTTCACAGTATTCCATTAGTCCACCACCTTTGAAACTACGTAACAACCATTTTCAGATTTTGGGGCGTTTTGAAGTGCTTTTTCTTGTGAAATACCTTCTTTTGCTTCATCTTCTCTTAGGTCATTAAGTTTAATTTTTCCAGTCAAGTTTTCACTAATGTTAATATTTGCACTTTCGATTTTGTCTACAAATTCAAGAATTTGTTCAAGGTCTGCTTTCATTTTATTGTTTTCTGCACTAGTAAGTTCTAGTGAAGAAAGTTCTGCTAAATGTTCAACTTGAATGTTTGTGATTTTTGCCATAAATTCTCCTTGGGAATTATAATAAAAAAATAAACACCTCTCGTTTTAAGTGTTTATCATTTCAACAAAAAAAACAAGAGTAGGGCATTCTCAATCAAAAATTATTATTATTGCAATTATTGATATTTTTAATCATAAATTCCTCTTTGTTTATAAAACAATATTATAATAATTTTGACTTAAAGTCAATAAATTAAAGCCAAATAAAAATTCAGCAAAATGCTGAATTTTAAATGTCTAGTTAAAAAATTAGTTGATTGAATCTTTGAAGCTTTTTCCAAATTTGAGTGCTGGTACAACAGATGCTGGAACTGTGATTGTTTCACCTTTCTTTTGTGGATTTGGACGAACACTTTGTTTTTTGTGTCTTGCAACAAATGTTCCAAAACCAACAAGTGTAATTTTGTCATCTGCTTTCATTGCTTCTTGAACGGTTGCAACAAATGCTTCATAAAATGCGTTTGCATCTTTGATTGTTGAATCTGTTTTGTCAGCAATAGTTCTTAAAAATTCGTTTTTATTCATAAGTAAATCCTCCTAATTTTGCTTTTTTAAAGCTTACTTACTACATCAAATATAACATATTCAAATAAATTATCAAAACAAAATTAATATATTTTTGAAAATATTGAAAAATTCGTAAATCGTGAGCTTTAAAAGAGATATTTTAATAACTGTTTATAAGTTTTTGAATCAAAATTTGTCGTTTTTTCATAGTATGAAATATGAATAAATTAACTAAAAAATCTAATGTTGTATTCAAAAGCAAAAACAATGTGTTTATTGATAAAAGAGTTAAGTTTGGTGACAATGTTATTGTTTACGAAAATGTGAGAATTGAGGGGGAAAGTGAAATTGGTGATAATGTCACGATTTTTCCGAATTGTTATATAGACAGTTCAATTATTGGCAAAGGAACAAAAATTTATTCTTCGCATATTGAAAAATCTAAAATTGGTGCAAGAGCTAGTATTGGTCCTTTTGCACATCTTAGAATAAATTCAAATGTTGGAGATAGTGTTAAGGTTGGAAACTTTTGTGAACTAAAAAATTGTGAAATTGGAAGTGGTACGAAAATTAGTCATCTTGCATATGTTGGCGATGCCACTGTTGGAAAAAAATGCAACATTGGTTGTGGTGTTATTTTTGTGAATTATAATGGCAAAACAAAGTCTAGAACAATTATTGGTGATAATGTTTTTATTGGTTCTAATGTAAATTTAGTTGCACCTGTTAAAATTGAAAGCGATTCATATATTTGTGCAGGTACAACCATTGACAAAGATGTGGCATCAGGTGATTTTGTTATTGGAAGGGTTAGGCAAGAAGTTAAACCTGGCAGGGCAAGTAAATATTTAAAACCTAATACTGATGAAAATTTGGTAGACACAAAAAGTTAATATTTATGTTTTAAAAAGATAGTTAACTCTATCTTTTTTATTGAGTTTATGAAAAAATAGTGATAGAATGAGTGTGACAAAAAAATTAGGAGCAATCATATGATAGATATTAATATTTTAAGAACAAATCCTGAGATTGTTAGGGAAAATATAAAGAAAAAATATCAAGATGCAAAACTTCCACTTGTTGATGAGGTTGTTGAACTTGATAAGAAAAATAGAAGTTTGAAACAAGAAGGCGATGACCTTCGTGCTCAAAGAAACAAACTTTCATCTGAAATTGGAAATTTGATGCGTGAAAAAAAGTTTGATGAAGCAGAAAAAATTAAAGCAGAAGTGAAAGCAGAAGCTGACAGACTTGCACAAATTGAAGAAGAACAAACAAGTCTTGATGATGAAATTAAAAAACGCATGATGCTTATTCCTAATATTATTGATGAAAGCGTTCCAATTGGCAAAGATGATTCAGAAAATGTTGAAATTCAAAAGTTTGGTGAACCAAAAGTTCCAGCATTTGAAATTCCATATCATGCTGACATTTTGGAAAAACTTGGCGGTCTTGATAAAGAAAGTTCAGGTAGAACAAGTGGAAATGGTTTTTATTATTTGATGGGTGACCCTGCAAGACTTGTTTCTGCAATGATTAGTTATGCAAGAGATTACATGATTGACAAAGGTTTTACATATTGTATTCCACCATTCATGATTAGAAGTGATGTTGTTAATGGCGTTATGAGTTTTGCTGAAATGGACGCAATGATGTATAAAATTGAAGGTGAAGATTTATTTTTAATTGGAACAAGTGAACATTCTATGATTGGAAAGTTTAAAGACCAAATTTTAAAAGAAAAAGAACTTCCAATTACAATGACATCATACAGCCCATGTTTTAGAAAAGAAGTTGGTGCTCATGGTCTTGAAGAAAGAGGCATTTACAGAGTGCATCAATTTGAAAAACAAGAAATGATTGTTTTGTGTAAGCCAGAAGAAAGCATGGAATGGTATAACAAAATGTGGTCATATACAGTTGAAATTTTCCGCAATTTGAATATTCCTGTTAGAACACTTGAATGTTGTTCGGGTGACCTTGCTGACCTTAAAGTTAAGTCTTGTGATGTTGAGGCATGGAGCCCAAGACAACAAAAATATTTTGAAGTTGGTTCATGTTCAACACTTGGTGATGCACAAGCAAGAAGACTTGGCATCAGAGCAAAAGGTGAAAATGGAAATTATTATGTTCACACACTTAACAACACTGTGCTTGCAAGCACAAGAGCACTTATTGCATTCTTAGAAAACAACTTAAATGAAGATGGAACAATTTCTATTCCAGAAGCACTTAGACCATATATGGGTGGAAAAAGTGTTATTGAAAAGAAAATTTAGTATAAAAAAACCACCAAGTTTTGGTGGTTTTTTTATTTATTATTATTTACTATAAGACCTGCTTTCTCCATAAACTCTGAAATTGTAGATTATCCAAAGTAAGTCACTAGATACATTTTCATCTCCCATAACGATTCCGCCTTGATATTCAGAAACATCAATTGTTATTTTTGCACCAGTGAGATCGGCAACAGTTCTTCCAACTTTGATTTTACATTCAGTTGTTCCATTTTTCTTTGGAGTGAATGCACATGTTGCAGAAAAATCTTTTTCAGCATTTTCTTTTGAAATATCTTCTTCTTTAACTGTGTTCGTTATTTTTATAGTGATTGTAACTTGACTATCTAATTTGTTTTGAGTGTAAACTTTGAAATATATGCAGTCAATGTACATTTTGTAAAGCCATGACGAATTTGCAGAAATATCAATTTGATAATATGTGTCTAAAAGTTTTTTATTTGGACTATTTGAAGATAGGTCTTTTATTGATAGTTCTTTTGCTGAGCCATTGAAAAGAGTGGAAGAAACTTTTTCTGAAAAATAGGTTGTTGGGGTGATTGATGGAAATTTTGAAACGCTAGAACAACCAGCAAACAGAATGACTGGCACACATAGTAAGAACATTAACGCACTATATAATATTTTTTTCATATAAGTTCCTTTGCATAAATAGAGATTTAATTTCATCAAACACAGCAGCCCAAAGATTTGAACCAAATTTAACATGAATTACAACTTTGCCTGCTAAGTCTTTGTTGTTTACTGTTCCAAAATATCTGCTGTCAGCAGATTCATTTCGATTGTCACCCATAACAAAATAACAATTTTTTGGAATTTTGATTGTATAATTTACACTTGTTCCATCATCATTTGTGTTGCCATTGAAGTCTAAATCTCCGTCATCACCGATGAGATTTTCAATTAAAGCAACAAAATATGGATAATCATTAGCAAGTCTTTCGTATTCATTAAAAACAAGTGAATTTTTGCTTTGCATCAAATTGTCATAAAACTCTCTTGTGATATACATGTTTTCTTTTATATATGATTGGTCGAGTTCGACTATTTGTCCATTTTCATCTTTAATAACAAAATCGTAATAGTATCTGCCAGATGCTAGGTTAGATACATTTAGTCCAACATTTGTTTCGTCTGTAAGATAAAAAGTGATTGTTTGATTTTCAGTTGCAACAATTCTTTTTATTAAAGAATATACATTTTCAGTTTCGTTTATATATTTGTTATCCGTGTTTAAAACAATAACGATGTCATTTAGGTTGTATGAGTTTTGTTTGTGGTAATAAACAATGTCGCAGTGATCTTCATCTGAGTCACTGATGACGGATTTGTTTATTGTTGGTTGCATGCTCACACCAATAACCTTTATGGGCGTTAAAACAATTTGGAAAACAAAAACAAATATTGTGAATGTGATACCAAACACAAGTAAAAAACAATAGAATAAACTGCTGGTTTTGAATGTGTAATTTTTGCTTTGATTTACACTTTCTAAGTTTTCATTCGAAGGTTCTTCACTTTTTTGTTGTAACTCAATTTCTTCCGAATTATTTTCTTGCATTATATTTTTAATCATATAGATATTATATTATACTATTTGGTCATATTTATCAATAAAAATTAAAAATTAAAAACAAAACTTATGTCAATTTATAAATAATTTATTTATCTTCTTCTTTTGTTTGATTTGAATTATTGTTTATGTTGTATTTGTTATTTTCTTGTCTTTCTTTCATCTCAATATATTTTTTATACATTGATTTGGCATACCATCTGATACGGAAAATACAAAATGCGATTGCAAGTGTGAAAATTGGAATTTCAATGTAACTGATTTTAAAGAATGAAAAGATTATTGAAATGATTGTGAGTGCAAAACCAACAAAAAATAAAACATCACGTGCATAATATTGGGTTTGTTTCCATAAAAAGTCTGTTTCAAGAGAATATTTCATTCGAATGCCAAACTTTGATTTATATGGTTCATTTTTTACTTTTGTTCCAGAAATTAGCATTATTACTGCAAGAGGAAAGAAGAAAAATAGTGACATTGAAATTGAACAAGGGTCGCCAACGTTGAGATTTTTTTCTAGGCAAAGATAGATGAATACAAGCATATTTTCGTATGTTAAAAGGGAAATGATTGCTCTTAAAATAAACGTTCTATGTTTTTTTGATGAACAGACGATTATTGATAATATCATTGGAACTATACATAAAATCAGAAGTATCCATTTTGTTGTAAGATAAACTATCTTTTCATTAAAATCAAATAAAATTGGGATTTGATTTGGCACAACAAAAATTGTAAGCAAAGTGCCTACAACAAGGTTTGTTAAACCTAAAATTAAACTAAGTATTTGTTTTTTGTTCATATTTCTTCTTTTATTATTTTTATTTATTCAATGGTAGTATCTAATAAAGTTAATGTTTTTGCGTCAGCATCAATTTCTGCTGTTGCACCATATGGAAGAACCATTCTTGGGTATGAATGTCCAAAGTTTAAATTGAAAAGTATTGGGAAGTTGTAATCTGAAAGTTCTTCTTTTAAAATGGATTTATATTCTTCATAATAAACTTCATCAATCGGTTTTCCAACAATAAGACCCACAATTTGGTCAAAAACTTTAAGTTTTATTAAATTTTGAATGTTATTTCTATATTTTTCTGGCATCATTTTTTCTTCACTTGTTTCAATGAACATGATTTTACCTTTCCAGTCTTCGTTTGAAGGGAAAATTTTAAATTCTTTATTGATTTGTTGACGCTTTAAAATTTTCTCATCTGATTCATTTGTATTGTTTGAGCAAAGGTCGGAAAGTACATCTAGACAACCGCCGAGTAATTTTCCTGAGACTTTTCCTTTGCCTTGCAAAAGTTCATAACCTTTTGTTTCTTTGTGATAAACTCTGTTTGTTCCAACAGCAGCAGGTGAGAAATCTTTTCTATCTTCATACCAAATTGGACTTGATTTTATTTCATAATTGTTGGTTGGGTTGAAAAGATAGTCCACAGCATTTTTTGTGTATGGAAGCATTTCTTCTTCAAATTCTGCAAAATCTGTGATGAATGCTGGGCCATAAAATGTGTCAAGTCCGAGTTTATGTAACATTAAATGATTTACAGTTGAGTCTGAAAATCCCATGAAGATTTTAGGATTATTTTTTACATTGTTTTTAAAATTTTCATCATTTAAAAGATATGGCAGAGTTAAAATTGTGTCGGTTCCACCAATTGCACAAAGAACCATTTTTATGTTTTCATCTGCAAATGCTTGTTTGAGGTCATCTGCTCGTTTTTCAGGATTATTTGCAATAAAATCTATTCCTTTGAGAGAATTGTCCATAAAAGTTGGAACAAGACCTAGTTCTTTAAGTCTTTTTACGCCAAGTTCAAGTTCATGCTTAATGAAACTTTCACCTAAGATTCCGCTTGAAAGACTTACTATTGCAACCTTGTCACCTATATGTAATTTTTTTGGTTTACTCATAAATTTTCTCCATATATTTTAAGTTTAACACAAGAAAAATTAAATTCAAAATATTTAGAATTATTTTAACAAAATAAAAATCTTCCAAATTTGGAAGATTTAATTTATCTTTTAATGCAACAAGTGATTGCGATTGAACCTTCACCAATATGACAAGCGATTGGAAGTGAAAGAGGATTAATCATTTCAACTTTAAGGTCATATTTTGCAAGAGCCTCATTTGCTTCAATTTCAAATTCTTTAATTTTATCTTCACAATGTGTGTGAGCCATTGCAATTACAAGTTTCTTTTCTTGAAGTTCTTTTTGGAATCTATTTTCAATATCTTTGATGATTTGTTCAATCATTTTCTTTTTGCCTTGTTGATAGTTGATAACTTGACTAAATTTATCAAGTTTGTCACCTTGTATTTGAAGAATAGGTTTAATTTTTAAAAGAGTTCCAATTGCAGCAGCAGCTGGTGTTATTCTTCCACCTTTTTTGAGATATTTAAGAGTTGTAAGCATGATGTAGATGCTTGATTTGAGTGAGGTTTCTTCCAAATAATCTTTAATTTCTTTTGCAGATTTTCCTTCACTGATAAGTTTGAGTGCATCTTTAACAGATTCAATTTGTGTAACTGAAATTCTTTTATTGTCAACAACTTGTACTTTTCCTTCAAATTTTTCTGAAAGGGCAGTCAAGTTTTCACAACTTGCTGAAAGACCACTGCTAAGAGGAATGTCTACAACAGCATCATGTGTTTTTAAAAGTTCAGTCCAAACTTTTTCACGCTCATCAAGATTTGGTTGGCTTGTTGAAACATCAGCACCACCAATAAGTTTTTCATAAAATTGTTCTTGTGTTAAGTTTACGTCTTCAATATAATCTTCTTCATCAATAATAAATGGAATAGGCATAACAGTGATACCTAATTTTTCTGCTTCATTTTTAGAAATTCCACAACCTGTGTCTGTTACAACTGCAATTTTCATATTTTTCTCCAAAATTAATTTCTACATAAATATATCAAAATTTGTAAGTTTAGTCAAACCAATAAAGTTCATGTTTGAATTATTTGTTTATATTAGTATCCCACACTTTAAAAATTTCATTTACAAATTCGTTTAAATTTTCTTTGTTGTTTGCAACAATAATGCCTTTGTTTGGAATATCTAAAATTTCTGCTCCTGCTTCTTTTGAAATAAGTCTGCCTGGTTCAATATCCCATCTTGTGTATTTAAAAAATGCTAATGCACCAAGAAACCCCTCTGAAAGATAGGCAAATGCAACAGAAAGTGCACCGAGTTCTCTGAAATTGTAGTTAAATTTTGAAGTGGTTTGTAATACATCAAACTTTTTTCTAGTTCCAACAAGAGTGTACAAACAACTTTTTGCTGGGGTTTGATTAACAAAAATTCTTTTTCCGTTATGATATGCACCTTCACCGCAAACGGCATAATATAAATCATCAGTTGAAGGTAAGTAGATTACACTTGCAATATTTTCATTGTTTTTTATGAGTGCAATTTGTATACTCCAAATTGGCAGGCCATTGGCAAAGTTTACTGTGCCATCAATCGGGTCAATGGTGAAACAGTTTTCCGTCATCACACCATTTGGATTTAGTTCTTCACTCACTACATCAAAATTTGGAAACTTTTCTTTCATTTTTTCTGTTAAAAATTTTTCTGTTTCAAAATCTGCATTTGTAACGAGATCATGAGAGGACGCATTTTTAACACTAACATTAATTTTCATTTTTTCAATTTTTTTGCTGGCTTGTTTGACTATTTTAATTAAGTATTTTATTTCATCGTCATAATTTTTAAACTTCATTTTATCTCCTAATTAAAAATCATATTTAACAATTTCACTATTTTTCTGATAGTTGTGAGCTATATGTCCATCTTTTGGAAGTTCATTAAAATAGTAATAAATGGCTTTTGCCACTCCACCATGTGTAACAATTAAAATATTTTTATCTGAATATTTTTCTTTGATTTCATTAAGTGCATTATGCACTCTTTTAAAAAGGTCGGGGAGTGATTCTAATCCTTCAACCTTTTGAGTTGTGAAATAATTGTAATAGACATTTTCATAAAAGTCATCTTCTACGGTTGTTCCAGTTACAACTCCGCCATCACGTTCCATGAATCTGTCATCGAAAATAACAGGTATATGTGGAATGTCTAGACATTCAAGAGTGTGTCTTGTTCTTAACATTGGCGAGCAATAGACTATATCGATGCCTAAACTTTTTATTTCTTCTGATTTTGATTTTGCTTGCAAAATACCTTCTTCAATAATATCTTCATTTATTCTGCAATTATATTTTTTTTCACTATTGAGTTTTGTTTTTCCATGTCTAATTACATATATGCTCATAATGTTCTCCTATATTTTAATTATAATATTTAAGATATAATTATCAAAATTAAATTTGATAGGTAATTGAAAAAAATAAAAAACGACCAAGTGTGGTCGATTTTTAAATATCAAAAATTGCTTTAATTGGCAAGTGGTCACTTGCAATTGAGTTTTTTGTTTCAACGCTAAGCATGTTTACATCGGGTGTTGAAAAAACATAGTCGAGTTTCCATTTTAATTCATTCTCGGTAAATCCTCTATATGAAAAAGGCTTTGTTGTCCATGTGTTTAATGTTTCGTGGTTTATTAAAAGTTCACTTATATCTTTGATGTATTTTGATGATGGGGTGGCGTTCAAATCACCAGTGAAAATGAAGTTTCGACGATGTAACTTTAAACAATCGATAAGTCTTTCAACTTCTTGGTCTTTGAGAGGAGTTTCAACAAATTTGTCAGTGTATGAAAGGTGAGTTGTTCCAACATGCAAAATTTTATCACTAATTTTTATGTCTGCTTCTACATAAATTCTGCCTTCTCTTGAATAATCTGTTTTTATATCTGATGGAAGTTGTACATGACGACTGATGGTCTTTGCAAATTCATATTTTGAAAGTATGGCATTTGCTTGGCTTGTTCCATCTAAAAAGTTGTCAGCAATATCAAAGAAAACATAAGGATAAACGCTTTTAAGTTTATCCAAATTTGTTGTGTCATTATCTTTAATCATCAATTCTTGTATGCAGACAATGTCTGCATCGAATCTTTGAAGTTCTTCAATTACTGTGTCGATATTTTCGTTTATGCAAATATTCCATTGTAATAATTTGAACATAGTTTAGTCCTTTAATTTTAGTTTTACATTTCAAATTATAATTATAATTTTATAAAAAAACAACTAAATTAAATGTATTGTTTGTTACATTTGAACAAAAAAATAGCACTTATTTTTGTGCTATTTTTTTAATGTTTTTATAAATTTCTCCCCAGTTTTGAACTTCTGTTACATTTTCATGTTTACATTTTCTGTTAACTAAATCACAAAAATATAAGCATTTAATTCCATTTTCAGAAATATCATCAATAGTTTTAAAGTAGTCATCAATCATAACATCGACATTTTCTGCTTTACAAACTTCAAGTTTTTTTGGAACAGCAAAGAAAATTTTATCAAACTTAATTCCATCTCTTTCAAGAATCTTTTTGGTGAGTTCAATTTCATTTTCATCAACAAGTCCACGTGCAGTTATTGAAATTAATTCATGTCCATCATCTTTTAATTTTTGAAAAATTTCTTTTGCATAAGCCATGAGTGGGGCAGTTTTTTCAATTTCTAGAAGATATGTGTCTAAAAATTCGTGATAATATTTTTCGTCCCAATTGTAACGATGTTTAACTTGGATGTGATCTGGGTCAACAATTCCACCGCCATTAATTTCTAAATCATAAATTTCTGCTCTGGTTAATATGTAGTTAAGCGTATCATAGAGCACGCCATCAAGGTCAATTCCAATTTTCATAATATACTCCTTTAATTATTATAGCATATGATTTTTGTTTTGTGTTAATGTTCTGACAATATTAAATTTAAAAGTTTTTCAAAAGTGGTGTAGCCACTTTCTGTGTTGAAATGTCCAGCATTATCATGACAAATCACTTTTGCATTTATGCTTTTTGTAAAATTTTCGAGCAAATTTAGTGGCACATAAGGGTCATTTTTTGAAATAAAGCAAATTCTGTTTTTGCAATTTTTTTCAAAGGCACTAATACCCCCCCGTCGACGAAAAATGACTTATTAACATAGTCATAATCAGGAATGTTAATGAAACCATTAAAACCACTAATGCTATAAAGTGAGTTGATTTTTAAGTTGTTATCTAGTAAATAGTGAATAATGAAAATTGGGGCAATGCTTCTGCCTATAAAAATTGTATTTTCATTAATTTTGTGTTTATATTTATTTAAAATCAAACTCCAATTTTGATAATTTTGATTTTCTAATCCAATTGGGTAATTTAAATTGTAAACATCAAATCCATTGTTTTTAAGTTTATTTTCAAGCCATGGAAGATAATGTTCTTTTGAATCACCAAAACTTCCATGAACAATGAAACAATTTTTTAAAATTTCCATTAGTTATATCCTTTTTTATTAAGTTCATTAATAAGCAGTTTTATTTCAACCTTATCAATTGGAATATTATATCTTTTTGAAATATCTTTTAGTCTATCCTCAAAAGAGACATAATTGCCGTATCCATCAATGTGTGCATCGGCAAAATTTAACAGGTCAAGAAACTTGCTTTGATAAGGGGAATTTGCTTCGCCATGAAAGTAGACTTCTTGCCAATATTTATAACCTTGGTTCTTTAAAATTTCGCCACCAACTTTGTTATGTTTGCTGTAATCTTTTGGCTCTAAAAATTCATAACCAATATCATGGACAAGTCCAAGTGTGAAAAGTTCTTCAATTTCTTTACTTGTATAATTGTTTTTGATAGCAGTTTGTTTTAATAGTTCTGCAACACCAAATATATGCTTTTTTCTTTCATCAGAAATCATAATTTCTCCAAAATTAAATTTGCTAATTTTTCTGCTAAGATTTTGTGCCCGTTTGCTGATATGTGAACACCGTCTTCGCCAACTTCAACGCCAGTGTTATTTAAGAATAAACAATTATTTCTTAGTGCAATTTTTTCATATTCTTCATTGAACTTTAATGATTTTTCTTTTGCACCTTCAAAACGTTCTTTAATTTCAAAAATTTCAGGTGGGGCAATGATGATTATTTTTGGAACAGTGATTAGAGAAGTTGATAATGTTTCTTGCAGATTTTTTATATATCCATTTTCAATTGATTCAGAAATTTCTTTTATTGATTTATTAAAACGCTTTTTGGTGTCATTTGTGCCAAGCATGATTATTAGATAGTCAATTGGGTCGTGAGAGAAAACACATTGATTAAAAAATAATTGACCATTGCGGTTGCCTCTTAAATTTTTATAGTCGTCACAACCAGCAGTTCTGCCAATCAATCCTTCTTCAATAACTTCAAAATTTTCACCTAATTTATTTTGCAAAAGTTTTGTATATCTTTCTTCACGTCTTTTAAAAGAATTGAAATCACCAACAGGAATTGCTCCATACGTGTTGCTGTCACCATAACATAAAATTCTGGTTTTTTTCATATTTTTGTTCCTTTTTTATATTATTTTTCATTATAATTTGCGATTATTGAATCAATTAAATTGCAGAATTTTTTTGAGCGATAAAGTTTTGTATTTTCATATACTTTTCTTAAACTTGGATTTTTGAAAAGTCCAATCCAGTCTTTTTCATATTTTTTGTATGATGGAAGCATTGACTCCATATGGTTGAGGAATAAAACTAAAAATCTGTATTGTTTTTCGGTGAGTTTATCTGGGTTGATTTCATTTGAAATTTGTTTGCCATTGTTGTTTGAAAGAAGTCCAGAGAGGTCGGGATTGTTTAAATAATAAAGCCATAATTCTCTATGTGATAAAATTGCATCTCTTGTTCTTTGAACAGAAAGTTTTTTTGATAAAATTACGCATAAAAATGTTAAGGCAATGACAGTTAATGCTAAACATATGATTAAAAGGATTTGAAAAGTATTCATAAATTTCTCCTAAATTGAATTTTAATTTTAAAAATAGCAGATTTTTAACATTTTTAAAATAATAGATAACTTTATTATACATAAAAAGTTGAAACTTTCAAAATGCTAAAACATAAAAAATTGAATTATTTATTATTTAGAATAAGTTATTTTTGTTGATTTGATTTGTGTTTAAGATTAAAATATTATTTGAGGAGAAAGTATGCTTTTTTATTTAGCACAAGCGTGTGGAATTATTTCTTTGGTGCTCACTGTAACAAGTGTTCAGTTTAACTTTAAAGAAAAAATAATTTTTATTAATATGCTTGCAAACATTGTTTGTGTGATTCAATATTTTTTACTCTCAGCACTTACTGGTGCATTGATGTCGATTGTGAATAGCATTCGTTGTTTTGTCTTTTATATATTAAAAAAGAAAAATAAAAAACCACATATTATCACTTTAATTTTCTTTGAAATTTTAACTCTTGGAATTGGTATTTTTACTTGGCAAAGTGCATGGAGTTTGATTCCAATTTCAGTTTCAATGCTTTTTACATTTTGTATGTGGCAAGACAATGTTCAAATTGTTAGAATGGGTAGTGGAATTGCAGGTCTTGGTTGGACAGCATATAACATTGTGGTTGGTGCATTCACAGGAGCATTTCAACAATTCTGTCAATTTGTTTCTGCATTAATTGCTCTTATAAAAGGAAGAAGAAAAAGAATTGCAGAGCAAAGGGCAGAGCAAAGAGATTTGGGAAAAAATAAAGAAGAAAATCTTCAAGTGGTCTATAATCCCTTAATAGCTCAAAAAGATGAAGAAAATAAAAATCAGCAATAATTGCTGATTTTTTTATTATATTTTTTTTGTGTTTTTGGTAAAGTAATATTTTAGTCCATAATATGGAGCAAGAAGAAAAGGTAAGAGAAATCCATTAATGGCAATATGAAGTCCGATTTTAAAACTTTGTTCAATGGTCATATCTTTATATTTTAAATAAATAAATCTGAAAGATGGAATGAAAAATAAAGACCAAAAACCGACAATAATACAAGATGTGATTTTTAATGCGTTCCAATCAAGCGAGGTATCTAAAAAATACAATAAAACAATTATTGCAGTCAAAATTACAGATGAAACTGAAACTATAATTTTATTTGTTAATTTTTCTTCAATAGTCATTATTATTCCTCATGATAAATTATTTCTTTGCTGTGAGATTTTGCATAAGCAATTTCTCGTTTTACACTTTCACCAATATATCCATTAATATTTACAACATAAATGGCATCTGAAATATCAATCTTTTTTTTGTGCAATTTTGCAATTTGTTCTAATTGGTTTGTGTTTAGAATTGGCAAATCATAAACGCATTGAATTACACAATAATTTTTTTCAAGTTCGAGATTTGATGCAATTTGTTTCATTTCTTCGGCAAATTTCATACTACCACAAATGGTTACAACTTTCATATTTTCTCCTAAGAAAATTAATTTTTTAAAGAGTAATCTGGGATTTCTATTATTCCATTTTCGTCTACTTTTTTACGTTAATGAAATTATAATATTTTCTGTTTAATACCAAAAACTTTCATCTAAGTTTAGGTCTTTTAGAATTTTCACTTTATCTTCTGATAAATTTGCATGACATAGTCCTAGATAAATCCACTCATTTTTGTTTTTAGCAAAATCTAACAACATATTAAATATCTTATCTGAAATGTTTTCTTTATTTGTTATGAATGGTTCAATATTTTGGAATATTTCTTTATTGTTTTTATTTTGATTTGCAAAAATTATAAATTTTTCAAAAATATTTTCACTTAAAATATAAGGGTTGTTATCATTAAATTTAGTTAGGTCAAAAATGTCATAGCCATTACCTTCACGAAAAGATTTTAAAGCGTCCTTTTGTATATTTTTGTTGCTCATGATTGAAATTATTAAATTATCTATTTGTTTCATATAAAATCTCCTGCAATATTATTTATAATTTTTAATTATGTTAAAGTGTGAGTGATATGGTGCCTTCGGCAGGAGTTGAACCCGCAACCTTTCGGTTCGAAGCCGAGCACTCTATCCAGTTGAGCTACGAAGGCAAATTCATTTTATTTGTAACATTTTTAATTTTATAGGTTTTTAAGATAGAATGCAACAAAATAAAAAACAACCAGGTAATTTGGTTGTTTTATTTTTTACAAAAGTTTTTTCAAAATTAAATAAATGTCTGTCATTGTGACTTCTCTTGGATTTGAAAGTGTACATGCGTCTTCAAATGCATTAACTGACAGAATATCTAAGTCTTCTTCATGCAAACCATAGTCTGAAAGCCTTTTTGGAATATTGAATTCATTTCTAAACTTTTCAACTGCTTTGATTGCAGTTCTACAAATTTCATCTTCTGAGAGATTTGTTGTGTTTTCGCCGAATGCTTCTGCAATAAATTTATATAATGTTGATGATTTACTATAAGCGTTAAATTTCAAAACT
This sequence comes from uncultured Clostridia bacterium, assembly GCA_947382485.1. Taxonomy (GTDB): domain Bacteria; phylum Bacillota; class Clostridia; order Christensenellales; family UBA1242; genus RGIG1681. Next base: position 136,624 of record CANCYS010000001.1, on the reverse strand, counting down.
GCTGGAAGGGTGAGTGCGAGTGCAAGACCATGTGGAACTTGAACCTTTGAACAAATTGCGTGAGCGATTGAATGGCAAATTCCGAGACCTGAGTTTGAATAGGCAAGACCTGCCATGTATCCAGCATAAGCCATATTTTCACGAGCAAGCAAATCATCTGGTTCGTCGTAACTTTTTGCTAGGTTTTCGGCAACAAGACATATTGCTTCTTTTGAAAGTGCTTTTGTGAATGGATTTGCATACTTTGAAATTAAACTTTCAACTGCATGAGTGAAGGCATCAAAACCTGATGCAAGAGTTACAATGTCTGGCATGCTGGTCATGAGTTCACCATCAATAAATGTTTCAACAGGGATTGCTTTGTCATTATAACAAATTAAATTTCTCTTTGTTACTTCATCTGTGATAACTATGCTTTTTGAAATTTCCGCAGCACTTCCTGCTGTTGTTGGAACAGCAAAAACAGCAATTGGTTGTTTTAAATTATTTTTATGTCCTTGAAGGGAAATGACATCGGCATATTTCGGATTTGTTGCAATTACGGAAACTGCTTTTGCAACGTCTATTGGGCTTCCGCCACCAACTGCTAAAATGAAGTCTGCACCAGATTTTTTGTATGCATTATATGCATTTTTTACTTCACTTATTGATGATGCAGGGGTAACATCTGAGAACATGACTGATGGAATCCTGTTTTTTGCAAGCACATTGCAAACTTTTTGAAAAAGTCCATTTTCAATTATTCCATTGTCTGTTATTATAAATGCTTTTTTAAAATGTCTATTCATTGCTTCTTTTGCAATTTCATTGATTGAACTTGCTCCAAAAAAACAAGAATTACCAAAATCTAATTTTTCCATATTTCACCTATACTCCCATTTTAAGGAATAAAACATACCTAGTCAAATTTTTTTGCAGAATTTTGCATATTAGATTTTTTTTGATGTGATTTTGATAACTTAGTGATATTTAATTTAATAAAAGTGTTTGGATTTAAGTTTAAAATGAAATATAATAAAAATAGAGGTTTATATGAAAAAAGAACAACTTATTTTTGATGAAAGATATGTGGGAACACTCACTGCAACGGGTATTTCAAAATTTTATGGTGAAAACAATGAAGTGAAAGCACTTGACGGATTGTCACTTCAACTTTTTACTGGGCAATTTGTTGTTATTTTGGGTGCTAGCGGAAGTGGAAAATCTACGCTTTTAAATTTGATTGGTGGAATGGACACTGTTAGTGAAGGTAGCATCAATATTGCAGGCGTTGATATAACTAAACTTTCAGAAAAAATGTATGCACAGTATAGAAGAGAAGTTGTTGGTTTTATTTTTCAATTTTATAATTTGATGCCTAATTTGACCGTTCTTGAAAATGTTGAACTTTCAGAACTTCCAGGAGGTATGAAGGCAGAAGATGCTCTTAAAGCAGTTGGGCTTGAAAATAAACATAATAGTTTTCCATCGGAACTTTCTGGTGGTGAACAACAAAGAGTTTCAATTGCAAGAGCCATTGTTAAGAATCCCACAGTGCTTCTTTGTGATGAACCTACTGGTGCACTTGATAGCAAAACTGGAAAGAAAATAATTAAACTTTTAATGGATGTTAATAAAAACAAGGATAAGATTGTTGTGGTTGTAACTCACAATGCAGCGATTGCGGAAATTGCAGACAGAGTTATTAAAATTTCGGACGGAAAAGTTATTAGCGATGTGCTTCAAACTCGTCCTAAAAAATTGGAGGAGATTGATTTGTGATTAACAAGATTTTTTCAAAACTTACTGTAAGAAACATTAAAAGCAATATAAAACAATTTTTGTCAGTCATTGTGATTGTCCTTTTGTCAACCATGCTTTTGTCTGGTTTCATTACAAATTCATTTACTTTGAAAAAATCTATTAATAATTATTTTGATAAAACTAATCTTGCCGACATTTGGGCTTATGTTGATGGTGTGACTGATGATGACAGAAGTTTTTTTGAGAATAATGAAATTGAATATGGTGAAAGGCTTTATCTTGAAACTTCTGCAAACATAACTTCTGTGAAAAACACAAACAATGCAAAAGTTTTTGTTTCAGATGGAAAAATTTCAAATCCTTATGTTACACCAAACAGAAAAAAAGGTTGTTTTATTGACCAAAATGTTGTGAAAAACTATAAAATTCCAATTAATAGCACGGAGTACTTTAAATTTAATTATATTGTTGAACAAGAGTTCATGGGAGTTCCTATTGAACTTAATTTGAATTTAAGTTTTGAAATTAATGGAAAGATGTGTTTTGATGAGTGTGCAGATACCTATTCAACTTGGCCAGTTTTTATTGATGAAGAAACTTTTTTAACGGAGTTTAATTACAGACTTTCACTTGCAATTGAAGAGCAAAAACAAAAATATGCAAGTATACTTGAAACAATGGGAATTGAAATTAACACTGGCGATTATTTGCTTGAAAGTGTTCCTCATAACCAAATTTTAGTTAAAACTGATGATATTGAAAAAGTTACAGAAAAGATTGAAAACTATTATGCAAGTGATCAAACATCAAGCAATTTAATTTATGTTCATGATAGAAATTATGTGGAATCAGTTGTGCTTTTAAATTCGGAAATTGACCAATCTGAAAAAATGATTTATGTGTTTCCAGTTATATTTTTGGTTGTTTCAGTGCTTGTTATTTTGACAACAATAAATCATTTGGTTTTACAAGAAAAAACTAAAATTGGAACACTCAAATCTATTGGTATTCCAGATAGAAAAATTCTTAGGCATTATTCAATGTATGGTGCTTGGCTTTGTTCAATTGGGTCTATTATCGGAATTTTATTAGGGGTTTTGATTATTCCCAATATTATGTTTGTTAAATATAATTTGGTTTATAGTTTGCCAGCAGATTATATACATTTGAGCATTCCTTGGTATATTATTTTTGTGTTTATTGGTGTAGCACTTTTAGGCTATATTGTTTCACTTTTTGCATGTTATAACATTTTACATAAAAAGCCAATTGAATGTTTAAGACAGGACATAAATATTAACGCTAAAAATTTTGGTAAAGCAAAAAAGAGTAAGAAATTGCCACTTGGTATTAAAATGGCATTTAGAAACATTAGGATTAAACCTATTAGAACAATTATGGCAACTATTGGCATTATGGGTTGTGTGGCACTGCTTCTTTGTGGATTTGGAATTCAAGACACAATTATAAACAGCATTTACACAGACCTTGGTGGAAATTTTAAGTATGATATTACTACAACATATACAAGTGAAGATTTTGAACAGGAAATAATAGAAAATGAAAATGTTGATTTAGCGTTCTATGAGAAATATTCAAAGTTTTATGTTGAGGCTAGGTCTGATAAAAAATTAAAGAATTTGAATTTATATGAAATTGCAGAAAATTCAAGGTTGACAGAGATAAAAATTGGTGGTGAAGAAGTTTGCATTTCAAAGTCTGTTGCAAATGAATTGGGCGTTAAAGTTGGAGATAAAGTTACTGTTTCGCTTGGCGGGACAAATGTGGAACTTATAATCACAACTATTAAGCAGACAAGTTTTATGAATGGAATTTATGTGTGCAGAGATTTGGGATTTAACAATTTGCTTGGAACTTATGGAATGTGGCTGAAATGTAATAGTGTGAGTGATGATACAGTTGACTATATCAATTCTGTTAATGGAACAAATGATGCTTACACACTTCAAGGTATGACTGACCTTGTTATGAGCAAAGTTTCTTCAATTGACATCATGACAAACACTTTAAAGACATTTGCAATTTTACTTGCGATTGTTGTTTTGATGAATTTGATTTTTCTTATTATGAAAGAAAGAGTGAAGGAAATTGCAACACTTAAAGTGCTTGGCCAGGGTATTTGGAATATTGGAGCATCAGTATTTTATGAAATTTTAATTATGACGCTTCTTGGAACATTTGTTGGAATGTTTCTTGGTTTTCCACTTCTTATTTGGGTTTTATCTATCAACAAGGTTGAGATTTTGAATTTTATTTATCATATTAATCCTTTAAGCTTTGTTTTGTCTGTGATAATTATACTTGCAACAATTGGATTTGTTTCACTGTTTAGTTTGCTTAAAATTAAAAAAATCAATATGATAGAATCTCTTAAAAGTGTAGAATAATTTTTTATTAATTAATTGGAATTATCGCTTATTATTTGACAATTTTTTAAAAAAATAGCACAATATAAATATATTTATTTTGAAGGTGAAATTTATGAAGTTTTCAAGTTTGTTGCTTTCAGAAACTTTGAGCACACCAGCTGTTGTTGTGCTTGCTGTTATTGCATCACTTTTAGTGATTTTTTTGGCAGTTTTAATTTGGTGGGTGGAAATTAAAAAACGTCCATTTGCTGATTTGTTTAAGACTTTTTGGAAAAATGTTTATGGTGCTTTTGATAGATTTAACGATGTAGTGACAAACAATGCACCTGTTGAAACTGTTTATACAGATAAATCAAGAAATTATTCTGGAACAGAGTTTTTGCCAGTTCCAAGCAAAGCACCTAATAAACAATTTACTTATGAATTTGTTGGCTGGGATAAAAATTGTGTGGATAGCAGAGGGAATACTATTGTGAGAGCAATTTACTTGCAAAGAGTAAAAACTGTAACTGTTAATTTTTACAATGAAGACAGGGACACACTCCTTAGAACATATAATGTTGAAGTTGGGGCAGGAGCTGTTCCTGATGACCTTGAACCAACAAAAAAAGAAACAAAAGAATTTGCTTATGAATTTGTGGGCTGGGATAAAGATACTATGTCTTTTTATGAAGATACAAATGTATATGCTGTTTTTAAGGCTGTTCCAAAGAAATATTCATACAAATTTTTAGATGATGACGGAAAAACTATTATTAGTGAAGGTTACGCAATTTTTGGAACACCAATTAGTGCACCAGTTATGTCAGCAAAACATGTTGAAAATGATAAAGTGAATGAATTTATTGGTTGGAAAAACTATGAAGATGGAATGACACTTTCGAAGAATGTTGAGTTCACTGCGATGTATAAGGAAAGCAAAGTTGTTTCAAGTGATGAAGAAAAGATTGATAATAATTTGACTATTAAAGAACCTGAATTTAATGTTCCTACAAGAAAAAGTTCAAGTTCATTTGATTTGGATTTAGAAGAAAATTTGCAGTTGAAACCTAAAAAACTAATAAATAGTGAACCTGTTAAACACAAGTTTGATACGGTTGTTATTGAAAGAAATGAAATGAAAAAAACATTACAAAATGAAGATTCAAAAACTGTTAAGTTGAAAGTTGGTGATAATTCTGAACTTGCAAGGAACATTACTGTTATTGCACCAAAAAGTTCTAAAATTGTAAAGAAATAGAATGTTAAAAGTAAAAAAATAAGACGGAATTTCCGTCTTGTTTTTTATATTATTTTTTATTAGTTTTTGTTAATTTTTTATAAAGTTTATTGGCCTTGTTCATTACTTCTTCATTTCTTTCTAAAACTTCTGGTCTGTTATAATATTTAGTTTTATGTTTTTCATATCTACGTTTAATTTCGTCTAAACTTGCTTTTTGAACAGCAAGGTCGTCTTTTATTGCAAAACCAACATTATTTATACCCATTTCAGTTGGGGATTTATATACATCTTCACCACATACAGCATTTAAAATGTTTGAAAGAATTGGAAATGCTTCAATATCACGATTGTAGTTTACAGATTTTATTCCATATGCTTTTTCATGGAAAGTGTCAATTTCATTTACATCACCAATATCAACTGTTGACATTTCATAAGCAACATTAACAAGGTGTTCAAGTGGCAAGTTCCAAACAGGGAAGGTTTCATATTTTGCATAACCTGAGCTTATGCCATGAACTTTGTCATTGTAAAGTTGGCTTAAACAGGTGTGAAGTTTTCCACTGTTTGCACCTGGTGCACATACTAAAATTAATTTTTTTGTAGTTTTAATATATCCGTTTTTACCAAAACCTTTTTTGCTTAATATTTTTTCGATGTCATTTGGATAATCTTCAATTACATATGACCTACAAAATTTTATTTTTTGATGTTTACATTCTTTTTCGAATGCTTTAACAAGTTTGTGTGGTTTGTAGAAAGTGATGTTGACACCAGCAACAGAAAGTTTTTCTTCGTTCATCAAATGAATAAGTCTAAAAAGTTCTTCGGCGTAAGTTAAGCCATTATCATTACGAACTTTTTCAGCAATTATGTCTTTTGCGTTGATGCAAAAAACAATTTCAAGTTCATCTGAAAGTTCTTTTAAAATTTGCATTTTAACATTTGGGTCAAATCCTGGCAAAACTCGGGAAGCATGGTTGTCATCGAAAAGTTTTCCGCCGATTTCCATATAGAGTTTATCAAAATGCTGGATTCTTTCCAAAATTTCTTGTTTTTGTTTCTGTTTATATTTTTTGTTATCGAATGGTGTCATACCAATTTTCTCCAAAAATTAATCTTTTGTTATTTTATTTATTATTTATTTCTTGCTTCTTTCTGAAATTTTCTCTTCCACGCATAGTGTGGTCTAAAATTTTCTTTCTTATTCTTAAATTTTCAGGAGTGACTTCGAGAAGTTCATCTTCACCCAAAAATTCAAGACTTTCTTCTAAGGTGAGTGGTTTGATTGGTGTTAAACGAAGTGCTTCATCTGATGATGATGAACGAATGTTTGTGAGTTGTTTTTTCTTACAAACATTAACTACGATATCTTCTGCTTTTGGATTGATTCCAACAACCATACCGCCATAAACTTTGACACCTGGACCAATCAAAAGTCTTCCACGTTCTTGTGTGTTGAATAATCCATAGACAATACTTTCGCCGTTTTCATATGCAATGAGTGCACCATAGTTTCTTGTTGTGATATTACCTTTGTATGGTTCATAACCAAAAAAGTTTGAACTCATGATACCTTCACCATTAGTTTCAGTTAAAAATTGGCTCTTATATCCAAAAAGTCCACGAGATGGAATTTTAAATTCAAGACGAATTCTACTACCTTTTGGACTCATGTTTTGAAGTTCACCTTTTCTAACACCCATTGAACCCATGATTGTGCTGACGCATGTTTCTGGAACATCAATTGTAAGATTGTCAATTGGTTCAAGTGTTACGCCATTTTCTTGTTTGTAGATAACTTTTGGCATTGAAACTTGAAATTCATATCCTTCACGACGCATGTTTTCAACTAAAATTGAAATGTGCATTTCACCACGTCCAAGAACTCTAAATCTGTCGGCAGATTCTGTTTCATAAACTTTGAGTGAAAGGTCACGAACGGCTTCTTTCATAAGTCTATCACGTACATGGCGTGATGTGAAAAGTTTACCTTCCGTTCCTGCAAAAGGTGAGTCATTAACAGAAAATTCCATTTCAATTGATGGTTCACTAATTTTTACAAATGGGATAGGTGACAAATCTTCTTTTGATGTTACGGTGTCACCAATTGTGACTTCATCACTTCCAGAAAGACAAACAATGTCGCCAGGATTAGCAACTGGTACAGGAACTTTTTTAAGTCCTTGAAATTCAAAGATATTGGTAACTTTGAAAGATTTATGTTTATTTTCATCATGGAAGTTTACAATATCGAGAGTTTCATTAACTTTTACTGAACCTTGTTCAACTTTACCAACAGCGAGTTTTCCAAGATAATCATTTGCTTCACAAGAAGAAACTAAAATTTTGAAAGGTTTATTTGCTTCACTTGTTGGGGCAGGAATATGTGTTAAAATTGTATCTAAAAGTGGTTTCATGTCTGTTCCCATTTCGTCTTCACTAAGTGAGCAAATGCCTTGTCTTGCAGAACAGAAAACGAAAGGAGAGTCAAGTTGCTCTTCACTTGCGTTAAGATCTAAAAGAAGATCTAAAACTTCATCAATAACTTCTTTGATTCTTGCATCTTTTCTATCAATTTTGTTAATAACGACAATGACCTTGTGATTTAAAGCCAATGCTTTTTCAAGAACAAATCTTGTTTGTGGCATTGTTCCTTCATAAGCATCAACAACTAACAAAACGCCGTCTACCATTTTAAGTATACGTTCAACTTCACCACCAAAATCTGCGTGTCCTGGGGTGTCAACAACATTGATTTTTACATCATTATAAATGAGTGATGCATTTTTGCTGAAAATTGTGATTCCACGTTCTCTTTCAAGGGCATTTGAGTCCATAACTCTGTCTTGAACTGCTTGATTTTCTCTAAAAACACCACCTTCTTTTAAAATTGCATTGACAAGTGTTGTTTTGCCATGGTCAACGTGTGCAATTATTGCGACATTTCTGATTTTATTTTCTTCCATATATTGCTCCTAACTTTTGTGCAAAAAAAAATAAATTATTTAATAAAAACACAAAATAATACTTTTATAATATAACATTATTTTTTTTATTTGTCCATATAATCAAAGGCAAAATATTTAAAATAACTCAAAAAAATAGACTTAAATTATTTTTTGTTGTAATATTTTTATTATGGAAAATAGTGAAATTATTTTGCCAAGAGAATTTGAAGAAAGAATGAAAGAAAAACTTGGTGAAAATTTTGAAAGATATAAGCAAGTTTTGAGGGAAAAACCTGTAAAAGGTATTAGAGTGAATACCAAAAAAATTTCTATTCAAGATTTTGAAAAAGTTTTTGATTTGGGTATTGAAAAAATTGATTTTACAGATAATGGTTTTATCTTTCAATCTGATGAAAAAATTGGAAACTTACCTGAGCATTTGGCAGGAATTATTTATAGTCAGGAGCCATCAAGTATGGTTCCTGTTTGTGCGTCTGGAATTGAAGAAAATGTGAAAGTTTTAGATCTTTGTGCTTCACCAGGTGGAAAGTCTGGACAGATTGCTTGTAAAATTGGTGATGATGCGATTTTGTTTTCTAATGAAATGGTGCCATCAAGAGCGGAAATTCTATACTCAAATATTGAAAGGCAAGGTTTTAAAAATGTTGTTATTTTGAATGAAAAACCTGAAAATTTACTTTCTTTTGAGCATTATTTTGATTATGTTTTTGTTGATGCACCATGTTCTGGTGAAGGTATGTTTAGGAAAACACCTGAAACAATTTTGGAATGGTCAAAAGATAACGTTTTAATGTGTGAATTGAGGCAAAAAGAAATTTTGAGTGTTGCACAAAAATTGGTTGCACCTAACGGAAAACTTGTATATTCAACTTGTACATTTTCTGATGAAGAAGATGAAAAAATTGTTGATTGGTTTTTGAATAATTTTAACTATGAAATTCAAGATGTTTCAAATGAGATAAAAAATGTGACTGAATCATCAAGTTGTGACTTTGAGTGGAAAGAAAATGCTAGAAAATTTTATCCGTTTTCAGGCAAAGGTGAAGGGCAATTTGTCGCTGTTTTTAAAAATCTTGGAAGTGAAGAAAATTCTACTTTGCATTCAAAAAAACATTATAAATCAATTTTTGATATGGGAAGGTCATCTAGACAGAAAGTTTTAAAATTTATTGAAGAAAATTTAAACGAAAAAATTGAAGGATATTTTGTTCAAGTTGGAGAAAATGTGTTTTTAGTGCCAAAGGTCTTTGATTCAAATATTCAGACTGTGCTTGATGATTTGAGATTTTTGTCTATTGGTGTTAAAATGGGAAGCATAAAAAAAGATAGATTTGAACCCAACCATGCAATGTTTATGGCATTTGGCGAAAAATTTAAAAATAAAATTGAGCTTAATGAATGTGAAAGACAAAAATATTTACATGGAGAAGAATTGAGAACAGATTTAGATTTTAAGGGTTATGGCTGTGTGACTGCAAAGGGTTTTGTGATTGGTGGTGTTAAAATTGCAGGTGGCAGACTTAAAAATTTATATCCAAAAGGACTTAGAATTTAATATTAAGGAATTATTATGGAAAAATATACTTTAATTACAGGTGCTTGTGGTGGACTTGGAAGAGCATTTGTAAAAATGATTGCAAGTGCTGGTGAAAACTTGGTTTTAGTTGGAACAAGTAAAAGTAAACTTGATGATTTGATTAAAGAAAATAAAGAGCAGTTTAATAGCGTTAAAGTGCTGGATTTTGTATGCAATCTTGCTGATAAAAAAGATAGATTGAAACTTGTTAATTTTATTAATGAAAAAAATATTCAAATTAATAAAATAATTAATAATGCAGGTGTTATTATTGAAGGAGATATGATTAAGTTTGAAGATGACGAAATTTTGAAAGCAGTTGAGGTGAATTGCGTCGGAACACTTGATTTAACTCAAAAATTAATTAAAATGCGTGATGAAAATAAAAAATTTGAAGTTTTAACAGTTTCTAGTCTTGCTAGCAGTTATCCAATGCCTCATATGGCTGTTTATGCTGCAACTAAGGCTTTTTTAACTAGTATGATGACGGCTCTTGCAGTGGAATTTAAAGGTAAAAATGTTGTAATTTGCACAGTTTGTCCTGGTGGAATACCTACAACAAAAGAGATGAAAGAATCTATTAAGTCAATGGGTTTAGGAGGCAGGCTTTCTGCTGCTTCGCCAGAAAAAGTGGCAAAAGTGGCTCTTAAAGGACTTAAAAAGAAGAAAAAAGTTGTTATTGTTGGCGGTTTTAACAAATTTTTAGCTGGTATTTCAAAGATTTTTTCGAAGTCATTTATGGCTGTGGTTGTTGGAAATATTTGGAAAAAGTCTCAATCAAAAAGAAAGTTTTGATATGATTTCATAATTTTTTTTTAGAAAAAGGGTTGACAAAAGGGGTTATGTAATTATAATTAAAACCATGAAACAGATAAACACACAAGAAAGCAATTTATTTTCAAAAAGTATTGTTGAGTTAAAACTTATTTCTGACAGAATTGCAGAAGGAAAAGGCGAAGAAGCTGGAATTTTCAGCAATCAACACCAAATTCTGTATATTTTGAGTCGCAAAGATGTTGTAACTCCAAAAGAAATCATCGCTGAACTTAATATTGCAAAGAGTAACCTTGCAATTTTGGCTAAAAAAATGATTAAAGATGGTCAAATTGAAAGCCATAAAGACAAGTTTAACAAAAGAGAAATTTATTACAACATCACTCCTGTTGGTAGCCAAATGCTTCAAGAGAAACTCGATAACATTGATACTGTTTGTGAGGGAGATACAAAAAAAGTTATAAATGTTATCGCAAAGGCTGTTGAAGAACTCAAAAAGTTGGAAAATAAATCCGCTTCACAAAAAAGAAGAAAAACGAATGCAATTTAATGCACTCGTTTTTTATTTTGTATTTAATAAAATTATGTAACTCAACTTTTTAAAAGTTGGGTTATTTTGTTTGGAAAAATTTAAAAGTGATATATAATATATGAGAAATTAAGATTTAATCAAAAGATATTATAAGGAGATTTAATATTATGAGAAAAGTTGTGCCTATTACACTTCTTACTGGTTATCTTGGGGCAGGAAAAACTACACTTTTGAACCATGTTTTGAATAATAAAGAAAACTATAAGGTTGCAGTTATTGTTAATGATATTGGAGAAGTTAACATTGATGCAAGTTTGATTGGGGCTGAAAATATTGTTTCACAACAAGATGATAGCTTGGTTCCGCTTCAAAATGGTTGCATTTGTTGTACTTTAAAGCAGGACCTTATGAAACAAATTGCGGAACTCGTTGCAATGAATAAGTTCGATTATATTTTGATTGAGGCATCTGGAATTTGCGAACCTATTCCCATTGTTCAATCAATCACAATGGTTTCTGATGCAAGTGAACAATATAACTTGCCAAGCATTTGCAGGCTTGACAATGTTGTTTCAGTGGTTGATACACTTAGGCTTTCAAAAGAATTTAATGAGGGTGATGACCTTGTTAAAGATAACATTGAAGATGAAGATATTGAAAATTTGATTATTCAACAAATTGAATTTTGTAATAAAATAATTTTAAACAAAGTGGATTCTGTTTCAGAAGATGAAAAGAATAAAGTTAAAGCTGTTATTAAAAAACTTCAACCAGAAGCAGAAATTATTGAAGCTGAGTTTGGTAAAGTTCCTGTAAGTAAAATTTTGGGTACAAATTCTTTTGATTTTGACAGCGCATGTATGTCTGCTGGTTGGATGAAAGAACTTGATAAGGCTGTTGAAGAAGACGGACATGAAGATGAACATCACGAACATGAACACGGAGAAAGTCATCATAACCATGATGAAGATGAACACAATCATGAACATGATGATCATGAGCATCATGGACATCACCACCACCACCATCATGGTGAAGGTGAAACAGAAGAATATGGTATAGGTTCATTTGTGTATTATAGAAGAAGACCAATCGTGCGTTCTAAATTTAGAAGTTTTGTAAATAATATGCCAAGAAATATCATTAGAACAAAAGGCATTATGTGGTATTCAAATGATAATGATAATATGTACATTTTTGAACAGGCTGGTCCGCAAACAAATTCTTTCCAAGCAGATGTTTGGATTGATACTTTACCTGAACCTGAAAAATCAATGTATATAAAACAAAATCCTGACATCAAAAGAGATTGGGATGAAGAAGTTGGTGATCGAATGGTTAAACTTGTTTTCATTGGACAAAAAATGGATAAGGAAAGTATTATTTCTGCACTTGATTCTTGTTTGGACTAGTTAGAAAAGATTAAATATTTTGATTATTATTAATAGATTCTAGACAGCATTTACTTTTATGTAAATTATGTCTAGAATTTTTTTGTGACTTTAATATTTATTTTTTGTTGTTAATTAATGATAGATGTTAGAAATATTGTTTTGAGCCCTAAGTAAATTATTTAAATATATATCAGGTTTTCTTAGGCTATTATAAAGAGAATTCGAAATGTTAATCTAACTGGTTCATATAAATTCGTATCAGCATTGTTTTCACCAAAGTTATTTAAAAGGCGGTTCAAAATCTCAATTCAAATCTGTTCATAAAAACTTGAACTCCAATGTTGTCCATCAGCATTCTCTAAAATATGGCTCGAATTCTCAATTTGAAAAAGGGCGTAGAGCACCTGAATTCGAACCTTTGACGGAAAATGAGGGGTTTGAGTCTGGAAATGGAGAAATTGAGAGCGGATATGGGGAGTTTGACACTAAAAACAATAAAACACACGACAACAGAACTGCGAACAAAGAGAACCTAGAACCCGCCAAGAAATATTCAAACCACATTGAATTCATAGACTACATTCCAACCCACGAGGTAATAACATACCCCCACCTCTTCGCCTAAGATGATGGTCCATTTGTTGTGATATAAATTTTATATTTTTGGGAAAGATTTTTGAGCAAATAATTCCTTTATAATCAAGAATACATAGCCAAGTTATGTCTACAACTATATGTAAAACTGAAATTTAAGCCAAGATAACAACCAAAATTGTATTAATTCTAAGTTATTTTGTAAGTTCAGGAAATTCAATACCAGCTGATCAACTTATTCTTCAATAATCACTGCCGTATTTTTATATTTTAACCTCTGACAGTTTACTTAATTGTTTAAATTGTTCTCGATTATAATTACAACCTGTTTTAAAAATTATTTCTTAACCATTATTATCAAAAAATACTTGATATGGGTGTGATTAGCAGATTGTTTTTATGTGAGCGATTGGATTGTGATGAACGGTTTTGATAAAGAATTTTATTTGTGTTTGGTTGGGAAGAAAATTTATATTGTACAAAAAATTTTAAAATTAGCACTCTATGCTTGACAGTGCTAATTTTTTGATGTATAGTTGGTGCGTAGTCTGGTTAAAATTTAATTGGTTGTTTAAATTTTGCTAGGCGAATTTACTGATGAATTTTTTGTTATCAGTTTAAGAGGTGAATTATGGATTATCAAAAATTTACACAAAAATCATTGGAGGCAATTTCTAGTTCGCAACAGTTGGCATCAGAAAATGGTAACAGTCAGATTGAACAAGAGCATTTGCTTTTAACTCTTTTGGTGCAAGAGAACGGACTTACATTTGAAATTTTTAAGAGTTTAGGAGTGAATATTTCTGATTTGGTGGCTGACATTCAAAGGCTTGTAAACAGGCTTTCAAAGGTTTCTGGGCAATCGCAGGTTTATGTGTCTGACAGCCTTAATCAAGCACTTATTGAAGCGGAAAAACAGGCGAAGAATATGAAAGATGATTTCATTTCTGTTGAGCATTTGGTGCTTGGACTTTTGCTTAAACCAAGCAGAGAAATTAATGATTTATTTAAAAAATATTCTATTTCAAAAGATTCATTTTTGAAGGCATTGATGAACATTAGGGGGAATCAAAGAGTGACTAGTGAAAATCCTGAAAATACTTATGATGTATTAAAAAAGTATGGAACAAACTTGGTTGAGATGGCTAGAAAAAACAAGCTTGACCCTGTGATTGGGCGTGATGATGAAATTCGTAATGTAATCAGAATTTTGTCAAGAAAAACTAAAAATAATCCAGTTTTAATTGGTGAAGCTGGTGTTGGAAAGACTGCGATTGCAGAAGGGCTTGCAATTAGAATATTTAAAGGTGATGTGCCTAGTTCTCTTAAAGATAGGGATATTTTTTCTCTTGATATGGGAAGTTTGGTGGCTGGTGCGAAATATCGTGGAGAGTTTGAAGAAAGACTTAAAGCTGTTTTAAACGAAGTTAAAAAGAGTGAAGGAAAAATTATTTTGTTTGTTGATGAACTTCATTTGATTGTTGGGGCTGGAAAAGGTGATGGTGCGATGGATGCAGGTAATATTTTGAAGCCACTTCTTGCTCGTGGTGAACTTCACTGTATTGGTGCGACCACGCTTGATGAATATCGAAAATATATTGAGAAAGATCCAGCATTAGAGAGAAGATTTCAGCCTGTTATTGTGAATGAGCCAACAGTTGAAGATACTATTGCCATTCTTCGTGGACTTAAAGAAAGATATGAAGTTTTTCATGGTGTGAAGATTTCGGATTCTGCACTTGTTTCGGCTGCGGTGCTTTCTAACAGATATATTACTGATAGGTTTTTGCCAGACAAGGCTATTGACCTTGTTGATGAGGCTTGTGCATCTATTAAAATGGAGATTGATTCAATGCCTACTGAAATGGACGAAGTTAGTAGAAAAATGATTCAACTTCAAATTGAACAAGTTTCACTAAAAAAAGAAACAGATGAAATTTCAAAAGCAAGACTTGACAAGATTGAAAAAGAACTTGCGTCTTATAAAGAAAAGTATGACAGCATGACAGCCAAGTGGAAGAATGAAAAAGGTGCTATTGAAAGTGTTAATAAAATCAAAGAAAGTCTTGAAAAGGCAAAAGCTGATATGGAACTTGCAAAAAAAGAATATGACCTTAATAAGGCATCTGAACTTCAATATAGCACTATTCCTAATTTGGAAAGAGAACTTGCAGAACAGGAAAAACTTATTGAGAAAAATAAAAATGGCAATCTTTTGAAAAACAAAGTTACTGATGAAGAAATTGCTAGAATTGTTTCAAGATGGACGGGTGTACCAGTGTCTAAACTTGCAGAAGGCGAAAAAGAAAAAGTTGTGCATTTAGCAGAGTTTTTACACAAAAGGGTTATTGGTCAGGATGAGCCAGTACATAAAGTTTCAGAGGCAATTCTAAGGTCAAGAGCAGGCATTGCAGATCCTAACAGACCGATTGGTTCATTCTTATTTTTAGGACCTACGGGTGTTGGTAAAACAGAGTTGTCAAAAGCACTTGCTGAGTGTTTGTTTGATGATGAAAAGAACATTGTTCGAATTGACATGAGCGAATATATGGAGAAGTTTTCTGTGTCTAGATTAATTGGTGCACCTCCTGGATATGTGGGTTATGATGAAGGTGGACAACTCACTGAGGCAGTGCGTAGAAGACCATATTCGGTTGTGCTTTTTGATGAGATTGAAAAGGCACATCCTGATGTGTTTAACATTTTGCTTCAAGTGTTGGACGATGGCAGAATTACAGATAGTCAAGGCAGAACTGTTGACTTTAAAAATACAATCATTATTTTAACTTCTAACCTTGGTGCTAATTTCATTTTGGAAGGCATTCAAGATGATGGGACAATTTCAAGCGAAGCAGAAAATGAAGTTAATGGACTTCTTCGTTCGACATTTAGACCTGAGTTTTTGAATAGACTTGATGAAATTATTATGTTTAAACCACTCACAAAATCACAAATTGGTGGGATTGTTGACCTTCTTTTGGAAAGTGTTAAAAAGCGTCTTGATGCTAAACAAATTGGTTTGGAAATTACTGATAAAGCAAAGTTGCTTATTATTGATCAAGGTTATGATGTGACTTTTGGTGCAAGACCACTCAAAAGATTTATTCAGTCTAATGTGGAAACAGCTTTGGCAAAAATTATTTTGGAACAAGATGTTAAACCAAAGTCTATGCTTGTGGTTGATGATGAAAAAGGCGAGCTTGTTGTGAAAGTGAAATAAAAAAGAGAGATAAAATCTCTCTTTTTGTTTTGTGCTAATTTTATATTAACCTCTACGACCTTTGCGGTTGATTGTTATTTCACTGATTTCTATTTGTTTTGGAAGATTTATTAAATATTTAATTATGTCTGCAAGGTCGGTTGTTTTCATCCAATTTTCTGGGTCGGTCATGACATTTCCATAATCTTTTTCGTGCATTTTTGATTGGAAGCCTCCCATGTATACATGAATGAGTCTACTTTTTGTTTTTTTGAGTTCATTCGAAATGTTATATGAACCACCACGAAGACCATATTTTGTTGAACAATAGGCGAGTTGATTTTCAACACCTGGGTGTGCATGTTGACTGTGGGTTGTTCCAATATTAATCACATCAGCTTCATTTTTAACAATAAGGTCGAAAAGTTTTGCAATTAAATATAGTGGAGCAATGGTGTTGATTTTCCATGTTTTTTCAAATTTTTCGTATTCTAGGTCACTGAGTTTTGAATATCCCACAATGGCTGCGTTATTGATGAGTACATCAAAATTTGAATATTTTTCTTTTATAATTTTGATTGTTTTTTCAATATCTTTTTCACTTGAAAGGTCGCAGGTGATATTTTCAATTCCTTCTACATCAGATTTTGACCTGGAAATATTTATAACCTTCATTCCACTGTCGATTAAAGTTTTTGCGATGGCTTTGCCAAGTCCGTCGCTTGCTCCTGTGATGATTGCTGTTTTCATATTTTCTCCTTAATATTTTTTAGTTCCAACTTGGATTTAAGAGTTTTGTGAGTGCCATGATGAAAGCTTGTTCTGTTAAGTCTATTCTTGATATTACGCTTTTTGTTAAAAGTTGTATTCCACCACCATGATTGTGTCTTTCATCATCTTTATAAAAAATTGTGTTCATGACTTGACTTAAATCTGTTTTGATAATTTCGTCAACAAGCCTATCAGGAACAGGGAATGAAGCACTTGTTCCATAACTTTCAAAGCCTTTATTATTTTCAATGACTGCAATGTTTGTTATCATCCATCTGCCAAGAGAGTTGTGAATGCCACTTTCTATTGAAAGAAATAAGTCTGCTTCAATATTATTTTCTTTGGCATAGGTTTTTAAATTTTTAACACGATTTTTTGCACCAAGCAAGATATCACTGTTTACTGGTTGGTCACTTACATTTGAATCAGTTGGTATGCCAATGATTTCAAAGTTTTCATAGTAATGTGAAAGTGCTTTCTTTGCACCTTCAATTTTTCCTTGATTTTTTGTTGCGATTAAAACTTTCATATTTTTCCTTTTTTATTGGTTGTTTTGATTTAACTTTGGAGCGAATGATGGGAATCGGACCCACGACCTAAGCTTGGGAAGCCCATGTTTTGCCACTAAACTACATTCGCATAAATTTCTTATAATTTTATTTTAATTATTTTAGTGGTGTTGTCAAACTTTATCAAAGGTTCGATTTTTTGATTTTTCTTTTTAGTTGTTTACTCATTATATTTATGTTAAAATGTATAATAACAAAATATGGGAATTTAATAAAAACTTTATTGGTGATGAATATGAAATTTAAAGTTAAACAAGTTACTGATTACACTAAAATTAATTTTGATAAACTTTGCGATTGGATGTTTAATTGGTGGGGAAAGAGTGAGGGTAAATCAAAAGAGTGGGTTGAACATTATATGCAACATTCTTTTAATAAAAACAGTTTGCCATTCACGATTGTTGCATTTAATGAGCAAAATGAAGAAGTTGCGATGTGTCAGGTGACAATGCACGACCTTGAAGTGCGTCCAGATATTTATCCTTATGTTGCAAATCTTTTTGTACAAAATGAATATCGTGGAAATGGACTGGTGAATATGTTACTTAAAAAGGCACTTAGTGTTGCACAAAAGATTGGTTTGTATGAAATTTACATTTATACAGAACATGTTGGTTTGTATGAAAAATATGGTTGGGAGTTTGTTGGTGAAATTGATACATTTCTTTCTCCTAGGATTCAAAGACTTTATAAAATTAATATTGATAAAAAATAATTTAGTTTGGTGAGATTATGGTTGTTGAACTTTCAAAAAATAATATTTTAGAACTTGTTAAAAAAGACTATTCAACAGAGTTTGGTATTATTAGCAAATTTGGTAAAGATGAAGGATTTGAATTTCTTAGGCTTTTGACAGACAATTTTGAAGTTGATGCAGATAACAAACTTGGACTTCCGATAGTTTACAAATATACAAAACAAAAAGAAGATTTTCCTGGTGCTCCAAATTTCTTTTCTATTGATGCTTATCTTGAAAGTGGCGAGCAAATTGGTTGTGTGCATTATAAAATTTATCCAAATTTACGTTCTGCTCATCTAAATTATATTGCTATTTTGACTGATGATGAAAAATTTCAAGGTGTGGGTGTTGGACACAAATTGATTGGAAAAATGGAATCTGTTTTGAAAAGAGTTGGTGTTTCTTATATTGAAGGACATTTTTGCCCAATTGGAAAGTATGAAAATTATTCTAGAAAATTTTATGAAAGGCACGGATTTAGTTTTGTGGTGGACTATAACGGAAGATATAGAAATGTTGTCGAGAAAAATTTTGATATGGAATAAAAAAGTCTACAATTTGTAGACTTTTTATTTTAATCAAGTGTTTTTAGTGATTCATTCATGTTGGTTTTTACTATCTTTTTATATAGTAGCATTGATGAAATGGTGGTGAAGATGATTGTAATTACTGGGGTGATTATCCATGTCCACCAATTTACATTTGATATTGAGCCGAATGAGATGAAATTGAATACAAATTCTAAAAATCCAAGCCCAAGAGGTACACCAAGTATTGCTCCGATGAAACTCATGATGTAGATTTCACGGAAAATGTAGCCACTTACTTCTTTATCTGAATAGCCAAGCACCATAAGTGTGGCTATTTCTCTGTTACGTTCACTAATGTTTATGTTGGTGATATTGTATATTACAAGAGCACAAAGAAGTCCTGCAAAAACTATTAGCACGGCTGCTATCATTATTAGTGAGTCGGAATTTTCAGTTTTTAGTGCGTTGTCGAGAAGTCCGAGTCCTGAAAGAACCAATACAGTTGAACCAATGATTGAGACAACAGTCATAAAGAAACGGCTTTTGAATAAAAATACATTTCTAAAACTTGATTTATATTTGAAACTTAAACTATTCCATACAAATGGTATTCGTTCCATTAAAACTTTTTTACCAGCGTGAGGAGCTTTTGGTGTGAGCAAAACTGCTGGTTTGTTCTTTATGAGTTTGAGGCCTGAAAGAGTGGTTACTACTAATGCGGAAGTTAAAATTATTAAGAAAGATAAAAGGAAATAGAAAAATGGAACTGATTTTGGAAATGGTGGCATTGCATATTGTATGTCAAATGCGGAGTAGAGAAGTTTAGTGATTCCATTTCCGACTGCAAGTGCCATAAGTCCACCAATGATTGATGCAAGTGATATGAAAATTTGATATCTTCCAACGATTGAAACATCTGAATAGCCTAGTGTTTTTAAACAAGCAATTTGAGAGCGTTCTTCATCAAGAAGTCTTGTCATCGTTGAAAAAACTACAAGTGCTGTTACCAACAAAAAGAATATTACAAATATGATTGCGATTTTACCAACTTTTCCAGCAAACTCGTGCATTGAATAAAGTCCAAAGTTTTCATATAATGAAAGAACTACAACATCACTGAGTTCTATGCTTGATTTTAATTCTTCAATTTGTGTTTTATAGGTCTTGCTATATGAATTGAAAATTTCACGATCTGCAAGACTAACATAAACATCATTTGTTATTTTGATTGGCATGAATGAAGTGTTGTTTAGATATATTATTTTATCAATGTGTTCATTTTCAAAAGATGTGCTTGGTTCTTTAACTTTGTGAATGATTAATGGGTTTCTCACAATTCCTGAAACGGTGTATTGTTTTTCGATAAAACCATTGCTAAGATTTATTTTGTCACCAACTTCATAACTTTTTATTCCGTCGGTTTTTCTTTCCACCAAAACTTCTAAATCAGAAGTTGGGAAGTTTCCTTCAAGCAGTTCAAGTTTGTTGATGTTGCTATTTAATTCGTAATTATAAATTCGAATGATTTCGTCATCTATTTTAGTGTCATACGAAAAACTGGTTTGAATGTTATCTGTTCCAAATTTATATTGCAAATATGAGATTTCTTCTGGTGAGAAACCAGTCATCTTTTTGCTTTTTATTATTAAATCAGGAACATTTTGACTTTGATAATAATCTTTTATTGCAAAGTCAATTTTGTTTTGAACTTCGCCGATGCCTGCCATTAAACCAACGCTTACGAAAATTATGGCAACGATTGTTAAAAATCTTGTAAGTTGCCTTTTAAACATTCGACCTGTTGATTTTAAATATGCTTTCATTACCACTCAATCTCCATGATAGGTTTTGGTTTTTTATTTACATCAATTTTTTCAATGTATCCATTTTTGATGTGTATGACTTTATCTGCCATATCTTTTAAAGCCTGATTGTGTGTTACGACAATAACAAGTTTATTTTGTTCTTTTGAAACGCTATATAATAATTTTAAAATTGTTTTTCCAGTTATATAGTCTAGTGCACCAGTTGGTTCGTCGCACAAAAGAAGTTTTGGATTTTTTGCAATTGCTCTTGCAATTGAAACTCTTTGTTGTTCGCCACCAGAAAGTTGGGCAGGAAAGTTTTTTAGTCTATCTCCAAGTTCAACGCTTTTTAATATGTCTGTTGGAGATAATGCGTCTTTGCAAATTTCGGTTGCAAGTTCAACGTTTTCAAGTGCAGTTAAATTTGGCATTAAATTGTAGAATTGAAATACAAAGCCAACATCTGTGCGTCTGTATAAAGTTAAATCTTTTTTATTGAATTTTGAGATATCTTTGTCATCGAGAACTATTGAGCCAGAAGTTGCATTATCCATTCCTCCAAGCAAATTTAAAAGAGTGGTTTTACCTGCACCACTTGGGCCAAGAATAACAACAAACTCTCCATTTTCAAGGTCGAATGTAACATTGTCAAGAGCTTTGAATGTGCCAGCCTCTGATTTATATTCTTTTGTGACATTTTTTAATGACAAATAACTCATACAATTCTCCAAAATTCTTTTACTATTAATATATTAAAGTATAAATGATAAGTTTAATTATTTCAACCTAGTTTTGATAAAAATGTAATTAAGTTTAACAAAAAAATGTATGTGGTACAATTAGTTTAATTTTGTTACATAATTAATTTTTATTTATCATTGATTGTTTTGAGGTTATGGGAAAATTGTGGTATGATGAAATGGTAGGTGATAAAAATGGATTTATTAAATTTAAAAGAGAATCAAGATATTATAATTTTTGGTGAGATTTATTCTGTTTTATCAAAAACTGTTTATGTTACCGAAGAATCGACTGATGAATATATTAAATACTTGCTTAGCGGACACAAAGTTTTGGTTGTGATACCTAGTGATAATTTGATTTACTTTGGTGGTGTGAAAAAAGAATTTGAGGAAGGAAATCATTTTTCTGAATATTTGTATTTTGAAGGTGTAAAATTTAATAAAGTGGCGAGTGATTATCAGCTTGTGAAATGTGTTGAATTTGGCGACCCGAGAAATGTTGAAGGTGAAGTTTTTTGGGCTGATTATCGAAGTACAGAAATAAATGACATATATATTTCTTGTGCATTTGTTTTAAAAACGAACAAAAGAGCAGATATTGTTGCTAAGATTTTAACAAACAGTGATATAACATTAAAATAATTCTGCATAAAAATGTATTTCTTAAAATGATAAATTATTTTTAACAAATTTGTTTTGTATTTTTTGTTTAAAAAATTAATAAAATTATCATTTTGTTGACATTATTTGAGTGGAAATGTTAAGATTAAATATAAGAAAAATAAAATATGATTGTTAGGTTTTGAGATGTCAGAAATTGAATTTAATGAAAATAAAAGACTTAGAATTGGATTGTTTTGTGATGCGTTTTTCCCACTTGCTGATGGGGTTGTTATGGTTGTGGACAATTATGCAAGAAGATTGTCTGAGTTTTGTGATGTAACTGTTTTTACTGTTGAAGGTAGAGAAGAATGTACAAAAACTTTTCCTTATAAAGTTGTTCGTTGTGGAAGATTATCACTCTCTTTTTTGGACTATGATTTGCCACTGCCTTCGCTTGATTTCAAATTTAGAAAAGAGTTGGCTAACGCTAAACTTGATATTGTTCATATTCACTCTCCATTTTCTGTTGGAAGAATTGGAGTTGACTATGCTAAGAAAAATAAAATTCCTGTGATTGCAACTATGCACTCACAATTTAAACAAGATTTTTATCGTGCAACAAAGAACACTTCACTTACAAATTTTATGCTTGCAAAAATTATGAGGGTGTTTAATGAGTGTGATGAGTATTATGGAGTTAATCCAAAAATTTCAGAAATTTTTAAAGAGTATGGTGCAAAGCATTTGCCACTTGTGCAAAGAAATGGTACAGACTTTTTGCCGATTGAAAATGAAGTGGAAGCAATCAAAATGGTTAATGAAAAGTTTCATCTACCTGATGATATGCCAGTGTTTTTATTTGTTGGAAGAATTAATGCACTTAAAAATATTTATTTTATTTTAGAGTCACTTAAAAAGCTTAAAACAAAATATTTCAAAATGATTTTTGTTGGTGATGGACAAGATATGCAGGATTTTCGAGTTGCTGTTGAAGAATCTTGTGTTGCAGACAATGTTATCTTTACTGGTAAAATTATGGACAGGGAACTTTTGAAAGCTATATATTTAAGAGCAAAATTATTTTTGTTTCCTTCAATGTATGATGCAAGTTCTTTGGTTCAAATTGAAGCGGCTTCTCAAAAGACTCCAACAATTTTTCTTAAAGGTTCGGCAACTAGTGCAACTGTTACTGATTATGTTAATGGATTTTTGAGTGAACCAACCACTGAAAAATTTGCTGACAAAATTATGGAAATTTTAGAGGACGATGAACTTTACAAAAAAGTCAGTGACGGAGCATTTCGTGACCTTTATGTTTCTTGGGACGATTGTGTAAAAGAAATTTATGAAAAATATTTATATCATATTGAAAAGAAAAATTTAAAACTTTCTAAACCTAAAAGAACATCTAAAAATACTGACAAAAATGTTTTGAAAAGGGCTAGAAATGTTAAAAAGATTGAGAAAATTCAGGACAAGGAAAATAAAGTTTTAACTAAAAAAAGAAATAAAATTAGTGATGATGAACTAAAAAAGACTTCCACTAAAAAGTCGAAGTCTAGCAAAGAATATATGAGCAAAAAAGATTTTAAAAATTAAAGTAATATTTCTTCTAGTTTTTTGAGAGAGTTTATTATAAATTTTGGGTGATAACCATTTTCAAGGTTATTACCTTTTTTATTGAACCAACATGTGTCAATGCCACTGTTTTGTCCACCAAGTATGTCATAGTAAAGTGAGTCGCCAATAACTAGGATTTTTGATTTATCGTGAAAGTTAATAAAATTTAAAAGTTCATCGTAATATATTTTGTTTGGCTTGCTGACTTTTGCTTTTGTTAAATCAGCTGAAAAATAGCCACTTATATATTTTGCTGAATTTATTGTTTCAAGTTTGTATGTGGCAACCTGCTTGCACCATCAATTTCATATATTATTGTTTTCATTTGGCTTATAAAAAGTTCATTTGCTTCGTGGGCGGTTTCAATCGAGATTTTGTTATCATAAAAATATACAAACCTAAGAGCACGAACATAGGGGATATACCTTTCATCATCAGTGCTGTATGGAATTTTCAGTTCACCTTTTGTGAATGATTTCCAATATGTTTCTTCATGATTAAACCAACGTTCAAGTTCTGTTTTGTTATAAGGCTTATTTAAAAATTTTGTTGCCACTTTAAAAGCATGTTCAATGTTTTTATGATTGTCAATAAGTGTGTCGTCTAGGTCAAAGAACAAAATTTCATATTTTAAATTTTCTTTCATGAGTGTATTATAAACTTGCCAGCAACATTCATACAAATTATTTTATGCTATTTTATTATATTTTCGTTTTACTTGACAAACACTTATTAAAAAATGAATAATTAAAGTAATCTAAGGAGAAAAGATGGAAAAGGTTAAATATTCTATTGTTGTTCCTTGTTTTAATGAAGAAGCAACAATTAATGCTTTTTATGATGCTGTTATACCTGTTATGGAACAAACCAAAGATAGGTTTGAAATTATCTTTATTAATGATGGAAGTCGTGATAAAACAGAAGATATTTTGAAGGAACTTGCATCAAAAGATGAGAGAGTGAGGGTTATTAACTTTGCAAGAAATTTTGGACAACAGGCGGGGATTCTTGCTGGGTTTAAAGAGGCATCAGGTGATGCTGTTATTGACATTGATGTGGATTTACAAGACCCTGTTGAAGCAATTCTTCCTATGATTGAAAAATGGAAAGAAGGTTTTGATGTTGTGCATGGTAAAAGACTTGTACGAAAAGGAGAGTCTTTCTTTAAAAAGAAAACATCAAATGTATATACTAAATTTTTTGAAAAGATTACTGGACTTAAAATTCCTAAAAATTGTGGAGATTTTAAACTTTTTGACAGAAAGGTTGTTGATGTTTTAGTTTCAATGCCTGAACGTGATAGGTTTTTGCGTGGTATGACTGAATGGGTTGGGTTTAAACAAACATTTGTTGAGTTTGAACGTAAACCAAGAGTTGCTGGCGAAACAAAATATACAGTAAAAAAATTGTTTAAACTTGCAACTAATGGAATTGTGGCAAACAGCAGTTATCCACTTTCAATTCCACTTAAAGCAGGGATTACTTTATCAGTTATATCAATGCTTACATTTATTACTTTTATTGTTCTTGCTGTTTGTAAAATTGTTATGCCGCTTGTGGCTTGGCTTTTTCCAACAGTGGTGTTACTTTTTGGCATGAGTTTTATTATTAATTGGATTTCAAATATTTATATTTCAAGAATTTATAGTGAAGTTCAAAACCGACCACTTTATGTTGTTCGAGATAAAATAAATTTTAATAAAAAAGAAAAATGATGGAGAAAATATGAAGCATATTTGTGATGAGAAAGGTTGCAGACTTGTTAGTGATGAAGAATATGAAAAAATTTTAGAACAAGAAAACAAGAGCAATGAAAAAGAAAATAAGGAAAAAAGCAAAAATAATTATGCAATAAATTAACTTTATTGCATTTTTTGTCATAATCTTAATGAGGGAATTATGGAAGTTGTTACTATTAAATCTAAATTTTTAAGAAATTTATTTGACCAAAATACTTATGTTTTGAAAAATGAAAATGAAGCGATTATTATTGATGCTGGTGCTGATGTTGATGATGTGGAAAGAGAAGTTCAAGGTCTTAATGTGCTTGCAATTTTGATTACACACATTCATTTTGACCATGTATGGAATTTGGAAGAATATATTAAAAAGTTTGATACAAATATTTATATTTCGAGTGGTCAAGAAAATCGTTTTTCAAACAGTAGGCTTAACGCATCTTTTATGCTTCATAATGATTTTCGTATTGATATGACTAATGCTAAGATTAAACATTATGATGGAACTTTACATTTAGGAAGTTTTGATATTGAAATTATTGAAACGCCTGGACATACAAAAGATGGTGTTTCACTTCTTATTGATGGAAACTTGTTTTCAGGAGATACTCTTTTTAATGGTAATATTGGAAGGACTGATCTTGATGACAGCAGTGAAATTGAAATGGCTGAGAGTTTAAAAAAATTGAAAGAAACTGAATTTGATGTTCTTTATCCTGGACATTTTAAATCTTGTTTTAGAGAGGAAGCTCTTAAAACCATTGAAAGTTTTTTAAATTATTAAAAGAGAAATATAACTTTTTCATAATTAGTAAAATTTGAGCATAAGTTTAAATGAGGCTGATATGAAAAAGTTTTTTTATTTATTTTTTTGTTCAATATTTGTTGTTTTTGTGGGACTTGGCTTTGTGGGTTGTTCGTCAAGTGAAGTTGACAAGGTTTCAAAAAATTTAACAACTTATGCAATTTCTGCAAGTCTTGATGATGAGAAAAAAGAAATAACTGCAAGTGAAGTTATTTACTTTTACAACAACACTGGCACAGACCTTGAAGAAATTTATTTACATTTATATCCACGAGCATTTCGTGAAGATGCTACAATAAAGCCATACACTGCTCTTACTATGGCTACTTGTTTTCCGAATGGATTAAGTTATGGTGACCTTAATATTATAAATGTGAAAGTTAATGGTGAGATAAAAAATCATAAACTTGCTGGTGAAGACGAAGATATTTTAAAGATTAATCTTGGTTTTAAACTTACTAATAAAAAGACTGTTGAAATTGTGATTGAATTTATTTTGACTATTCCAAATTGTACTCACAGACTTGGATTTTATCAGGGCAATATTAATCTTGGAAACTGGTATCCAATTTTATGTAACTATGAAAATGGAGAGTTTCAACTTTCACCATATTATTCAACAGGTGACCCGTTTTGTTCTGATATTTCAAACTATAAAGTTGAAATGAAATATCCAGAAAAATACAAACTTTGTTCAACTGGAAAAATTGATGTAAAATCAGATGCTGGGATTTCAACGGCAACAATTTCAGCAAAAGCGGTGCGTGACTTTGCTTTATGTTTGTCTAGTTCATCAGAAATTGTTAGCACAAATGTTGATGGAGTTTTGGTTTCATATATGGGTTATAGTTATGACAGTGACCTTAATGCAAATTTATCATTAGCAGTGGATACACTAAAATATTTTAATAAGGCATTTGGTAAGTATCCATACAATTCACTTTCTGTCGTAAAAACCCCATTTATTTATGGTGGAATGGAGTATCCAAATGTTGTCTATATTTCTGATGCTATTGATGATGAAAGTGAATATCAAAAGGTAATTGTTCATGAAATTGCTCACCAATGGTGGTATTCAACAGTGGGAAATAACGAAGTGACAGAAGCTTGGCTTGACGAATCTCTGGCTGAATATTCATCTGCGTTGTTCTTTAAAAATAATCCAAAGTATGGCATAACGTATGATGATTTTGTTTCTAGTGCATTATCAAGTTATCTTTTGTATGTTGATGTAATTCAAACTATTCGTGGTGAAGTTAATACACAAATGAATCTTGCAGTCAATGAATATCAAAATGATTATGAATATTCATACATGGTATACATCAAAGGTGTGATTATGTTTGACTGTTTGAGTGATGCTGTTGGTGAAGGAAAACTTTTGTCTGGACTTCAAAAATATTACAAAAGTAACAAGTTCAAAATTGCAACAAAAACCAACTTTTATGATGCTTTTGAAAGTGCTTGTCATAAGGATTTAAAAAATTTCTTTGAAGGGTTTTTAAATGGTACTACAATTATTTCAAGCATAAATTAAATTATTGTCATTAATTTCTTCCTTTTTTGTTAATTTTGTGCTAAAATTTATCTGCTAGGAGAAATTATGCGTATTGTTAATTTGGCTTCGGGAAGTAAAGGTAATTCTACTTTTATTGAGTATGGCACTTGCAAAGTTTTAATTGATGTTGGTATTAGCGAAAGACGTATTAGACAGGAATTATTTGATATTGGTGAAAAACTTGAAGATATAAATGCCGTTCTTATCACTCATGAGCACAGTGACCATATTAAGTCGCTTGAAGTACTTGCAAGAAAATTTGATTTTGATGTGTTTGTTCATGAAGAATTGGTTAGTTCAAATATTATTCGTAACATAAATTTTAAAGATGGAAAACTTAAAACTTTTTCAAACCAAAAATTTTGTGTTGGAGAAATTGAGTTTTGTCCTTTTGAACTTTCACATGATGCAATTTATACTGTTGGGTTTGTTGCAAATGTGCATGGTAGCAATGCAAAAGTTGGATTTATTACTGATGCTGGGTTTGCTGGAAATTCTGTTGTGGAAGCACTTTCTGGTGTAAAGATGGTTTTTATAGAATCAAATTATGATGAAGAAATGATTGACCATGGACACTATCCATATCTTGTAAAAAAACGCATTAAAAGTGAGTTTGGACATTTGTCTAATTTGCAATCTATTGAACTTGCATCTAAACTTTATAAACTTGGAACAAAATGTTTTATTTTGTCGCATATTTCCGAAAATAATAATACTAATGAAAAAGCATTCTTGAATTACGCAAATTTCTTTCAAAGTCATGGCTTAACCCTTGACAATGATGTTGTTATTAGATTATCATTTGCGAAAAAGCATGGAAATAATTTTATTTTAAATGAGGAATTTATTGAAAATGAATAGTTTGGAAGTTGGTAAGAAAAGTAAATTTGGAGTGTTTGAAGCATCTCTTGCTTCGATTCTTTTTATCATTTACAACTTTATTTTTCTTCAAATTTATCAAGTTCTTCCTGTTGGGTTTAAAGCAAATGTTTTTGTTTATTATCTTGCTTCATTCCTTTTGGAAGCTATGTTTGCTCTTGCAGCAATCACCGTTGCACTTAATAGAAAAATTGATATTACTAAGGCATCGGGCTTAAAGAAAAAAGTTAATGGAAAAGTTATTTGGATTTGTTTTGCAATTTCTATTGTTTGTTTGATTTTCTTTGGAAATATCACAAGCACATTTTTGGAACTATTACAACTTTGTGGATATTCACAACAACTTCCAAATATTGTTATCGATTCATTCTGGAAATATTTGGTTTATGTTTTGATTTCTTGTGCAACTCCTGCATTTTGTGAAGAGCTTTTGTTCCGTGGAACAATTCTTTCTGGACTAAAAGAATATGGAATTAAAATAGCAGTTGTTATTTCTTCAATTATATTTACTTTAATGCATGGTTCACCAGAACAAACAGTTCATCAATTTATTATTGGTGCGATTATTGGTATTATTTTCTTTAAAACAGGCAACTTATGGCTTGGTGTTATCATTCACTTCTTTAATAATTTTATTTCAGTTACTATGTCTTACTTGTTAAACTTGGTTGTTAACTCTGGCATTGTGAATATTGTACCTGGGGAGCCAACTCCTGTTACTATTGGTTCATTGCTGTTTAGTTTGGTTATCACCATTGTGCTTGCAATTGTTGGTTATTTGGTTGTAAAGAAATTAATGATTATGCTTTTTAAAGAAGATGAAGTTGCAAATTCTAAGGCTGCTGCACCTGTTGATGGAAACACTGTTATTAATGTTGATGGAAATGAAACCTCAACAACAATGACTATTGAAGGTGAAAAAGTAAACGGAGAAGATGAAACTATTCGTGGAAAGAGCGAAGAAGTTAAAAATGATAAGAAAATTAGGTCACTTCCTATTTCAGTTGTTATTATGTTTGCACTTTCTGGTGCCTACTTATTGTTTGATTGGTTGTGGTCGCTTTTAACTGGTTTTGGCGTTGTTTAATGGATTATCAATCTCTTTTATCAAAAATTGAAGTTTACGAAAGAAAATACAATGTTTTGGTTATTGGAGAAAGTTTGTTTGGAAGAAAAATTTTTGCAGTGGAAAGAAATGTGGATACAAATCTTGCCACTGCAATTTTTGTTGCATCTGTTCATGCCAGAGAGAATATTACTACGGATTTACTTTGTAAATATTTAGATGACGGTGTTTTTGATGCTGTGAAAGATTTTAATATTTCTTTTATTCTAATGGCGAATCCTGATGGTGTTGAGCTTTCGAAAAATGGTATTGATTCAGTTCCGTTTCAAATGAGAGAGTTTTTGATTGATTTGAACCTAGGGTCTTTTGATTTTTCGCTTTGGAAAGCAAATGGGAGAGGTGTTGACATCAACAACAACTTTGACGCAAGATTTAAAACTAATATTGGAAGTTTGTCGCCAGCACCTTCTGGGTTTGCAGGTGAAACTGCTGAAAGTGAACCAGAAACAAGGTGTCTGCTTGATTATGTTTTATCAAAGAATGTTTTTTTTACTGTTTCTTATCACACAAAAGGTGAAGAAATTTATTTTAATTTTTTTCAAAATGGAAAAGACCTTGAAAGAGACAGTATTATTGCTGAAAAGTTTTCCAAGTCAACTGGGTATGTAATTAAAAATCCTGAACAAGTGAGTTCGGGTGGTTTTAAGGATTTTTTAGTTCAAAAGTTACATATTCCATCGCTTACAATTGAGGTTGGAAGTGATGAACTTGTTCATCCAATTGGAGAAAAATATTTGGATACAATTTATGAAAGAAACAAAAACATTGCAAATGATCTTGAATTTGCTTATAATACATTTGTAAGGTTTAAGGAAAAATGAGTTACGAAGAAAAATTTATGAAGAAAGCAATTGGCCTTGCTTTGAAGGCAGAATTAAAAGATGAAGTTCCTGTTGGTGCAGTGGTTGTAAAAGAGGGAAAAATTATTTCATCTGCATTTAACAAGCGTGAATGTTCACATGATGCTACTGCTCATGCTGAAATTTTGGCAATTCAAAAGGCTTGCAAAAAACTTAATGATTTTAGACTTGTTGGTTGTGACATTTATGTTTCGTTGGAACCTTGTGTTATGTGTATGGGAGCAATTTTAAATTCTAGAATTGACAACTTATACTTTGGTGCATACATAAAAAATGGTTCAATTAGTGCGAGTGAAATTGCTGAAAAATCTAATCTTAATCATAAAACCAATATTGCTGGTGGATTTTTTGAAGAAGAATGTTCAAAAATTGTGTCAGAATATTTTAAAAATAAGCGTTAATTTAAACAATTTTTTTATAATTTTTTCGCATGCTTGACAAACTATTGATTAATAAATAAACTTTTAAGTATGGAAGAAATTATTGAAGAAATTGTAGATAATGTTGTTATTTTGAATGAACAACCTGAATTTAGGGCTGATGTTGATGAAAATATTTCAGCAAACTTTTTTATTGTTTGTGAACAAACATTCTCAGGACTTGAAAAAAATATTTATGAATATGATATTTGCGGAACTAGTTTGCTTAACTGGGTGGCTCGTGCTTGCGACAAACAACCTATGGTTTTAAGATGCAATGAAGACGAAATTATCAGCACAATCAAGCCTTACTTGAATGGTGCAGAATATTCTGTTGTGCTTTATGCAAACACTCCACTTGTAAACAAACAGCATTTGAAAGATTTGCTTGGTTTTGTTTCGGTTCGTCACATGAACGCATTGAAACTAAAAAAAGGATATGTGTTTAGAAATGAATACATCAAAAATGTTGATGAAATTTATTCTATTGACACATATGATTTTTCTTCAAATGATTTTTTTGAAGTTAAAACCACAGAAGATCTTGAACTTGCAAGGGAATATCTTTTTAATAAACTCGTGAAGTTCCATAACCAAAACGGAGTGTTTTTTGATAATGCCAATTTAATTTCTGTTGATGCAAATGTGGAAATTGGTTATGCAAGCAAAATTTCAACAAATGTTTCGATTCTTGGAAACTCTGTTCTTGGAAATAATGTAGAAGTGCTCGAAAATGTGCTTATTAAAAATTCTAAAATTGGCAGTGATGTAAAAATTGGTGAAGGTTCAATGATTTTAAATTCTGTTGTTAAAGACGGAACAGTGATTGGAGCTGGTTGTGTTATAGATGGCAGTGTTATTGGTAATAATTGTAATGTTGCTAGCAAAGTTACTATGATTAGTTCAGGAGTTAAGTCTAACAGCAACATTTTGGAGTGCACAAGTCTTGACAATGCAAGAATTGCAGAAGATGTTTCAATTGGTAGATTTTGCGTAATTTTGGGTGATGAAACACCTGCTGTTGTTTCAAGGGGCACAGAGATTGGTCATAATTCCAAAGTTGTGGCTTGTAAAATTGATGAAAATGTGAAGATACCTTCAAATAAAAGCATTTCAAGAAATGTTCATTTAGGGGAGAAATTATGAAACTTATAGTTGGGCTTGGAAATATTGGAAAAGAATATGAAAACACAAATCACAATGCTGGTTTTATGGTTCTTGACAAGGTTGCAGAAAAACTTGATGTTAAGTTTAGTGAGCGTGGTTGTGATGCTGACTATGGAAAGTTTAAAGATGGAGATGAAACTTTTATTTTAGCGAAACCAAGAACCTATATGAATGAAAGTGGAAGAGCTGTCAAAAGTTTTATGAAAAAGTTTGATATAGAAATTTCTGATGTTGTGGTTGTTTTAGATGATATTGATTTAGAGCCTTCTAAAATTCGTATTAGGAAAAGTGGTTCAGCAGGAACTCATAATGGATTAAAAAGCATTATTGCAGAAACAAAGAGTGAGAATTTTAATAGGATTCGTGTTGGTATTGGAAAGAAAAATGAACATCAAGACCTTGCAGATTTTGTGTTATCTAAAATGCGTATGACAAATGAACAAGTTCAGGGTCTTGAAAAAGCAACTGAAGCTGTTTTGCAAATTGTTGGTGGAGAAAAAATTGATATAGTTATGTCAAAATTTAATGGATAGAACATAATATGGCAGATAGCAAATTTTTGGACTTAGTGTTTTCATCTGAAAACTACAAAAAATTATTTGAAAGTGTTTGGGCAGGAAAATCCTGCTCAATTTTTGGTGTGCAAAATTCTATGCGTTCTGCAATTAGTGAAAGTTTTGGTAAAAAGATTTTATATTTAACTGCGGATAATATTTCACTTGGCACTGCTCGTGAAGAGTTTGAAAGAATGGGGCTTAAAACTGTTGGATTAAGAGCCATTCAAGATAGTTTTATTTATAAAAAATCACAATCAAATGAACTTTATTCTGAAAGAACTTTTGCACTATATAATATCTTGAAAAAAAACTTTGATGTTGTTGTTGCAAGTGTTGAGTCTTTATTTTCATATTTGCCTTCAATTTCAGATTTTAAAAAGCATATTATTAATGTTAAAGTGGGTGATTCGTTTGAACATCTTGAACTTGAAAACTTGCTTCTTGAAGCAGGTTATAAAAGAGAAGAACTTATTTATGAAAAAGGTCAATTTTCTAGGCGTGGTGAAGTTTTTGATATTTATCCTGTGAATGAGGAAAATCCTTTTCGTATTGATTTTTTTGATAGAGAAGTTGAAAGTATAAAAGTTTTTGATATTGCTTCACAAAAAGGGACGAAAGATGAGCAGAAACTAAGTATTTGTCCGTTTACTGATTTATTTTTAACAAATGAAGAAATTGATAATTTAAAAGTTCAAGTTGAAAAATTAAAAAAACATGATAATAATGATGCTGACTTAAATGTTATTTTTAATGCTCAAATTGACGAGATTGTTTCAAGACTTGAACTTAAAGATAGAGGATATAGTTTAGATTTGCTATCTTGTTATCTTGGTGATTTTAGGTCGTCAATTTTTGATTATCTTAATTCTTCAATAAATGATTTTGTTGTGGTGTTTGATGAAGGAAAACAAATTTTTGATTCTTTTATAAATTTTGATAAAGAAAATACAGAAAGAATTAAAGAACTTAAAAAATCAGGAACTTTGATTGCTAAAAGTGAAAATTGTGGATTTTCTAAGAATGAAATTTTAAATCAATTTAAAAATCAAGTTTGTATTTCATTTTTAAAGATTACTAATTCAAATAAGTTTTTTGAAACTGAGGCTGTTTTTAATTTTAAATCACAACCAATTCTTCGTTATACTCACAATTTAAAAGAATTTGCTCATGATGTAAGAGCATTTAAATTAAAAGATTATCAAGTATTTATTTTTGCTGGAAGTAGTGAGCAAGCTGATGCTATTCGAAATATTTTACTTTCGCATGATATTGATATTCCTATAATAAAAAACATTAAAAATGTAAGTGGTTCTTCAATACTTACAGAATTTTATCAAAGTGGATTTATTTTGCCAGAAGAAAAAATTGTTGTTATTGGAACATATGATATTTTTCCAAAAAAGAGTCGTGGAAACAAACTTAAAGTTTCAAAAGATAATACTTTCAATGTGCCAAAAGTTGGAGATTATATAGTTCATCACTTTCATGGTATTGGTGTGTGTGAAGGGGTTACTAAACTCACTGGAAATTTAGGTACGAAAGACTATGTTGTGATTAGGTATAGAGATGGTGACAAACTTTATGTTCCAACTTCTCACATGGATATGCTTGATAGATTTACGGGTGCAGAAGCACCTTCAAAGCTTAGCAAGATTGGTGGTCAGGATTTTTCAGCTGTTAAAAAGAAAGTTAAAGACTCAATTAGAAAACTGGCATTCAATTTAACAGAACTTTATGCTACTCGTGAAAAAATTAAGGGTTATGCTTTTTCAGAAGATAATGATCTTGAAAGAGAATTCGAAAATGCTTTTCCATATACTGAAACAGAAGATCAACTTAGTTCTATTGATGAAATAAAAAAAGATATGGAATCATCAAAAGTTATGGATAGACTTTTGTGTGGTGATGTTGGTTTTGGAAAAACCGAAGTAGCACTTCGTGCAGCTTTTAAAGCAATTTTAGATGGAAAACAAGTAGCATTTATTGCACCAACAACAATACTTTCAGAACAACATTACAACACTTCAAAAGCGAGAATGAATGATTTTGGAATTGATATTGAAGTACTCAACAGGTTTAAAACTAAGTCTGAAATATCTAAAATCTTGAAGAAAATTTCAAATAAAGAAGTTGACCTTGTTTGTGGTACACACAGAATTTTGAGTGATGATGTTAATTTTAAAGACTTAGGATTAATTATTTTAGACGAAGAACAAAAGTTTGGTGTAGAAGACAAGGAAAAACTTAAAAATAAATATCCTTATGTTGATGTTTTGACACTTTCTGCAACGCCAATTCCAAGAACGCTTAACATGTCGCTTTCGGGCATACGTGACATATCTGTGATTAGTACTCCACCAAGTGAAAGACTTCCAATTCAAACATATGTAATGGAATATACTGAGTCGCTTGTGAAAGACGCTATTTCTAGGGAACTTGCAAGAGATGGACAGGTATTTATTTTATATAATAGTGTAGAAAAAATTTATGCGTATGCCGAAAAAATAAAAAGGCTTATGCCTGATATTAGAGTTATGGTGGCACATGGTCAAATGAATTCCCATGAACTTGAAAGAGTTGTCTATGATTTTTACAACAAAAAAGCAGATGTTTTGATTTGTACAACAATTATTGAAAATGGCATTAATATGGAAAATGTCAATACACTCATTGTTTATGACAGTGATAAATTGGGACTTTCTCAATTATATCAAATTCGAGGCAGAGTTGGTCGTGGGTCGAGAATGGCATATGCTTATTTTACATATAAATACAATAAGACACTTACGGCGGAGGCATACAAAAGGCTTGATGCACTTAGTGAATTTTGTGAGTTTGGAAGCGGATTTAAACTTGCCATGCGTGACCTTGAAATTCGTGGCGGGGGAAATATTTTGGGTGCAGAGCAAAGTGGTCATTTGCAAAAAATTGGATATGATATGTATTTTAAGTTACTTGCCGAAACTGTTAAAGAAATTAAGGGTGAAAAGATTGAAGAAGTAAGAGATGTTCTCGTAAAAGTTGCGATTGATGCATTTGTTCCTGAATCTTACATTTCAACAAGTGAGGAAAGAATGATTGCGTATAAACGTATTTCATCGGTAGATTCAACTGTTAGTGAACAGAAACTTAAAGCAGAACTTGCAAGCACTTATGGAAAAATTCCAAGCGAGGTTGAAAATTTGATTTCGGTTTCTCTTGTTAGAAGACTTGCACAAAAGATTGGTGCTACTCAAATTGTTTCAAATGGTACAGCTATTGATGTAGTTTTTGATAAGAAAGAAGATGTAACAGAAAATTCAACTTTAATTGATATGGTGTTTAAGTTCCGACTAAATTGCACGATTGATGTGTCTAATAAACCCATTTTGAGATTTAAAAGCGAAAGCACAAGTTTTGATAATTTTATGATTACTAAGAAGTTTTTACTTGGCTTTGCTGAACTATCTGATAAGAATTTGACAAAAAACTGAAAAAATAGATAATCAGCAGATTACAAATATATAAAATCTGTTGATTTTTTTTGGTTCGTGGTTTATAATTTACTCATTATGTATTATAGGAAATTATGTATTATTTGAGGATGTTTCATCTTTACATAATTATTGATTAGCAGGAGGTTTTTGCTTTGAAAAAGAAAATTAGTAGACTTATTTTAAGTTTCGTTATGATTATTTGCTGTGTTTTTTCTTTTGTTGGTTGTTCGCTTGTTAAAACTGATAACGCAAAAGCAAACGATGTGGATATTTTGACTATTGGTGATACAACTCTCACTAAGGCTGACCTTATCAGTCAATTTTACACATATTATCAAAGCAACAGTTCATACTTTGCTTATTACACTAGTGATGTTATTGAAGAATCTTTCTATACATGGGTTATGGTTAGACAAATCATTAATGAAAAAGCAAATGCTGAACTTTATGATGCTGAAAATAACAAAAATGGAAAAATTGTTTATACAAAAGAAGATGAAGAAGATGTTTGGAAATCTGTTTATGAATACGTTTATAATCAACTAAACAGTTATGAAAAGGCGATTTACAAACTTAAAGGTTGGAGTGAAAACGATTTTCCAATGTGGCTTCAAAATAACAAAGAGGAAGATGATAAGAAAGTTTTCAAACCTTATGAAACTACTGTACCAGAAATTACTAATAGAGATGAAAAAATTAAAAATGTTACAAAAAAGTCTAACGACGATGAAATAAAAAACAAAATTGTTGATTTAAAGAAATCGTTATTTAAATTTGAAGAAGAAGCTATTGATGAATCAAGATTTATCAAAGGTGCTAGAAACCAAGCATATGCTGAGTATATTTCATCACTTGTTATTGGTGCAAAATCTAATGGAACAACTGATAATGTTGAAGAATTGCTTTTCAATGAAATTAAAAGAGTTTATGATGCATATTATGGTTCAAAAGTTAGCACACTTTTCCAAAACTATTGGACACAAGAATATTTGCTTAACACAGAAGGAAATGGTGATACAACTTCTCTTAGTGACAAAGTGATTGCAAAAACATATCTTGAAAAGTATTTTACGGATCTTCAAAACTATCAAGTAGAAGACAGTTATATTTCTAAGATTACTGATAAAGAAGGTGCATCTGTTATTCTTTATCATTACAATGGTGCAAATTATTTCTTTACTGTTCAACATATTTTGATTTCTTTTGATGAGTATTTAATGGAGGAGGTTAAAAAACTTCATGGATATGATTCAGCAGGAAATAATGATTTTTCAGATGTAACTGCACAAGGTTTCAGAGATGAAAGAGATAAACTTGCTGCTGCTTACACAATGCTTACAAAAATTAATACTGACAATGAATATGATTCAATTACCATTGTTGGAGACCACTATTATTTTGATGAATCACTCAAAGGTGACAAAAATAATAATTATGGTTACATCAAATTAGATTCTTTTGAAGAAACTGTTGGGGAAGAAACAGTTGTTCGTTACTTCATTAATAAAGATAATTCAGGTGTTTACAATGAACTTGAAGACACTCTTGTTGATGAAGATGATGTTCAATATCTTGCAAGTTCAGAAGATATTTACAAATGTTTTGAAAATTCTTATGCTTCATGGAAGGCAATTGTAGAAAACTATATTTCTGCTGTTAAAGGTGGTAGTGAAACAGATTCTATTGTTGAAGGTTATGATGATATGACGTATATCTTTGATATGATTGATGATATGCTTAGTCATGGTGCAACCAACAATCAGATTTTGGAAAAAGTTACTTCACTTTTATTTGTTCAAATCCAATGGATTTATTCTGGTGATTCACTTGGCAATGAAATTTCAAATAAGATTGGTTATGTTGTTTCAAATTATCCAGATCAAAATGGTAACTGGGTTTCAGATTTTGCACAAGGTGCAAGAGAACTTATTAAAAAAGTTGTAAACTCTGATGGTGATGTTGATTTCGCAAACATTGAAAGTAGTGCTAATGGTGTAAAAGATTTGCTTTTGAATGTTACATCTAACTATGGTGTTCATATTATGAAAGTTGAAAACATTTACAAAGCAGGTTCTTCTCTTGTTGATATGTCTGAATATATAACTGAAAATGCTGATGGAACAATCAGCTATCAAGTTGACCTTGAAGATGATGCAGTTGTTGCTAAAATTATTAACTCACTTAAAAAAGCATATGTCAGCACATCATCAAATGAAACACTTTATGATTATCTTTATGATGAACTTTATGTAAACTATGCAGGTAATTCTTCAACAAATGGAACATATTTCCTTGCACTTGAATATGAGTGGCTCAATCAATATCATACTAGTGGAAAGATTGTTAAACATGGAAATTTATCTTATGATAGTTTAATTGCTTCAATCAACTAAAAATTTTTATGATTTTTTAAATGAAAAAAGTTAAAATTTTGTGCTTTTTTCATTTTTTTATTGTCAAAACTAAATAAATAATATTATAATGGCATTATGGCTAGAAAAATTAAAAAGAATGATGCTGAGTTGCAGAATGTAAATTCTGTTGATTTTTCTGGTGAAAAAAATATTGAAGTTGAAACTGTTAAATCTGAAATCATTGATGAAACAAAGATTGACAATGAAGATTCTGTTCAAATTGAGACTCAAATCGTTGTTGAAGAAACTGAAAAGTTAGACAATGATGATGAAAGTAAAGAAAATAATGAAATTGAAAGCGAAGAAATTGAAATAAAAAAAATTGAAGAAGAAGTTATTTCTGAAAATCAAGAACAAATTCAGGATATGAAAAATTCTGAAATTGTTAGTGAAAATGAAAAAGAACTTGGTCTTTCAAAAGAAATTGTTGATGAAAAACTTAAACAAGCATTGAATACGCAAAACCCAAAAAAGCGTAAAAAGAGTGTTATTATTAATCTGATTTTTATGCTTATCAATGTCATTTTCATGGTTTTTATCGTTAAAAATTTAATTGCTGATGTTGATGGAATGTCTTTTGGCGAAATTATTAGGCAACAAGGCGATAAACTTTGGTGGCTTGCAGGTGGACTTTTATTTTATATAATTTATATTATTGCACAAGTCTTGATGTATAAGGCTTTGATTAAAAATTTAACTGGTAAAAACAGATGGGGTCTTTCTTATGATGTGGCAGTTGTTGGTAAATATTATGACAATGTGACTCCGTTTGCAGTTGGTGGACAACCAATGCAGATTGTTAGGCTTGCAGAAAGTGGAATTTCTCCTGGTATTTCAACCAGTATTCCTATTATTAAAATGCTTATTAACAATGCAATTAATGTGCTTGTTGCTGTTATATTTTTTATATTTGGATTACCAAAATTACCATTGCTTAACGCATTTACTAACTTTTTGCAAATCATAATAATTATACTTGGCGTTATTGGTATTATTATTTCTGTTATTTTAGTCGTTTTCATGTTTCTTATTTCAAGTGGTTCACTGTTTACCCGTTCATTTGTGAGTGGACTTCTTAGGCTTGGATATAAATTGAAAATCGTTAAGAATTATAGAAAATCATTTAAAAAGGTGATTAACCAACTTTCTGAATATAAGTCTTCAATGTCTTATCTTTGGAAACATAAAAAACTTCTTATTAAAATTATTGTTTTGAGTTTGGTTGAATGTTTAACTTATGCTAGTATGCCAATTTTTATGGTTCTTGCTTTCTCAGGAAATATAGATATGAGCATGTCAATGCTTATACTAATTTGTTTAACTAAACATTATGTATGTTCAATGGCCAGCAGTTTCATTCCACTTCCTGGTGGAACTGGTCTTATGGAAATTTCATTTATTTTCTTATTTGGAATTACTATTGGTGACTATGTTGTTTGGGCACTTCTTGCTTGGAGATTCTTTACATATTATTTAATAATTCTTCACGGATTTGTTCATGAACTTAGGATTATAGTTACAAAACTTGTTAAAAATAGCAAAAAGAGAAAAGTCACTTAGATTTTTCTTTTTTTTATGTATAAAATATTTTTTTGTGTAAATTATTTTTAATACAAAGAGGGGGAAATTTATGAAATCTTTTGTATTAAAAGTAAAACATTTTTTTAAGCGTAACATATATCCAATAACTGTTACAATGTGCACTGTTTTGGTGCTTGGTATTATTGCTGTTTCAGCATATTCTTCAATAACTAAAAACAATAACAGAGTTGTTGATACAAATACTGGTATTGAAAATAAGGATCCAGTGATAGATGTTGGTGACAATGATGAAGATAAGGAACAAAAACCTGATAATCCAGTGTCATCTAATGATCCAATTATTTTTGATTTACCATTTGAAAATGCAACAGTTTCAAAAGAATACACTGATTCAACATTGCTTTATGATGAAACATCAAAACTTTGGTGCACTCATCAAGGATTGGATTTTTCATGTGTTCAAGGTCAGGTTGTTAAAGCCGTTTATGATGGAACTATTTCAAAGGTTGAAAGTTCAATGATGAACGGAGTTGTGGTTTATTTAAAAGTTACTGATGAACTTACGGTTGTTTATAAAGGTCTTTCAACAGATGTGAGTGTTAAAGAAGGTGATAAAATTAAAAAGGGAGCTGTGATTGGCAAAGTTACTACATTTTTAACTGAAAAAGCTGATGGTATTCATCTTCACTTGGAACTTTTGAAAAAAGATGTACTTATTGACCCAACTGACTATTTTTCATTTAATAAATAGCAAATAAATTAAATTTTAATTGTCATAAAAATAAAAGGTATTTTACCTTTTATTTTTGTTTGCATTTTATTTATTTTCTTAATATAATGTATATGTAGATATATATACCTATTTTTATTTGGGAGAATTTGAATGAATAATAAAACTAAAATTGTTTGTACTATTGGTCCTGCTTGCAGTGACGTTGAAACACTTAAAAATATGATGCTTGCTGGTATGAATGTTGCAAGATTCAACATGAGTCATGGCACTCATGATGAACATAGAAAACTTATTAATATGGTTAAACAAGCAAGGCTTGAACTTGGTCTTCCAGTTGCTATTATGCTTGATACAAAAGGTCCTGAAATTAGAATTAAACAATTCAAAAATGGTAAAATTTTACTTAAAAAAGGTGATCCATTTGCAATTACAACTGAAAATGTTTTGGGAGATGAAACTATTGTTTCTGTGACATATGGAGCACTTCCAACTATTGTTCGTAAAGGCACAAGAATTCTTTTAAATGATGGACTCATTGTATTGGAAGTTGTTAGCAAAACTAGCACTGTTGTTCACACCGAAGTTGTTGTTGGTGGAGAACTTTCAAATAATAAATCAATCAACATTCCAAGTGTTGCATTAAATATGGAATATTTAAGTGAAAATGATAAAAACGATTTTAAGTTTGGATTTGAAGAAAATGTTGATGTTTATTCAATTTCATTTGTAAACTCAGCAAGCGATGTTCAAGAAGTTAGAGATTTCTTTAAAGGTCTTGGTGATGAACATCCATTCATTATTTCTAAAATTGAATCTGCAAGAGGCGTTGAAAATATGAACGAGATTATTGAGGCTTCTGATGGCGTCATGGTTGCTCGTGGTGATATGGGTGTTGAAATCTCGTTTGAAAAACTTCCTCATGTTCAAAAAGATATGCTCAAAAAAGCAAAAGAACTTGGAAAATATTCAATCACTGCAACTCAAATGCTTGAATCTATGATTCAAAATGTCAGACCAACAAGAGCAGAAATTTCAGACGTTGCAAATGCAATTTATGATGGAACTGCTGCTATTATGCTTTCTGGTGAAACCAGTGTTGGAAAATATCCTGTGCTTGTTGTTGAAACAATGAGAAAAATTGCAGAAGAAACAGAATCTACAATTGACTATCAAAAAGGATTAAATAATTTTATTCCAACAAAGGATATAACTTGTGGCATTGGTTCGGCTGCTTGCTCTCTTGCAACTAATCTTGATGCTAGTGCAATTTTGGTTACGACACTTTCTGGTAATGCTGCTCAAAATATTAGTAGATTTAGACCAGATTCTAAGATTGTTGCACTCACTCCTAACTATAATGTATATTTTAAGCTTGGTATGCTTTGGGGTGTGCTTCCACTTCTTGATAAAACTTATTATAACACAGATGAACTTTTGCAATCTGCAAGAGAAAAGGCTAAACAATTTGGCTATGTAAAATCTGGTGATGTTGTAATTCAAACAGCAGGTCTTATGACAAGAACTGGTGGTTCAAACATTTTGGTTGTGTCAGAAATTGATTAGGAGAAGTATGAAAAATTCATTTAAAAAGGCGATTTCATTTTTGATTTTGTTTGTGATGGTTGTTCCATTCACATTCCTTTTTAGTGGTTGTGGTGCAACTTCAACAAATCAGGCTCGTGGAGTTGTGTTTTATTCAAATCTTTATGATGAATCAACTGGGCATGCAATTTTTGAGGTTGACCTTGATGTTGAAAAACAACTTACTTTTAAAGTTAATCCTTCGACTTGGTCTGGATATAGAGTGACTTATAGTGTGAAAGGTAGTTCTGGTTCAAATAATGCTAGGTTTGTTTTGACAGATGGTGTTATTATTGTTAAAAGAGAATTAGATGGAAAGAATTTCATTCCAATTCAAGTTGAAGTAACAGTTAATGGTCATTCAGACATTTGCATTGTTAGACTTAAAGAATATCCTGATGAAATTTTTGTTGAAAATACAGATGTAGAACTTAGTGCTGGTGGCTCTTATACAATTAGTCCATTTGGAAAATTTGGAACTGAAACACGTACAATCACTGAATCAGAGTTTAATTTCACAGTTGAAAGCGATGACCCAACAATTTTGTATGTTCCAAATAAAAATAGACTTAAAGTGATTTCTTTAAGGCAAAATTCGGCTAGTGCGAAGATTACAGTTTCGCTTTTAAATGATAAAGGTGAAGCTGCTGTTAGTCCAACTGGTAGGGTTTTGAAGTTTACATTGAATTTTACTATAATTCAAAATGTG
Source organism: uncultured Clostridia bacterium (assembly GCA_947382485.1). GTDB lineage: Bacteria > Bacillota > Clostridia > Christensenellales > UBA1242 > RGIG1681. Next base: position 93,283 of record CANCYS010000001.1, on the reverse strand, counting down.
AAAGAAGGAAGAATTGCTATTGATGGTTATGATAAGTTTATTTATAACGGAGATAAAATCGAAATTAATGGTAGTAAATTTTTAACTGGTGGAAACATTTATACATTAAATTATTATGTTTTTGCTGAAAGTACTAGTAATGCAGTTATTAATGACTTTGATGTTTCTCTTGATTCGAACAATTCAAGTTCTGGATATGTTAATACAAGTGAAAATGGAAAAATTATAATTAATAGATACGGCGATAAGTTAGAGTTTAGAATTTACATAACAACAAATCTAAATGGTGAAAGCACACAATCATTTACAATGACGTTTGATATTGTTATTGATTTTACGAAATAAATTAAAATAAAAATGGGCTTTAAGCCCATTTTTTTATTTACATCTTTTCATATTCACTTATTTAATTTGCATACATATTATACTAATGCTTCGATAAAATTTGAATTTGAGTCTTGAAATTTGCTTTTAGTTATGATATAATATGTATAAGAGTTATAAAAAATAAACTCTTTACTACTCGTGAATGCCGATATTTTCAGGATTTAGGTTTTTTTGAGATAAAAATTTTACCGAAAGTATTGACATTTTATTACAAAAGTAGTATAATATGTGAAATAAAACAAAAAGGGAGATGATAAAGATGAAAAAGAGAAACTTATTTTTATCTTTAATGTGTAGTGTAGTACTTACTATTACACTCGTTGTTTTTGCAGTTGTTAGCATTGTTTCACCAAATGGTAAGAAACCTGACGACAAACCAGTAATCGATAATCCTGTAAGTGATATCGAAGTTCCAGCAGATATTAATGATAAGGCTGACGGAACAAAAGAAAATCCATATTTCGTATACTCACCAGAAAGTTTTAACGAACTTATTGCAAAATATGGTTACACAAAAATCGGCGAAAAAATTCTTGACGAAGAAGGCAATCCTGTACTTGACGAAGAGGGTAATGAAAAAGTAGTTGAAGACAGTGCTTATTTCGAACTTTATTGCGATATTGACTTTGCTGGAACAAACTATGTAACACTCTTTAATGGTGAAACTCCATTCAACGGACACATTGATGGTAAAGGTCATTCAATTAAAAATGTTTCAATGAATGTTAGCATTGAAAATATTGCTAGTTATCTTCATAAAGCAGAATACCAAGAAGGTGTTACTGGTGCAGTTTATTACAGATATATCTTAAACCTTGGTATGTTTGGTACTATTGAAGATGCTGAAATCACAAATCTTACATTTGACGCTTTCAAAGTTGCAGTTGATAACAATGTTTACAACTACATCTTAGAAGCTAAAATCGTAACTGATGACAGGTTGGAAGGAATTGCTCTTAACAATCTTGTTGTTGCAACTCTTGCTTCTTATGCAAACAATTCAGTTATTGAAGTTAACATGAATGCAGAAGTTGATGCAAACGCTTATTCTAGATATTCTGAAAACTTAATTCAAGGTTATAACACTGTTGGTGGACTTGTTGGTGTAGCTGACGGTTCAACAATTAGAAATAGCACAATCAATGTTGTAATGAATGTTGATAAAGGCTTAGATTACAGTTATGATGCAAAAGGCAACAAATATGCTGATAACAACTATGTTGGTGGTGTTGCTGGATATGCAGTTAACGGAACAAAAATTGAAAACACAACTGTTGATATGACAGTTTCTGCAACAACTGCACAAGAACTTTATGTTGGTGGCGTTGCAGGTTATACAAACGATGTTACAATTGATAAAACAAGTGTTAAACTTGTAGCAACTGAAAGCAGAAGCGAAAGATTTAATGCTAATGGTGTTAAATCTATCGATGAAGACAGATTCACTTGGGTTGCTGGAATTGTTGCAATCGTAAACTCTGATACAAACATTTCAAACACAACTGTTCTTGCTGATGTTGATTTTGATTGTATCTTTGCTGGTGCTTTCATCGAAGCAACAAGCATTGAAGCACAAAACATTGTTGTTAAAGATATTATCGTAAATGCTAATGTTAATGTTCTTAAAGCATTTGGTATCGCAAGAGACCTTGGAAATGCAAATGTTACTCTTAGTGCTACTGTTGAAGACATTGAACATAACGACACTGCATACAACCTTAAACTTACTGGAAACGTTCTTATTAAAGGAACAAATGATCCTGACAACAGAGTTGTAGCTTTTGTAGACGCATTTAATGGTAGACTTCAATTCGGTAGTTCTCTTAAAGTTATCATTTCAACTGGACTTAAAACTGAATTGAATGCTCTTGAACAAGTTTCAAAAGTTATTGTTCTTGAAATCTAAATTTAACGAGGGGAGAGCCTTGGTTCTCCCTTATTGTTTACATATAATTACGCTTATTAACTTACTCCCTTTTGTATATCCACCAAGCCGATTGGTGGATTTTTTATGTTTATTTTTTATTTTATTTTCATTTTAAATTAAGAATGGTTTTGTTTGACAATGATTTATTAAATAATATATATTTAATATGTAATATTATAAGGGGTAAGTATGAAAAAATCGCTTAAACTGGTTGCTATTTTTATTGGTGTTTTGATTGTTGCCATTGTCGGTGGACTCTCTGGCTATTTTTTGATTACTAATAATGCAACTTATTACATTTATGACCTTAGAATTGTTGAACCAGTTGCAAGAGCAGGTTCTTTCGTTTACACAGATTCTGAACAGAGTTATAGTTCTATTAAAAATAAAAAAGTTTATATGACTTCTGAGAAAAACAATCGTTTTGAAATTGGAATTTATGCATTTACCTCAAATGAAACACGAAGTGTAAATTTATCATCATCTGACACAAGTGTTGCAAGAGTTGTGACTAGCGGATCTAAATGTTATGTTTATTTTTATAAGGCTGGGGAAGCAACTATAACTGTTTCAATTGGCAGCGTAAAAGATAGTTTTACACTTACTGTATATGACCAAGTTGCAGATGAATTTAATGTATATGATGAGGGTTATTATGGCAAATATGCCAGCAATGACAATTATGTAAATAAAGTTGTTGCCTATGCCGATGGAGAGGCTTATTCATATAGTTTTTCGGTTAAGTCTAAATCAGGTCAAGATTCTGATCTTGTTAATAATGATTTACTCAGAATTGATACATCTAGTATCGACAAAGATGTGCTTAGCGAAGTTAGTTTGGATTCTGAAAATCAAAAACTTATATTAAAATGTAATGATGCTATAAAGACAAATATTGATAGTAGGATTATAGTTCAATCATATTATTATTCTGATGATGGCGATGTACAAGTTACTGGCTCATATAAGGTTAATGTTCGTGTGTTTGCTTACACACCAGAGTTTTTGCAAATGGTTATTTCAACAACACCTGATTTTGATGAAAAAGTTGTATTTATGGACACTGAATATATGGCTGATAAATCAGATGATGAAATTTTAAGTAATATTGATGGATATGTAAAATATCAAAAAGCTGAAAGATATTTGGCTGAAAATAGAGAAAGATCAACATATAAAACTTATTTCACTGATAAAGTATCAAAACTTTATGTTAAATTTAGAATGGTTTACACAAATGGTAAAGTTGAAGAACTTAGAGCAAAAGATTTTTCAACAATGAATTTCACAGATAACAGTTGTTTGACACTTGCTCCTAACGAAAACTATTATATTTTTAATGCAAGCAAGGCAGACTTTGTTGGAAATAAATTCAGTTTTGAACTCGTTTTAAAAAACTACGATTTAAGACATACATTTGTAGTTGATTATGTTGATCTTAATGAACCTAATTTAGATATTTTTTATAATTATGATGAAAACACAGGTGTTTATACATATAAGTACTGGGACGAAAGAACAAGATATGACAATGAAATTTATGATATGTATGGACGAATAATTGGTATTGGTTTGAATATATAATGTTAAAGTTTTATTAAAGGTGATATCATGATACCTGATTCATTTATTGAGTTTTATTACGGCAAATATAAGGAAGTTGACTTACATAAACTCACAAAAGAAGAAGCAAAAGCAGAACTTGTTTATGAACTTAGCACAGTCGATATTGACATTAAATGTTTGATTATTGTACATGGATATCATGGTGGAACGATAATTAAAAATTTCGTTAGAAATGAATTTAAAAACCCTAAAATTGCGGAAAAAGTCAATTTTGATGCTGGAAGAACGATATTTTTACTAAAAAATTAAATAAAATTTGCAAAAAGTGTAGAAATTTATGAATAGTTGTGTTATAATAACACTATATAATGAGTAGGGAGGAATTATGGAAGTTTCTAAAAAGGCTTTAATTGCTACTTTAATTGTTAATATTCTGCTTATTGCCGCTGGTGTTACATGTTTGTTCTGTTTGAATTTCAGCGTTTTGTCACTTGGCTTGTTTACAGCAGTTTCATTCCTTGTTTTAGTGTCATCAGTTCTTATTTATAGTTTTGGTAAAAGTTATCAGAAGCAATAATTTTAAAGCAAGCATTTGCTTGCTTTTTTTATTTGTATAAAATGTTCATTTTTGGCAAGTATTTAGTTGAGGTATTTTTATGGAAAAGAAATCTATATCTGCTACTATGCTTGTCATTTTTATTGCTATTTTTTGTGCTATAATTGGAATTTGTTTTTCAAGTTTTGTTTATCCAAAAACTAAAATTGAAGTTAAAAAAGTTAGTATTATGGCGAACGAAAAAGTCACTGTATATGCTGATGAAAAATTAACAAAAACAGCAAATGAACTTAAACTTTCAAATATGGAATTAGGATTAAAACCAGCAACTGGTGAACTTGACAGTGAGTCTCAAATTCCTTCAACAATCAATGATGAAGGAACAAGTGAAGGATATTATGCAACTGTTTATGTTAAAGCAACCTCTGGTTTTAAAATTGTTGTTAAAAACATTCAAATTGAAACTAAAAAAGATCAAATTGAGGCAAATGAACAGAGAAAAAATATTTTTATATCAATTAAAGATATTAAAAATTCAACAAAAGATTTAAATGATGATGTTATTGAAATTGCAAGTTTCGAAAATGTTAATGAAACTCTGAAACTTACTTTTTACATTTGGCTTGGTTCACTTGCAGAAGATGCACTTGAAGGTTCTAAAATTAATTTTACTCTTGATTTTGAATTGATTTAGTATTAATTAAATTGATTTACACATAATAAAAATATGGCAAAAAATGGTTTTATAAAAGGGGCTATGTTACTGATAATTTTCAACTTAGTTGGAAAGATTATTGGTGCAGTTTATAGAATTCCACTGGCTAATATTGTTGGAAGTGTGGGTATGGGTAAATACCAACTCGCATTTCCTTTGTATTGTTTAATATTGACCATTTCTACTTCTGGAATCCCTGTCGCAATTTCAAAATTGGTTGCTGAATATAATAGTAAAAACAGATTTAAAGACTCAAAAAGATTGCTTAGAATATCAATTTTAATTTTAACTGTTATTTCTGCAATCGGAATGATAGTTGTTATTTTTGGTGCAAAATTCATTGCTAAAATTCAGGGTAATGCAAGCAACTATATTTGTTATTATGGTATTGCACCAGCAATTTTGTTTGTTGGTGTCCTGTCAGCATTTAGGGGATATTTTCAAGGAAATCTTCTTATGTTTCCAACGGCATTTTCAGGTTTTATTGAACAAGTTTTTAAAATGGTCTGCGGACTTTATTTAGCTAAAAGGTTGATAGTTTATGGAACTGAATTTGCAGTACTTGGGGCACTGATTGGAATTTCAATTAGTGAATTGTTTGCCTTTATATTTCTTTTGTTTTGTTATATTTTCTATTCCAGAAAACATAATCATATGCAAGAAATTAGTATGCTTTCATACAGGCATTTAACTAAAAATTTAATTAATATTTCTGTGCCAGTTACACTTGGTGGACTTATTACGCCAGTGACATCTATGATTGATAGTTTGCTTGTAGTGAATATTTTGATGTATCGTGGGTTTTCAAATTCGAATGCAACAATGCTTCTTGGTATACAATCGGGAGTAGTTGAACCGCTTATAAACTTGCCAGTTGTTATTGCAATTTCTCTTTCGACTGTTTTACTTCCTAATCTTAGTAGTTTGCTTGCAAAAAATTCTAAGACTGAAATTAAAAATTTAATTGAAAGAGCATATCAAATTTGTCTTAGTATTGCAATTACTTGTGCAATCTGTTTTGTTATCTTTGGTGGACAAATATTAAGTTTTTTATATGGAAGAAGTTTTGACCCAAATGAACTTGGTATTGCAATTAAACTTTTGTTTTTAGGAAGTTTAAACATTATATTTTTATCACTAGTTCAGGTCACGGCAAGTGTTTTACAAGGTATGAATAAACAGAAATATCCTGTAAAATCATTGCTTATTGGTTGTTCAATTAAAATTGTTTTAGATGTGGTTTTACTTTTGATTCAGCCTATTAACATTATGGGAGCTGTAATTTCTGGTGGTGTATGTTATTTGGTTGTGTTTATGCTTAATTATAATATGGTAAAAAAACTCACTGGTGCAACACTTTCAAATTCATTCTTTTATGTGTCAATACAGGCATGTTTTGTTTGTATGTTTGCATACTTTTCAAATCTTTTATTTAAAATGGTGTTTAGTGAAATGATTGCGATGTTTATTGCTGGAATTTTAGCAGTTTTGGTTTTTGCCACAACATTTTATGTATTTTTTATGGGCAAAAGCGGTGAGTATGGATTTGAAAATAAAATCAATTAGTTGAAAATATTTTGAATTTTTGATAGAATACTTTTATGAGTATTTTTATTAAAAATGTGGAATTGAAATCAAATATCATTCTTGCTCCTATGGCTGGATTTAGTGATATTGCATTTAGAAATATGTGTCTTAAATATGGTGCGGGATTAGTTTGTACTGAAATGGTTAGCAGTAAAGCTTTGCATTATAAAAACAAGAAAACTGAGGATTTACTTTTTACTCTTGAAGATGAAATTCCAAAGGCTGTGCAAATTTTTGGTCATGAACCTGAAATTATGGCAGAAGCATGCAAAAATCCATTACTAGATAAATTTGATATCATTGATATAAATATGGGTTGTCCTGCAAGAAAAATCACTTCAAATGGTGATGGTTCAGCACTTTTGAAAAATATTGACCTTGCAAGAGAGATTATTTCTTCATGTGTTAAGGCAACAGAAAAACCAATAACTGTGAAGTTTCGAATTGGTTATGATGAAAATCATTTGTGTGCTGTGGAATTTGCAAAAATGTGTGAGGAGGCAGGGGCTTCTGCAATAACAGTTCATGGCAGAACCACAAAGCAAGGATATAGTGGAAAGTCGGATTTTGAGATTATTAAACAAGTTAAACAAGCAGTAAAAATTCCTGTATTTGCAAATGGTGATTGCAAGTCGAGAGAGGACTATTTAGAAATTTTGAAGTTTACTGGCGTTGATGGTGTTATGGTTGGAAGGGCAAGTTTGGGCTGTCCTGAGGTATTTGCAAAAATGCTTGGCAAAACTTCTTTTGAAGTAAATAAACTTGAACAAATATTATATCATTATGAAACCATGCTTCAATTTTATAGCGAAAGATATGTCGTTTTATATATGCGTTCACACATGGCATGTTATTTGTCAGGAGAATATAAAAATACAGATGCGTTGCTCCGTATTTTAAAATTAACTTCATATAAAGAAATAAAGGAAATTATACTTGGTTTGTTTGATAAAGTCTGAAAATATAGGTTGTTATTATTTGACAACTTATATTTTTTTTGGCTATAATGATTATGTGTTATTATACACAAACATATAAATTAAGTATAAGGAGTTTTTATGATTAAGAAAACTTTTAAAGATATTGATGTCACTGGCAAAAAAGTTTTTGTTCGAGTTGACTTTAACGTTCCACAAGATGAAACTGGAAAAATTACTGACGACACAAGAATTCGTGCCGCACTTCCAACAATTAACTATTTAGTTAAACAAAATGCAAAGGTTATTTTATGTTCTCACCTCGGAAGACCAAAAGGTGTTGTGAATGAAAAATATTCTCTTGCACCAATTGCAGAAAGATTATCTGAACTTATTAACATGAAAGTTAAAATGGCAAAAGATGTTATTGGTTCTAGTGCAAAAGGTTTGGTTGCTGAAATGAAAGAAGGAGAAATTGTGCTCCTTGAAAACGTTCGTTTCCATGCAGAAGAAGAAGCTAATGATGAAGCATTTGCAAAAGAACTTGCATCACTTGCTGATGTATTTGTTAATGATGCTTTTGGTGTTGCTCACAGAGCACATGCTTCTAATGCAGGTATTGCTAGATATATTCCAGCAGTTGCAGGATTTTTGATGGATAGCGAACTTATTGCTCTTTCAAATGCTGTTAACAATGCTGAAAAACCACTTGTTGTTATTTTGGGTGGTGCAAAAGTTTCTGATAAAATTAATGTTATATCTTCACTTATGTCAAGAGCAAACACTCTTTTAATTGGTGGAGCAATGGCAAACACTTTCCTTGTTGCAAAAGGTTATAACATTGGTTTTTCTAAATTTGAAGAAGATAGAATTGATGTTGCCAAATCAATTATGGAACAAGCAGAAAGTTTGAATGTAAAATTGGTTTTACCTGTTGATGTTGTTGCTGGAAATTCATTTGCTCCAACAGCAAAACGCAAAAATTTCACAATTGACAAGATTGCAAGTGATTATCAAGCACTTGATATTGGCAAAAAAACTCGTAAACTCTTTGAAAAAGAGATTAAAAAGGCAAAAACAATCATTTGGAATGGACCAATGGGTGTTTTTGAATTTAAAAAGTTTAGAAAAGGTACACTTGCAGTTGCAAAAGCAGTTGCAAAGAGTGGTGCTGTTAGCATTGTTGGTGGTGGTGATAGCGTTGCCGCAATTCAAGAACTTGGATTTGCAAACAAAGTTACACATCTTTCAACTGGTGGTGGTGCAACATTAAAATTCTTGGAAGGTGCAACTCTTCCTGGCGTTGCTATGCTTGAAGATAAAGACGCTCCTAGCAAAACTAAGAAAAGTCCTGATTTTTCTAAGATTGACAATAAAACCATTGCAAAAAATAGTGTAAAAAAGGCAACTGTTAGTGCAAAACCTAAGGAAAATGCTAAAACAACAGTTCCTTCAAAGAAAGTTGAACCTAAAACTGCAAGTTTGAAAGCTACAACAACTGCAAAAACTAGTGCAAGTTCAAAAACTACAACTGCAAGCAAGAAGTCTGCTACAACAAAATCAAAAACTAATAAATAGTAGGTGAAATATGAAAAAATATATTATGGCAAACTGGAAAATGAATAAAAATTTTTCAGATATTCCAGATTATATTGAAGATTTAAAATCTAACGCAGGTGACCTTGAAAATGTTGTTGTTTGCGTTCCTTCTGTAATGCTTAAAGATTTTAGTGATAAATCTGCTGGAAAATTTGGTGTTGGTGCACAAAATTGTCACTTTGCTGACCATGGTGCATTTACTGGTGAAGTTTCCACTGAAATGGTTAAATCTGCGGGAGCAACATATGTTCTTGTTGGGCATAGTGAAAGAAGACATATTTTTGGTGAAAATGATGAACTTTTGAACAAAAAACTTATTTCTGTGCTAAATTCGGGTCTTAAAGCTGTTTTTTGTGTAGGTGAAACTCTTGAAGAATTGGATTCTTATAAGGAAGTTATTGGAAAACAACTTCTTGTAGGTCTTGAAAATTGTCCAGATTTTTCTAATGTTATCATTGCATATGAGCCAGTTTGGGCTATTGGAACAGGTAAAGTTGCAACTGTTGATGATATTGTAAGAGTTCATACTTTTATAAAAGAACTTGTGAAAGAAAAATTTGGTGTTGATCTTCCAATTTTGTATGGTGGAAGTGTTAAAGCGTCAAATAGTAAAGAAATTTTGGCTCTTTCTGAGGTTGATGGTGTGCTTGTTGGTGGAGCAGGCTTGAATTCTTTGGAGTTTTGTGATATAATAAAAAGTAGATAGGATTATTATGTTAAATTTTTTAAGTTCAATCGTATTTTTATTAGAGCAAAATGTCACTGAAAAGAGATTTACTATCCTTGGCATTGGTATTTTTGTTGTTTTTATATTTATGCTCATATTAAGTACTCTCAGCAAAGAAGGGTTTATGCCTAAAAACACTGCTGTTAGAAATTTCATGATTTTTATATTAATTGCGTCAATTGTTGCTTTAATTCTACTTTTAATATTCTATAAATAACTTGAAAATAAAAATTAGTTATGTTATAATCTTTCATGTTTGGAGGAACTATGTTATTTAATATCTCAAATTTTTTATGTGCCGATGAAAATGCAGCGGTTGCACCTTGGATTGCAAAATCATTTCCTGTTGCAAAAATTATTATTATGTGTGTTTTGGCAGTGCTTGCAATTTTGATGATTGTTCTTGTTTGTATGCAAAAGAGCAATGAAAATGGTGTTTCTGCAATTTCTGGTCAATCTGACACTTTTTATAATAGAAACAAAGGAACTACTCTTCAAGGAAAGATTAAAATTTTAACAATTATTGATGCAGTTCTTATTTTGGTTCTTTGTATTATTTTCCTTATTCTTAATACAATTTACCCAGCAGCATAAAAAGTAAATTTAAAGTATGGATTATCCATACTTTTTTTATTGTAAAAAATATTATCACAAAATGTATAATTTTGACATATTTGCAGATGCTAAAATTAAAGGAGAGATAAATTATGATAATTGCAAATATCATTGCCCTTTGTATCCTTATTTTAGGTTCTTTTAACTGGTTTTGCGTTGGCGTATTCTCATGGAACTTTTTAAGTTGGATTTTTGGGGTGGGCGTTTTCGTTAGAATTTTGTATGCACTCGTTGGTATTGCAGGACTTTACATGCTTATCATTCTTTGTATCAGAAGACAACATTTGTTTTCAAGAGATGATACAATGAAAAGATAATAGCTTGTATTTCCGAGAAAGATAGGTTTTACCTATCTTTTTTTATTAGATGTTTTGACTTATAATGCAAAATCGGTATATAATACATTATAAATAGGAGATTATATGTTAAACACAGAGTGGAACTTGAAAGATTTATATAAGTCAGATAGTGAATTTCTGAAAGATTTTGAACTTGCAAAAAAATACGTAAAAAATATAGAAAAATTCAGAAATAAATTAATAAAAAATGATAAAAAATTAATTTTAGAATTTTTATTAGAAGATACAAAACTTGATATGATTATTGAAAAATTGGCAGTTTATGCACATTTAAAGAAAGATATTGAAGGCAAAAATGCAACTGCTAATAAAAATTATCAGTTAGTTAGTGATTTTTATAGTGAGTTAAATCAAAAACTCGCGTTTACTAAAACTGAAATGGCAAAACTTGATGATAAATTTTTAAATGAACTTAAAAATGATGAATCATTCAAAGATTATGACAGATATATTGAAGATATTTTGAGATATAAAAAACATACGCTTTCTGAAAAAGAAGAAAGTAATATGGCAAAACTTTCTGCTTTTAATTGCACTGATGATATTTTTTCTATTTTGAGTGATATTGAAATGAATCATGGTAGTTTTATTGATGAAAATGGAAAGAGTATTGAACTAACAACAGGCAACTATAATTCATATTTAAAATCACAAGACCAAGAAATTCGTAAAAGAGTTATGGAAGCATATTTAAATGCCTATGGAAGGCTAAATATGACGTTGGCAAATCTTTATATCTCTCATGTAAAATATATGAATTACTTGGCAGATTCTTATAATTTTAAGTCGGTTTTAGACATGTCAACATATGGTGAAGAAGTTAGTTCTAAAATTATGCTTAAAAATATTGAAAATGTGAGCAAAAACATTAAATATTTGCAAGAGTATTTTGAAGTTAAGAAAAATATTTTAAAACTAGATAAATTTTATACTTGCGACATTCCGATGGAATTGTCTATCAGTGTAGGTGAAAAATTTGAATTTGACGAAGCAGTGCAATGTATTAAAGAGTCTTATGAAAAACTTGGAGAAGACTATATTTCAAAATTTGATGAAGCATTAAAACAAGGTTGGATTGATGTTTTTCCAAGAGACGGCAAAGTTAGTGGCGGATATACAACATCAACATATAATGAACACCCATACATCTTACTTAACTTTGATGGAACAAGCTATTGGACATCTGCAATAACTCATGAGTTTGGTCATGCAATGCACTCATATTATTCAGCAAAAGCACAGCCATATGAAAAGGCAGATTATACACTTTTTGTTGCAGAAGTTGCTTCGCTTACGAATGAGATTTTATTAAATCACTACATGCTTAAAAAGGTTACAGATAAAAAAAGTAGAATTAAATATTTTACGGAATTTATACAACTTTTTTACTTAAATGTTTATAACTCATCAATGCTTGCTGAGTTTGAACTTTATGTTCATGAGAGTTTACAGAAAGGTGAACCTCTTACAAGTGAAGACTTAAATAATAAATATTTAGAAGTTTGTAAGAAATATTTCGGAAAAAAGGTTGAGTTTAACAAAAATTTTGAATATGATTGGAGTAGACGTTCACACTTTTATATTGATTACTATCTTTACAAGTATTCAACTGGACTCATTTGTGCTTGCGATGTTGCTCATCATATTATTGAAGATGAATCTGGTGAATATATTAAAAAATATAAGAAATTTTTAAGTTTAGGCGGTTCACTTGACCCAGTTAAGTCACTCAAAGTCGCAGGTATTGATATACTTAGTGATAAGCCTTATGATTTCGCATTTGGTATGTTTAAAAGTTATTTAAAAGAGTTGAAAGAACTTTCTAAGGAGGAATTATGATTATAACAATTACAGGAAAACCTTGCAGTGGAAAAAGTGCTGTAATAAATTATTTAGTTGAAAAATACGGATTTGATAAAATTGGTTGCGGTCAAATGTTCAGAGAAATTGCAATGGAAAGAGGTGTTGACATTTTGGAACTTAACAGACTTAAAGACACTTCAATTGACAAAATGGTTGATGATAAGATAGTTGAAATTGGAAAAGCAAGAAAGGGTGAAAGTATCATTTTTGATAGCAGAACAGCATGGTTCTTTGTTCCAGAATCATTTAAGGTTTTTATTGATGTTAATGAAGAAGAACAGGCAAAGAGACTTTTAGGTTCAAAAAGAGGTGCTGACGACAATTCTGATGTTTCACTTGAACAAGCAAAAAAAGATTTGCTTGAAAGATGGAATTTGGAAAATGCTAGATATAAAGAAATCTATGGTTTTGACAATACTGATCAAAGTGTTTTTGATTATGTTGTGGATAATTCAAAACTTTCTATTGAAGAAACTGCTGAAAAAATTTATGATAAATATTTAAGTTTTACAAGAGAAAGACAATTTTAATATTAAATTTTTGAATATATATAAATAACCATGTTTTTGCATGGTTTTTTTATTATTAAAAAATAATTTTATTAGTTTTAATTTGACCTAACTTAGCAAAAACTATATAATAAAATTGCGAAACAATAATTAGTTTAGGAGAAACTTATGAGTAAATTTGTGTTTGTTACTGGTGGTTTAATTGAAAATGTCGGAAAGGGCGTTACTGCAAGTGCACTTGCAAGACTTCTAAAAAATAGCGGACTTAAAGTTGATATGCTTAAAGTTTGTTCATATTTAAACATTGACCCAGGAACAATGAGTCCATATCAACATGGTGAAGTCTTTGTTACCGAAGATGGCTCAGAAACTGACCTTGATTTGGGAAATTACGAAAGATTTTTAGATGAAGATATGTCAAGAAAAAATTACCTTACTGGTGGAATGGTATATTCTTCTGTTATTAATAAAGAAAGACTTGGAAAGTATGTTGGTTCAACTGTTAGAGTTATTCCACAGATTACTTCTGAGATTAAAGATTTCATACTTAATCTTTCAAATGATGAAACAGATATTGTCATTGTTGAACTCAGTGGAACAACCAGTGACTATGAAAATGGTGTTTATCTTCAAGCAATAAAACAACTTGTTAGTGAAATTGGAAATGAAAATGTTTTCTTACTTCACATGGGCGTTGTACCAAAACTTGAAACAACTGGTGAAGTTCGAATTGAAATTTTGGAAAATTCTGTTCAAAGACTTAACACTTTTGGTCTTGTTCCTGATGCAATTGTTTGCAGAACAGTTAACACAGTTGTATTTACTGATGAAGTAAAAAGAAGAATTGCACGCAGATGTTCTCTTGCAAATGGAACACGTGTTATTCATGTTCAAAATTTGGATACAATTTATGAAGTTCCAATCATTTTGCAAAATGAAGGATTGGATCAATTGCTTTTTACCAAGTTTAATATAGATGCTCCAAAGGCAGATCTTAATACTTGGGAATTTATGGTTAAAAATTTCAAAGAAAATTATCCAGAAATTCGTTTCTGTGTGGTTGGAAAATATACAAAGGTTAATGATGCTTATCTTTCAATCGAAGAAGCAATCAAACATGCTTGTACATACAATCAAGTTCGTGCTAAAATTGATTTTATTGATGCCGAGGATATTGAAGAATATGGGGTTGAAAAATTCCTTAAAGGTGCAAAAGCCATTATTGTTCCACCAGGTTGGGGAAGCCGTGGTGTCAATGGAATGCTTACCGCAGTTCAATATGCAAGAGAAAACAAAATTCCTTTCCTTGGAATTGGTCTTGGCATGCAAATGGCTGTGATTGAATTTGCAAGAAATGTAATAAAATATGAGTCAGCAAACACAACTGAAATTGATCCAAACACAGAATTTCCAGTTATTGATGTTATGAAAGAGCAAAAGGCAATTGTTATGAACGGAAAAACAATGCGTTTAGGTGCTTATGATTGTGTGTTTGATCCAAACAGTAAGTCACAAACTCTTTATGGCCAAGAACTCATTTCTGAAAGACACAGACATAGATATGAATTTAATTCAAAATATCATGAAAAGTTTGAAGAAAATGGAATGACACTTGCTGGAATGAATCCACAAAGTAAACTTATTGAAATAATCGAACTTCAAAATCATCCATTCTTTGTTGGTGTAACATTTGAACCTGAATGTAAGTCTCGTCCAAATAAGCCACATCCACTATTTTTGGGGCTTGTGAACACAGCTAAAAGTGTAAGGTCATAAAATAAATCAGATAAATAAAAAAGACACGAAATTTCGTGTCTTTTTTTTATTGATTTTAGCCTTCTCTTTTAATGGCAATAATGTGCATTCTGTTCATATCAGAAATGCTTGATACTGGTGCAAAATTTGCATCTGTTGTAATTAAATATCTGTATCCAGCTTTTTTGACTTGGTTTAAAATTGCATCATTTTCAAAAAAGTATTCAATATCTGAATTTTCAGTTTTCTTATATTTATTGTTTTTAGGTGAATCATCATCACCAATGACATTTGATGGTTGTTTTGGGTCAATGTTTATGTAGTAAATATTGGAAATAACAGTTTTTGTTTCACCATCAGATTCAACTTTTTTAATATAATCAAGTTTGTCATTTTCATCGCTTGTAACTTCATTCCAATATTGAAGTTTACGTTTTGTATAAAAGTCAAAAATAAATATTCCACCATTATTCAAATGGTTATAAACTTTTTTAAAGAATGAACCCCAACGTTCTAATGTTGGGAGATAGTTTACAACATCATGGTTACATGAAATAAGGTCATATGTTCCAAGGTTGTCAATATCATCAACTGTTTCTGTTTTAACAAATGTCATTCCTGAATATTTGCTTCTGTTATATTCAACATAACTATCCAAAATTTCAGTTCCTGTGCAAATTTTTCCATGATCTTGCATTTCGCTTAAAAAGTTTGCAGAACCACAGCAAATGTCTAAAACAGTGTTTATTTTTAATCCTTGATTAAGTGCAAAATTTAATGTTTTTTTTGCGATGCTTGAAGAGTAGTTGCCTTGGTTTTCGCTCCATGCAATAGCAAAGGCTTTTCCAAAATTATTATCTATAACTTCTTTAACTTCATTGTTATCCATAAGCATCTCCTTTTATTTTCTCATTGCAATAACATGAATTCTATCCATGGTTTCTGCATTTTCCACTGGGTTGAAATTTTCATCAACAAACATAACATTTCTGAAACCAGCCTTGTTTAGTGCTTCCATAATATCTTTGTTTTCATAGTAACATTCAACAACAATGTTTTTTGTTTTAATCATGTAGTCTTGATAATTAATATAATATGTGTATGTCAAAACGGTTTTGTCATAAATTCCAGACTTAACAGTCATCAAGCAATCAAGCCAGTTAGAAGAGGTGAATGATGTTTCTGACCAATTTTTAAGCTTATTTTTTGTATAAAAGTCAAACACGAAAATACCATTTTTATCAAGATGTTTTTCAACATTTTTAAAAAGCATTTTCCATTCATCAAAATTTTCCATGTAATTAATCATGTCGTGATTACAAGTGATTAAGTTAAATTTTCCTTTAACAGGAAGTTCATAAATATCTTTTGAAAGATAATATTTCATGTTAGGATATTTTTGACTTGAATAGTCAATCATGCTTTGGTCAATTTCTGTGCCTGAGCATTCAATTCCATTATCGTTTAAAACTCTTAAAAAGTTTGAAGTTCCACAGCAAATGTCAAGAGCCGTTTTAATAGGGTGATCTTGAACCTGTGAAAAGTTTATAATGTTCTTTGCAACTTGGCTTGAAAAACTTCCTTGATTGTTATCCCATGCCTTTGCAAAGTCTAAGTCTAATTGGTTTGACTCCATATTTAGCCTCCTACTAGTTCACTATCTAAATTATAACATAGTAAAATTTTATTTAAAAACAATTTTATGATTATAATTATTTAATTTGTAAAATTTTAAATAAATTATATACTATTTATATGAGAAAAATTCTGCATATTGATATTAACAGTTTTTATGCCAGTGTTGAGTGTTTGCTTGATGAATCACTCAATGGTCTTCCTGTGGCTGTTTCTGGTGCAGTTTCTGAAAGACATGGTGTTGTTTTAGCAAAAAATGGAATTGCAAAAGCACTTGGCGTAAAAACAGGAATGACAGTTTATGAGGCAAAGAAACTTGTACCAAACATTGTTATAAAAGAAACTCATTATCCTCTTTACATCAAATATTCAAAAGCTGTGAAATTAATATTTAAAGAATATACTGATTATGTTGAATCTTTTGGAATTGATGAGGCGTGGTTAGATATAACTAATTGCAGAAGATATGGTGGTGATGCATACAAAATTGCTGATGAAATTAGAGTTAGGGTTAAAGATGAGATTGGACTTACTGTTTCAATTGGTGTAAGTTTTAACAAGGTATTTGCAAAACTCGGAAGTGACCTAAAAAAGCCAGATGCAATTTCTGTGATTTCTTATGAAAATTTTAAAGATATTGTTTATAAACTTCCAGTTGAAAATTTACTTTATGTAGGAAGAGCAACAAAAAAGAAACTTAATAATTTAACCATAAAATCAATTGGTGATTTAGCAAATTTTAGTGAAAAAGTTTTAGTTCAGCATCTTGGTAAATGGGGTGCTATTTTGCATTCATATGCACTAGGTAAAGATACTTCGGAAGTAAAAAAATATTCTGTTAAAGATGAATATAAATCTGTGGGGAATAGTCTTACTTTTTATCGTGATCTTGACAATGAAATTGATGTTGAAACTCTCATTTTGCTTCTTGCTGAGAGTGTATGTTCAAGAATGGTTGATTATGGCTACAAGTATGCAAGAACAGTTTCACTTGTAACAACAAATGATGTTTTAGTTTCAAAGGTGAGAATGAAAAAACTTAAACATCCTTCAAATCTTTCAAGTGATGTTGCAGATTGTGCAATGGAATTATTCAAAGAAAATTACGATTGGTCAAACAAGGTGAGGGGACTTGGCGTAAGTGTTTCTGATTTTACAAACAAAGAACAACTTGCGATTGATGAAGATGTAAAAGATAAAAACAAAAAAGAAAATTTAGAACATACAGTTGAGAATTTAAGAAAAAAATTTGGTAGGTCATCAATCAACAGGGCGATTGTTCTTCGTGAAAAAAAGTTTGAAGAACTTGATATTCGTGACAGCCATAGTTTAAGTTCTCTTAATAAAAATGATAAATAGTTTGCAAAAATATTTTCTATGCATTACAATCAAGATAGGAGAAAGCATATGAAATCTTTAAAGTGTCCATATTGTGGAGATACAATTAATGTTGTTAGTGGTAAGTCAGTCCAAAAGTGTAGTTCGTGTGGAAATGAATTTGTTTTGGATAAAGAAGAAGTTAGTGAATATGATGTGCTGATTGAAAATGCTAATGAATTTTTGAGGCTTAATGAATTTAAAAAAGCTTTGGATTGCTACGAAACAGCTAATAAAATTAAACCTAAGGGTTTTGAAGGTTGGCTTGGAATTGCTAAATCTGAAACAGAAAATTTTAATAAATTAAATAATGAAAATTTTAAGAAAGTTGATAGGTGTATAGATAGTGTAAAAAACCTTATAACAAAAGATGATAAAAAAAGTATAGAAAAAGATTTAGAAAGTTATGAAGAGTTAAAATTATTCTATAATAAAAATAAAGAGTCTATTAATGCGGGTTTGAAGTATAATAAATTTCTATTAATTTTAACTTTGGTTTCATTTTTAATCTGTTTGATTATTAATATTATTTTTGCTGTAAAATCACAAGCAAGTTATGTGTCAAAAATAGGCGATTGCATTTTGTTATCTGCGATTATTTTTGTGGTAACTCGTGTAATGTATCATATATTTAATTTAATAAAATTAAAGACTAAAACAAACATGATTATACTTATTGTTATGAACATATTAATTTGTGCACTTTTAATTTTTGTTGATGTGTCATTTGCAATAAAAATATAAATAAGGTATTATGGGTAACATAGTACCTTATTTTTTCAGCATTTAGAAGGATTTATTAATTTGGTTTTTCAATTTCAACAAACCAAGTATATTCATCTAAAAACAAAAATTTTTCAATACCTTTGATTTTACATGTATATCGAAGTCCCATGCCACCACCTTTTGTGCTGGCTTTTTTTCTAATATCAATCACTTTATCAATTTCAAATATTTCAGTTTCAGACCATAGAATTTTTAAAGGAATTACTTTTCCAATTTCAGTCATCTTTGCTATAACATTAATATTTTTTCGCATAAATCAATGATTGACATAAAATTAAAAATCAACCTATAAATAGGTTGATTCTAAATATAATTTTTAATTATAAATTATGATTCATTGTTTCCTGGTTGAGATTGAGCTGTTTCAGAATGTTGGTTGTTCTGCATAACAATTTCAATATCTTTTTTGTGAGTGTCTGCATAAGAATCAAAATTAAAAAGTTGTTTTTTAAGTGTTTCAACTTCTTTTAAATCTTGTTCAACTGAAAATTGCTTTTGACCTAAATGATTTAATATTTCATCTTTCTCTTGAATATTATTTACAGTTTCTAAAAGTTTTTCATATTCTTCAATTTGAATTTTATCAAGACGAATTTTTTCTTCAATTGAAGCGATTTCTTCTTGTGCACTTGCGTATGCTTTAATAACTTCAACAGCATCATTAGAGTTTTGGAATTCTTCTGAAATGCTTGGAATGAAAACTTCATCAACATTTCTTGCATTAGACAAATTTACTATTCCTTTAATTAATGAATCTTTAATCAAAAGGGTGAGAGGTGCACCTGTTATTTCTTTTTTATAATTTTCATAATCGAAAATTTCATCACTTAAAACAGAAAGTTTTCTAATTTTAAACATACTTTTTCCAAGTATAATTTCTAAAATTTTTTTTCTCCAAATAAGTTCAGTGTATTTTAAATTATAACCACCAAAACCTTGTGTTGTACAATCATGTCCCCAACATAATTCTTTTGAAAATTCAATATATTCGCTTGGATATTCATCAATGTGGTCTACGGCTCTAATATAACCATTTTCCATTCCAGTGTAACCATTTTCATGTAAAGTTTGAATTAGTTCTAAAACTTTTTCCATTTCCATAATTTAATCTCCCTTTTTGCTTTCGCACACTTATTATACAATATTTAGATAAATAACTGAATGTTAATTTCCTAATATTAATATTAGAATTACTTATATATTTATTGCAATAATGTTAAGTTTTTGTTATAATAACAATAGGGTGAAATTATGGATATTGATTTAGATTTATATAAAGTTTTTGTTTCAGTTGCAACTAATGGAAGTGTGTCAAAGGCTTCTGATGAACTTGGTGTAACCCAAAGTGCAGTGAGTCAATCAATTTTGAAACTTGAAAAAATTTATGGAGAAGAACTCTTTGTCAGAAGTAGGCAAGGGGTTGTTTTAACCAATGTTGGTAAGGAACTTTTTGATAATGTTAATTTTGAAATTGATTCACTTGAAAAAGTTTACCAAAAAATTAAGAACAATAGTAAGAAAAAAAATGATGTGAGAATTGGTGCATCTGACACTTTGACAATAAATTTTTTGCTTCCAGTTATAAAAAAACATTATCCACAAATTCATTTTTATGTTGAAAGTTTGATTTCGGATAAAGAGAAAATTATTGATGTTGAAAATGGCAAATTGGATTTTGCAATTATAAACGATTATAATCTTCCTCTATCGAACAATCTTTACAAAAAGAAATTGCTTACACTTGAATATGGATTTTATTATAATGATAAAATTTTAAATCTAGATGAAAATAATATATATGAACAAACTTTAATTGTAAAGAATGCAGGAACAAAGGGTAGGGTTGAATTTAATAAAAAGTTCTATGAAGTTGCATACAAATTTAAAAACACAATGGAGTTTAGCCATGATGATATAATTATTGAAGCAACAAAACTTGGACTTGGTGTGGGTTTTTGTCCAAAAGAGTATGTTCAAGGTTCTTTAAAACAAGTTAAATTGTCTGATGAAAAAATACTAAAAGACATAGTATTGATTTATCAGCAAAAATCAGAAATTATTGAAACGATTATAAATGAAATAAGTAAATAAAAAAGCAGGTATTTAAACCTGCTTTTTTAGTAATTTAATCTTCTAAACCTGCCATGTAATCCAAACTGACATTAAAAAATTTTGCTAGTGCAATGACTGAATCTAGATTTGGTATTCTTTTATCTTGCTCCCAAAGAAAAATTGCAACATGAGAAACACCAATTACACTTGCAAGTTGATATTGGCTGATTCCTTTTTCCATTCGAAGTTCTTTAAGTCTATCTGCAAATTTAATTTTCTTTCCCATAATCAAAGTTTACAATAAACAATAAAAAAATACTTAATTATTAACATTTGTTAATAAATATAATATTAAAAAAACACTAACTAATTGTTAGTGTTTTTAATATTAATATTATGAAACTTTATTTAAGTTTTTCGCCACATTCTGGACAGAATTTGCTTTTTGCACTTACTTCTGCACCACATTTTGGACATTTTCCTTTTTCAGAAAGTTTTCCACCACATTCAACACAGAATTTAGCACCTTTTGGATTTGCAACACCACAAGAAGGGCAGTATTTAACATCTGTATTAGCATTTTCAGATTTAGAAGTTGATTTGATGCTTTCTTTCATGATTTCACCAAGAGCAAGACCAGTTCCAAGTTGTGTTCCAACACCAGTTGTGCCTTGATTTTTAGCAGCATCACGAATTGCATTTGCTGATTGATATTTTACAAATGTATCCATCTTGTCTGAAAGAACACCCATGCTTGATCTTGTGTCAATTGCTTTTTCAACTTCCTCAGGGAAGGAGATGTTTTCAATAACAAGTTTTGTTAATTTTAAACCAAGGTTTGAGAATGATTCAGAAAGAGTTTCAGTTGCAACTTTTGAAAACTCAATAAGGTTGCTTGCAATGTCAAGTGCAGAAATTTTTGATTCAGCAATTGTATCGGAAATTGATGAAACAATAATGCTTTTTAAATATGAAGCGATATCATCAGTTGTGAATGTTGAGTTTGTACCAAAAAGTTCTTTTAAAAACAACTCTGCATTATCAACTTTGAAAGCATAGTTTCCATAACCACGAAGTCTGATTGTTCCAAAGTCTTTATCACGCATTGTGATTGGATTGCTTGTGCCCCATCTTTGATTTGTAAATTGTTTTGTGTTTACAAAATAAACATCAGCATAAAATGGTGATTTAAAACCATAACCCCAACTCATAAGTTGAGTTAAAATTGGCAAGTTGCTTGTTTGAAGGGTATACATTCCAGGTCCAAATACATCAGCAATCTTACCTTTGTTCAAAAACACTGCAACTTGTGATTCACGAACTGTAAGTTTTGAACCCCACATAATTTCTCTTCCATCCATTGGATATTTATATACGATTGTATCTTGGGTGTTATCAACCCATTCAAGAGATTTTAATAAATTTTTCTTAAAAAAGCCCATAATGACCTCCATTTTTGATAATTTAATTATATATGCTTTATTTTAATTTAACAAGTATTTTATAGTTATTTTTTTTGTAAAACAAATATTTTGTGTTATAATGTCGATATATTAAAAGGAAAAATGATTTCGGAGAATCTATGGATACAATTCAAAATGAAGAAATTGTTTCTGATATTCCTGCTGAAAATACAGCAGTTAAACAGAAAAAACTTAATGTAACATCTTATTCACTTCTTTCAACCCATGCTATTAATAATATAGTTAGTATTTTTGTTAGTACGTTTTTAGTATCATATATATATTCTGTTTCTGAAAATTATATATTCAATATTGGATTATTTTATTTAGTTCAATATATTTTTATGTTTGCAATTTATAATGTTTTGTCAATATTTATTGATAAAACAAATAGGGTAATTTTTTATAGGATAGCAATTATAATTCGTGGTCTATTTATGCTTAGTGTTGTTTTGTTTGGAAAAGATTTAGCAAAATTTGTTGCACTTGCAGGACTCATTCATGGTTTATCAGAAGGTTTTTATTGGTCTAGTTACAACATCATGAAAAATGAGTTAATACCAAATTCTCTTGTAAAAAATTATTCAACAATTCAACTTAGTGTTGAAAAGTTTGTAAGTATCGTCATTCCAATTGCACTTGGAAAAATTGTTGATGCAGAGTCATTTAATGTGACAGCAATAATAGTTCTTGTTATAATTGCTATTCAATTTGTTGTTTCGTTCTTTATAAAATCTAAAAGACCAGAAAATTCAGGTTATGATCTCAAAGGATTTTTTAAGGATATTAAAAATTTAGGTGAGAAGAAAAAGATTGTTACAACAATTTTTATACTTGGATTTGTTTATGGAACAATTTCAATAATTACTCCACTAAACACAGTGCTTATCATGTATAGTTTCAATTCAAACTTCACACTTGGAATTTTGACAGGTGTTATATCATTTTTTGCAATGCTGATGTTAATTTTTCTTAGATTTACAAAAGCAGGAAAGAGAAATTACATTTTCATTTTAGCAGCGACACTAACAGTTGCTTCTGCATTTTTGTTAATATTTAAAGTTAATACAGTAACAGTTATTATTTATAATTGTGTATACACAGTTTTAGCAGTTGTACACACATACTTTTATGATGTTTTCAGAAATGTTATGCTCAAAAAACTTGGATTATATCATGATATTGCCGAGTATCAATGTTGTATTGAAAACGCATTGCAAATCGCAAGAATTGTGGTCTTTGCAGTGATGGTTGGGGCTGGTCTTCTTGGCGCTGTTTGGGGAACAGAAGGTATTTTGATTGCAACAAAAGTATTGCTCGGAGTGTCAATTTTTGCACTTCCAATATTCAATTTATGTTTAATGAGATATGAAAAGAAATTAATTAAATATGAAATATTATAATCTAGTTATAATGATTAGAAAAAAAATATATACGTTAAAATCTATTATGAATGGTTTTGTGTTTGAATAAAGTTTTAAATATGGTAAAATATTTACTAGTAGAATAAAAAACAAAAGCAAAAATTCTCATTAAATATGGAGGAAAAATGGAAAGATTAGAGAATAAAAAAAGAGTTAGAAAAGCAATGGTTCTTGCTGGTGGTCTTGGAACAAGATTTTTGCCAGTAACACTTGCAGGTGCAAAGGAACTTATTGCAATTGGAAATAAACCAATTTTGATGTATCATTTAAAAGATTTAGTGAATGCAGGGATTGAAGATGTTTTAATTATTGGAAATACTTTAAAACAAGATAGTTTTGTAAACTTTATCAATCCACCACAAGAATATATTGAAAAAGTTATTGCATCAGGAAAGTTGAATTTACTTGAAGAATATCAGTATATAATGAGTAAACTTAAAATTACATACATCAATCAAGATGATATGATTCATAATTTTGATGGTGAAATCTATGAAAATCCAGATTTTCAAAAAATGGGATCATCAGCTGCGATTTATGCAGGAAAAGGTTGGGCAAAAGACGAGCCATTTATTGTTGTTAATGGTGATGATATTTGCATATATGAAGATGGAAAGTCTGTTGCAAAAGAACTTATTGAAGTTTATAATTTAACAGGTGACTATATAATTTATGGAAGAGAAGTTTCAAGAGATGAGATTTATAAATATTCATCAATGATTTTGGGCGATAGTGTTGGCTATAAAGGTGTTAAAATGCTTGATGTTATTGAAAAACCAGAAAAAGGCACTGAACCAAGCAATATCATGGGTTTTGCAAGATATTTGTTTACATCAAATGTGTTTGATATGATTGAAAAATCTAAACCAAGGACAAATGGAGAATATTGCATGACTGATGTTATCAGTGATAGAGCAAAAGAAGGTGGTGTTTCAGCTTGTATTTTTGATGGACTTTATTTTGACTGTGGAAGTATCACTGGTTATACTCTTGCAAATGCATATTTTGGTTTGAATGATTCAGATTCATCTAAAAATATTGCAGAAGGATTAAAGAGAATACTTCAAAAGTATAGAGAAAAACATGAAAATTCACCTGAAAATAAATAAATATATTTAAAATTATTTGCTATTTTTAGTGTAATGTTATAAAATTAAATTGTCTATAAAGACAAAACTTAAATTTCAAGGAGCAGAATATGAAAATATCAGACGTAAGAGTTCGCATTGTAAAAACAGACAAGAGCAAAATTAAGGCTAGTGCTTCAATCACTATCGATGAATGCTTTGTTGTGCATGACATCAAAGTTATTGAAGGTAACGAAGGTTACTTCATTGCAATGCCAAGCAGAAAAACACCAGATGGAGAATTCAAAGACATTGTTCATCCACTCAACACAGAAACCAGAGAAATGATTAAAGAAATCGTTTTAAAGGCTTTTGAAGAAGCAAATGCCAATGCAGTTGAAGAGTAATATTCTACTCTTATTCTAAATGGGAATTAAAAGACATGCAAATTTGCATGTTTTTTTTATATTTTCTGTTTAACATTCGGAAAGTTTTATGGTATTATGTTAATATATTATAGTAAAGGTGATTTTTATGAGAGACATTAAAAAAGAGAAAACCACTGATAAAGAAGAAAAAATAATTGAAAATAATGAGAGTGAAATAAAAAAGCAAAAACCAAAAAATTCTAAAAAGAAAGTAAGAAATATTGTTTTAATAGTTTGTTCAGTTTTGGTTGTTATTGGATTTGTAACATTTTTAATTTGTATGTTTGCAAGACCAATGCAAAAGGCGAACGCTCTTTTTAGTATGGATTTAGTCGCAGTTCAAGGCGACAATGGAAAATGGGGATATGTAAACTCTAAGGGTACTAATAAGATTGGATACAAATATGATTCAGCATTAAACTTTTCAAGCAATGGACTTGCACTTGTTAAAATTGGTGACAAGTATGGTTACATTAACACCGAAGGTAAATTAAAAATTAGGGCAATTTATGATGAAGCACTTTCTTTTGAAAATGGTGTTGCAATTGTCAAGTTTGAAGGTAAGTATGGAGTTATAAATTCAAATGGTAAAGTTTTAACTAAAAATCCAAACACTAATAATGTTTCCAAGGATAACTTGAAAGGATATTTCTATGAAAATATTAAACCATTTGAAAATGGATATGCTGCTGCAAAGTATGAAGGAAAATTTGGCTTAATAAACCTTAAAGGTGATAAAGTATTTGATTTTAAATTTGATGACATTGCAAGCATTTCAAATGGTGTATTTGCGTATGCTATTGATGAAAAATATGGCTATGTAAAACTTGATGGAACAAAACTCACAGGTCCAATATATGATAAAACAAATCCATTTGATAAAAACGGATTTGCTGTTGTCAATTATAGCGATAGCAGTGGTGACAACAAAACTGTTATCATTGATATGAATGGAAACTTTGTTTATGATGAGTATAATTTAAACTCAGTTCAAAGATTATCAAATGGTTATATGATTGTTAATTTAGGTGAAAAGTTTGGTGTTTTAAATAGTAAACTTGAAACTGTTATTGAAGCAAAATATCAATCTTTAACATTTGGTGGAGGAAAATATTTAGTCTATTCAACAACTGGTGAAAAGTTTGGATATTTAGATTTTAATGGAAAACCAGTTATTGAAGAAAAGTTTTACTACGCATCAAGTTTCAATAAAATTGCAGTTGTTAAAGCAAAACAAGATGAAAAATTCTTTACCGTTCTTGGAAGTGATTTTAAAACAAAATTCACTTTTGAATGTGATGAACTTAGCGATTTTTCAAACGGAATTGCAGTGTTCAAAAAAGCAGGTTATTATGGTTATATTAATGATAATGGAAAGGTGATTTTTGAGCCAACACTCAGATTCGCTTCAAACTGCTACATTGATGGTTTTGCAATAGTTATGACCGTTGATGGTAAGTATGGAATCATTAATAAGAGTGGAAAATACATTACTAGTGCAAAATTTGCAAATATTGTTTTTAATACATATGTAAATGTATAATTGATGTAATCTTCGAAAAATTCGAGTGTTATGTGTGATATAATACTCGTTTTTTTATTTATTTAATATTATCACCAATGTTTTTTTGTTAGAATATCATATTACTATGGAAATTAAAAATTTAAAAAACAAAGTAGTACATTTCATTGGTATTGGTGGAATAAGTATGAGTGCCCTTGCTCAAATTTTATTTGCTAATGGAGTAAAAGTTCAAGGTTCAGATTTAGCAGAAAATGCTGAAACGCAAATACTTCAAAAGAAAGGTATAAAAGTTTATAAAGGTCATTTTAAGTCAAATGTTGAAAGTGCTGATGTAGTAGTTTATAGTTCTGCAATACATGAAGATAATGAAGAATTTTCTTATGCAAAACAAAACAATCTTCTGATTTTGAAAAGGGCAGAACTTTTGGGTATGATTGCAAATTGTTATAAATTTGTTGTTGCAATTGCTGGTAGTCATGGAAAGACAACAACCACTGCGATGATATCAGAAATATTTTTAAAAGCAAATTTAAAACCAACTTTTCACATTGGAGGGGTTCTTAATTCAATTCATTCAAATTTTAAAATTGGAAATAAAAAATTTTTTATAACAGAAGCCTGTGAGTATATGGATAATTTTTTATATATAAAACCAAATGTTTCTGTTGTGCTTAATGTTGATGGTGATCATCTTGATTATTTTAAAAACATTGAGGGTGTTAAAAATTCATTTAAAAAATTCAAAAACAATAAACGTTATCAGGGTGTTTCAATTGCATGTATTGATGATGAAAATTCAAAAGAATTTATTGAAGATGAAGATGTTGTTACTTTTGGTTTAGATAAAAAAGCAGATTTAAGAGCGACAAATATAAAACAATATAAACCTTGCTATTATTCTTTTGATGTAATGTTTATGAGATATAAACTTGGCAACATCAAGTTAAATATAATTGGAAAACACAACATCTTAAATGCACTCGCTTCCATTTTAGTTGGAATTTCTTGTGCGATTGATTTTAATGATATGAAAGAAGCAATAGAAAATTTTTCTGGTGTTGAAAGAAGGTGTGAAAAAATTTGTGACTTACTAGGTGCAGAAATTTATCATGATTATGCACATCATCCAAAACAGATTGAAAAAATGGTTAAAGTTGCAAAAGATTTAACATTCAAGACAAAAGGAAAGGTCGTTTGTGTTTTTGAACCACACACATATTCAAGAACAAAATTTTTACTTGATGATTTTGCAAAATCTTTTTATGGCTCAGACCATGTAATATTTTCACCTGCATATTCTGCAAGAGAAGACATGAGCGAAGGTTTTGAAGCTGATGTTCTTGCAAAAAAAACTTCGGAGTTTGTTAAAGAGGTGGAATATCTTTTAACCTATGATGAAATTTATAATCGAATAAGTGATATTGTCAAAAAAGGCGATGTTGTAATGATTCTTGGTGCAGGAACAATTGAGAAATTGGCAGAAAAATTTAAATATAAAAATAAGATATAATAGTAATTTATTTTCAATAAAATGGTTTATAAAATATTGACAAAATTTTAAAGTCAACTTATAATAAAAACATATTGAATATAAATGCGTTTGAGGTTAGACACGCTTTTTGAATAATATCTTTAAGAGAGTTTGCGGTTGGTGCGAGCAAATAAGTAAAATCAAAAGGTATCACTAACTTAGCAGAAATGGCGAACAAAGTTTTCTTTTAGTAGTTGTTTACGGGGACTGACCGTTAAAAAGGTGGTGCATGTTAGTGCATACGAAAAATATAAGTGGTAAACTTAACCTAAACAAATGTGGGAGTTTCTTATATTTGTTTAGGTTTTTTGTATGTTTAAGCCTAAATATTCAAAATATTATAACGGGAGAATTTTATGTATAAGAAAGTTGACACGAAATTAAATTTTGCAGAAAGAGAAGAAGAAATTGCTAAGTTTTGGAAAGACAATGAAGTCATCAAAAAAATGATTGAAAAAAACAAAAATGGTGAACCTTACACTTTTTATGAAGGACCACCAACAGCCAATGGAAAACCACACATTGGCCATGTTTTAACAAGAACAATAAAAGACGTATTTTTGCGTTATAACACAATGAAAGGTAAAAATATTTTGCGTAAAGCAGGTTGGGACACTCATGGTCTTCCTGTTGAACTTGAAGTTGAAAAAATTATTGGTTCAACTGGAAAACAAGACATTGAAAAATTTGGCATTGAACCATTTATTTCAAAATGTCGTGAAAGTGTTTGGAAATACAAAGATATGTGGGAAAAGTTTTCAGATCGTATGGGTTACACCGTTGACACTGATGATGCTTATGTTACATACAAAAATGATTACATTGAAAGTGAGTGGTGGAGCTTGTCTGAAATGCACAAAAAAGGACTTGTTTATAAGGGTTATAGAATTGTGCCATATTGCCCAAGATGTGCCACAAGTCTGTCAAGTCACGAAGTTGCACAAGGTTATCAAGATGTTAAAGACAGAACAGTTTTTGCTAAGTTTAAGGCTCTTGATGAAGAAAATACCTATTATCTTGCTTGGACAACAACTCCTTGGACACTTCCATCAAATGTTGCACTTTGTATGAATGCAAAAGAAGATTATTCAAAAATAAAAGTAGGTGATGAATATTTCATCATGGCTGATGCTTTGATTTCTAGTTTGTTTTCAGAAGAAGAATATGAAAAAATTGAAACTAAAAAAGGTAAAGATTATGAATATAGAAAATATGAACCACTTTTTAGTTTTGTAAAAGAAAAGTATGAAGGTAAGGCATGGTATATCACAAATGCTGAATATGTAACTCTCACTGACGGAACTGGAATTGTTCATATTGCTCCTGCTTTTGGTGAAGATGATAGTAATGTTGGAAAGGCTTATGATTTGCCATTTGTTCAACTTGTTGATGACAATGGTAACATGTCTGCTGAAACAGGAATTTTTGCTGGTAGATTTGTTAAAGATGCAGATCCACTTATTATTGATTATTTAAAAGATAATGGCAAAATTTTAAAAGAAATGCCACATGTTCACTCATATCCATTCTGTTGGAGATGTAAAACACCACTTATTTATTATGCAAGAAGCAGTTGGTTTGTAAAAACCACAGCACTTAAAGATGAACTTATTGAAAACAATTCAAAAGTTGATTGGCGTCCTGCAACAATTGGTGAAGGTAGAATGGGGGGATTTTTGCGTTCACTCATTGATTGGGATATTGCAAGAAACAGATATTGGGGAACACCTCTTCCATTTTGGGTTTGTGAATGTGGACACATTCATGTTGTTGGAAGTGTTGCAGAACTTAAAAAACTAGGTGGAATTCCTGAAAATCAAGAAATTGATTTGCACAAGCCTTTTGTTGATTCAATTACATTCAAGTGTGAAAAATGCGGAAAAGATATGCACAGAACTCCTGAGGTTCTTGATTGCTGGTATGATAGTGGAAGTATGCCATTTGCACAACTTCATTATCCATTTGAAAACAAAGAACTTTTTGAAAAATCATTCCCAGCAGAGTTTATTAGTGAAGGTATGGATCAAACTCGTGGTTGGTTCTATTCAATGCTTGCTGTAAACACATTGCTTTTTGGAAAGTCACCATACAAGCGTTGTCTTCCACTTGGACTTGTCAATGACAAATTTGGAAAGAAAATGAGCAAAAGCTTGGGAAATGCCGTAACACCTTGGGAAGTTTTTGATAATGCTGGTGCAGATGCTGCAAGATGGTATTTCTACATTTCAAATGCTCCATGGGTTACAACAAATTTCAATATGGAAGCATTAGAAGATTTTGAACGTAAGTTTATGGGAACTTTATGGAACACTTATGCCTTTTATGTCTTATATGCAGATATCGATAAATTCGATGGAACAAAACATTCAATCAAAGATGTAAAACTCACACTCATGGATAGATGGATTGTTTCTGAACTTAATAAACTTATAAAAAATGTAAGTAAAAATTTAGAAAACTATGTAACTTGTGAGCCAGCAAGACAAATTAATGAATTTGTAGATAGTTTGTCAAATTGGTATGTCAGAAGAAGTCGTGAAAGATTTTGGGTTAGTGGTGAAAGTGATGATAAAACAGCCGCATTTACAACACTTTATCATTGTTTGGTTGAGTTATGTAAACTTGCTGCACCATTTGTTCCGCTTATCACTGAACAAATTTATCAAAACATTGTTAGAAGCGTCGATGAATCAGCTCCAATCAGTTTGCATCTTTGTGACTGGCCAGTTGCTGATGAATCTATGATATATGAAAGTTTAAATGAAGGTATGGAAACTGTTCTTGACATTGTTGTTCTTGGCAGAAGCACAAGAAATGCCAGTGGCTTAAAAAATAGACAACCACTTTCAAAAATAATTGTTGCCACTGCTGAAAAAATGAGCCTTTCAAATGAACTTATTTCTCTTATTGAAGATGAATTAAATGTTCAAGCAGTTGAATTTGTTCATGATGCAAAGGAATATTTGAATTATGATTTGAAACCACAACTCAAAATTTTAGGGCCAAAATATGGTTCAAAGATTGGTGCAATCAGAAATTATCTTGCAAGTTGTGATGCCATTCAAGTTGTAGACACAGTAAACAGAGGAGAAACATTCAGTTTCGATGTTGATGGTGAAACAGTTGAACTTTCAAAGGAAGATTTGCTTATTTCTCCAATAAGCAAAGAAGGCTTCACATCTGAAAGTGATGGCAAGATGACGGTTGTTCTCAGCACAGAACTTACACCTGAACTTGTAGAACTTGGACTTGTGCGTGAACTTATAAGCAAAGTTCAACAAACGAGAAAAGATACAGGTTTTGAAGTTACCAATCATATCAAAATTTATGTTTCAGCTTCAAGTGAGATAGAAGATGTGCTTAAAAAATATGTTGATACAATTTGCCAGGATACTCTTGCTGATGGATTATATTTTGAAAAGAATAAAGATGCTGTGCAAGTTGATATTAATGGTGAAAATATAAGCATATATTTAGTAAAAGTTTAGTCAAAAATGAGCAGAAATGCTCATTTTTTGTTGGATTTGAAGAATGAAATTAGTATAATTTTGTTAGGAAGGTTTTTATGAAAAAAATTAATGTAATAATTGATTGTGATGTCACAAGTAATGTAGACGACAGATTTATGATTGCTTATGCTTTTTCAAATCAAAGTTTGCTTAATATCAAAGCAATAACAATTGAGCCATATAAATCTCAAAACAAGGATATCTCAATTGAAGAAATGCAAATGGACAGCAAATTTGAAGCAAGAAGAATTTTATCGCTCATGAATGTTAAGTCTGATAATTTAATTTTTGAAGGTGGAAAAAACTTTTTTTCAAATAAAGCCAATGAAATTTCTGATGCTGTAAGTCAAATGGAAAAGATTATCAGCAAAAATTCTCAAACAACAATCATTGCAACTGGTTCTCTCACAAACATTGCTGTTTTGTTACAAATAAAAAGAGAACTCGTTGAAAAAATGCACGTGGTTTGGCTTGGCACAGGCAATTTAATGCTTGAAAAGTTTGAAGATAACAACTATGTCAGTGACAAATTAGCGTTTGAATATGTAATTAAAAGTGGAGTGAAAATGACAATCATTCCAAATTTTGTGTCAAGAACAATAGTTTCAAGTATTTTTGAAATGGAACATAATATATCTGAAAGTGCTATTGGTAAATATTTAGTAAAGTGTGCAAAAGCGTACGATGAAAAAAATACAGAATTTGGCATCAGAAATTTGAACGATATCTGTGCAGTGTCATATTTGGTTAATCCAGAATATTTTAGGTCAGTTGAAGTTTCAGCAAATGAATTTTTGAAAGAACAATCACAAATAAAAAAACCACACAAGGTAAATTATGTTTTTGATGTGTGCGATGGAAATGTTGTTTGGAAAGATTTTATATTAAAGATAAAGTCAATTGAGGAAAATCCTTTTGCATCAGAAGTATTCTTTATTTCGGACACGCATTTCACTCAAAGAAGAAAGATTGCACTCAGACAAGTTCCATTTCAAACACTTGAAGAGTCAGATGCTGAAATAGTTAGACGTTGGAATCAAAAAGTTTCAAAAAATGATGTTGTTTATCATTTAGGAGACTTTGGAAATTATGAGAAAATAAAAGAACTCAACGGAAAGGTTATACTAATTTGTGGAAACTATGAAAAAGCAGACTATGGTAGAGATTTTGAATCATTTAGAGATGGTTTGCTTGAACTTGGTTTTGCAGAAGTATATAAAAAAGGAATTTATCTTGATGAAGAAGTTTTGGGTCAAAAAGTGTTTTTAACTCATAGACCAACAACTCATGCGAGAAATTGTTATAGCATGTTTGGACATGTTCACACATTAGCACCAATTAAAAAGTTCGGTTTTAATGTGTGTCTTGCTTATCATAACTATGCACCAATATCAAGAAAGGAAGCAAAACGATATTTAGACTTTTTAAAACATGGTGCTGATAAAGATGTTTTTGCATAAAAATATAAAAAGCCTTCGTTTTAAATTTGAAGGCTTTTTATTTAATCAATTGTTTCTGGTGCACAAAAGATGTAGGCATCTTCTGAGTAAGTTTCAAGAGTTTCAATGAAACTATCACCAGCAGGGAATAAATTTCTCATGAGCGTTTCTCCTTTAATGTTAGTTTTTGAAATTTAATTGATTTTATTCTCATTTTTAAAAATAAAAATGCTTGACAATGACAAAATTGTATTATATAATTCTAATGCTTATGTTTTTAAGGAGAAGACCAAAATGAAAGAAAATACACATCCAAATTATCACAGAGTTAAAGTGGTTTGTGCTTGTGGAAACACATTTGAAACTGGTTCAGTTAAAGATGGAGATGTTATCAAGGTGGATATTTGCAACAAATGTCACCCATTTTTCACAGGAACACAAAAAATCGTTGATGCTGGTGGAAAAGTTGAAAGATTCAACAAAAGATACGGCATTAATAAGTAGTTGTAATTTGGTGCAGGCGAGTTTTGTCTGCACATTTTTATGTGCATAAAACTAAAAGTTTTTTATGCACATTTTTTTTGGAAAGATTATGAATAGTGTAGAACTTAGAAATAAAATAGTGCAAATGTTTGAAAAAAGCCATATCTATGACTTTTCAGACATTGATTGGATTATGGTTGAAGTGCTTGGAGTTAGTCGAAGTGCAGTGCCTTTTTATGGCGAAATTTCCATTATGCAAGAAAAAATTATAATGGAATGCGTTGAGAAAAGGTTGAAACATATCCCAATTGCATATATTTTTGGAAAAACAAATTTCTATGGTTATGATTTTAAGGTTAGTCCTGATGTTTTAATTCCAAGAATGGATACAGAAGTTCTTGTTGAGGCGGTTTGTAAACACATCAGCAAGTGCAAAAAACCAGTGTCAGTGCTTGATATTGGAACGGGTAGTGGAGTTATTGCTATAACAATAAACAAAGAAACTGGTGCAAAGTGTATTGGTTCTGACATCAGTGAAAAAGCAATTGAAATTGCAAAAGAAAATGCAAAAGAACTTGATTCTGATGTTGAGTTTAGATTGTCAGACCTTTTTAAAGAACTTTCAGATGTAAAGGTTGATATCATTGTCAGCAATCCACCATACATCGAAACGGGAGTAATTCGCTCGCTAGATAAAGAAGTGAGCGGAAATGAACCAATTTTGGCTCTTGATGGTGGTGATGATGGTTTATATTTCTATCGAAAAATTGTGAGTGAAAGCAGAAATCATTTAAATGAAAATGGAAGAATTTATTTTGAGATTGGATTCAATCAATCAAGAAGTGTAGTTTCACTTATGCAAGAAGATTTTGAAGATATTGCAGTTTTAAAAGATTATGGTGGACAAGATAGAGTTGTATACGGAAAGTTAAAGAAAATTTAATTATGAGGTTAAAAAGCAAATATGATTGAGAAATTAAAGAATATAAAACAAAAATTTGAAGAACTTACAAATGATTTAATTAATCCAGATGTGCTTGCAGATATGTCTATTTGGCAAAAGAAATCAAAAGAGCAGGCAGATCTTGCACCAATCGTTGAAAAATATGATGAGTATTGTAAGGTTGAAAATGATATGAAAGATGCCGAAGAAATGCTCAAAATTGAAACTGACCCAGACATGGTTGCAATGCTTAATGAAGAATATTTTGGCGGAAAAGAAAAATTGAAAGCTCTTGAAGAAGAACTCAAAATTTTGCTTCTTCCAAAAGATGAAAATGATGAATGCAATGTCATCGTTGAAATTAGAGCAGGCGTTGGTGGAGATGAAGCAGGAATTTTTGCTGGTGACCTTTTTAGAATGTATAACATGTATGCAGATAGAAATAGATTCAAAGTTGAAATTCTAGATGAAAATGCTGGTGAAAATGGTGTTATAAAAGAAGTCAATTTCATGGTCACAGGAAAGGGTGCATTTGCAAAGTTTAAATATGAAAGTGGTGTTCACAGAGTTCAAAGAATTCCAGTAACCGAAAGTTCAGGAAGAATACACACATCAACAGCAACAGTTGCAGTTTTGCCAGAAGCAAAGAATATTCAAATTGATATTAATGAAAAAGATTTGCAAATTGATTATTACAGAGCGGGTGGTGCTGGTGGACAACATGTCAACAAAACAGAATCAGCAATAAGAATCACTCACATTCCAACAGGAATTATTGTTGCATGCCAAGACGAAAGAAGCCAAGGCAAAAATAAAGAAAAGGCAATGAATTGGCTTAAATCAAAACTATATGATTATTACCAATCACAAGAAGATAGTGCCTATGCTGAAAAGAGAAGATCGCAAGTTGGAAATGGTGATAGATGTGAAAAGATTAGAACATACAACTATCCTCAAAGTCGTGTAACAGACCATAGAATTAATATGACAATATATTCTCTTGATAATTTTATGAATGGTGCAATTGAAGAAATGGTTGAAGCACTCACTCTTGCAGATCAACAGGCGAAACTCGCAAGTTTGGAAGATTAATTTTTATATTTTAAGGTGTTATGTTATGCATAACACCTTATTTTTTCGGCATTTACATTAAATTATAACCCTTGAAAATTAAGAGTATTTACATAAACTTAAAAAAATGGTATAATGTTTTAAAGGAGGTAAACTTTATGCCAAAGACAATCATTGATAATCTTAATAGCAAAAAAGATAATGTTACTTCCAAGTCAGGAGGAGAAGGAACTGCATATTTTTTTGAGAATTATATTCTTAAAAAATATCATCCATTTGAATATTGGGATCCTAAATCTTTTGATGGTTATTTTAAAGAGTTGCAAAAGTTTTATGATGAGGGTTGCAACATTCCTTCAATTTTAGATTATAAATCAATGAATAAGGAAGAATGTTTGCTTTTACAAGAAAGACTTTTTACAAAAGAAATTTATCCAACTGGAATGAAGATGTTCCTCACAATTGATAAAAAGACAAATGTAGTTGATATTTCTCCTTTAAAATTTATTTATGCTGAATGTGAAGGATTTTGTTCTAGAAAAGAATTTTCAAAAGCGATTGATAAAGCTGATCCAAATGACCCACTATATTCACTTATTGTTTTGACATATCTTAAAATATTTTTAAACACAACAAAAAAGTTGGAAGCAATAAATGATGATGTGTTAGACAAATTTATATTAGATGATGCCTATATGACTTTTTGTGGAAAATATGGTGTGCCAGACATTCATGCAGGTAATGTGTTTGTTGACAGAAATGCCAGTTCAATAAAACAAATGCAAATCATAGACAATTTCTTTTTGAATGGATTTGATAATGAATGTTTAAATGATGAAGAAAAGGCAGGTTTATCTGTTTATATTGATATGTTTAACTTGTTTAAACTTAATGGAGAACTCAGAGAAATAATTACTTGTTTTGAGGGAAGTAAAAGAAGTGAGATGGAAAGAATAGTTGATGAAAATTTAAAAATTACTGAAAGTGCATTACTAAGGTTCACAGAAAGTTCAAGAACAATTATTCAGCCATCAAAAACTCTTAGCAGAAAAGGAAAATATATTTGCACATCAGTTGCAGAATCTATTAGCGGAAAAGATGGTAAATTGATTAAAGAAATTGAAAAACAGTTTGAAATGTAAGGTGTTAAATTGATTAACACCTTTTTTGAAATTATAATAAAACTCTGCTATTTACTTGGTTTGATTATTATGGTATAATTATATTGTTAGGAGAATAAAAAATGTTTGGTATTGATAATTTTGAAAATGAAAATCTAGCATCAAAAAAATTTGATGATTTTTTGTCCTCTTTAATTCCAAGACTTGAAGAGTTTGAGCATAAACAAGGCGGAGAAGGTAGTGTATATTTTATAAATGATGATTTTGTTGTTAAAAAGTTTTATAATTCTGCAATGGCAATCAATAATTCGTTTTTAAACTATTGCAATGAAATGGCAAATTTTCATGACCTTGGATTTTGTGTACCAGAATTTTTTGCATTCAAAATGATAGAAGATAAATATGATAAACACTATGGTTTATATATTTTAGAAGAAAGAGCAAAAGGTCGTGAAATTTATATTGATCATAATAACAGTGATTTATTTAGTTTGTTTGATAGCGTATGTTCAAAAGAAGAGTTTGAAAATGCAATGTCTGCAAAAGAAGGTCTTTTGTTTGAAAAACTTATGGAATTATATATAAAAGATTTCATGAATGTAAACAAGCAGTTGCTTGATATTTCTGATTTGATGCTAGAAAATTTTATACTTTCAAACTTTGATATGAGAGTCCAAGGAAAATCAAGTTCACCAGATGTACAGCCAAGAAATATTTTATTTGATGGCAAAAATTTAACTATGATAGACAATTTATATTTAAAAATTGTTAGAAAGACAATGCCAAATGAAAACTTAGAAAAAGTTATAACTTTAAAAACATTAGTTAATTTAATTTCAAGCAATGATGAGGTTGCTTATTTTATAAATCCTTCTGCAAAAAAGATTAAAAGTATTTCAAAGATTTATAGAGAAAATCAAACTTTGGCAGCGAAGGTTACAAAAAGATTTGTTAAGAAAACAAATGAATTATTAAATCCTGTTATAGATAAAAGATATGATTTTGAATCTTTTAAGCAAACACTTGGTTCATTTTTAAAAGAAAAAGATGCACAAGAAATTGTATCAGAGTTGCAAATTGATTTTTAATATAAAATAAGGTGTTATGTGAAGCATAACACCTTATTTTATCAGCATTTATAAGTATTTCCAAATTTTAATTAGTTGGGTATTTACATATAATAAGTTTTATGTTATAATAACTATATATGGAAAAGAAAGAAGATAAAATTATATTTGATAAAATTTATAGCAATGCACTTCATCAAATGATGCTTTATGATTTTGTTCAAAATATTGGTTCAAAAAAATCAATTGGAACAGGTTCCGAAGGTAACGCATATTTGCTTGGTGAAGATTATGTTGTTAAATCTTTTTATCGTGCATCACATGGCTTTGAAGATGATAAAGAAGTTTTTGTAAAATATATCAAAGAGATGCAAAAGTATAAAAAGGAAGGTTTAAATTTTCCTGAGTATTATGCATGGATAATTAATAATAATCCAAAATATACAGGAAAGTTTGATGATCAAGCATATAACTATTATCTTTTAGAAGAAAGGATTAAAGGTACACAATTTTGTCCTGAATACATTGAACAAAGTTATTCATTGTTTGAAGACTTTTGTTCGGAGAAAGACTTTAATGATTTTTTGAAAACTCCAAATCAAAATATAAATTTGATGAAAGAAATAATAAAAACGTATATTAATCATTTTATTAAAATTAATGAAATTTTTGAATCAATGCCAGAAAGCAAAATTGAAAAAATGATGCTTGATACGTTTAATATATATTTAACAGGTATGTATAGCGAACCTGATTTGTTTGGTTCAAATGTGTTTTTTACTAATGATGATAAAGATATTACATTAATAGATACCAGAGTTGTGAACAAAAGAGGTATTTATCTTGAAGATGGTTACAACACACCAAGAGCATTTCTTGAAGTTTTCCGTCTTTTTGAGAAAGATGACATTCCTTTTGAAACAATAAAAGAATATGATTATGAGTCATTAGATCCAGCAGGTGCAATAGAAATATATAAGTTAATTGAAAAAAATAAAGAAGTATGTAAGTCTGCTTTAAGAAAAATTATTAAAATTATGAAGAAAATTGAGTTTGAACGTAAATTTATTGATAATGAAACATTTGAATATTTGTATAAAATATTTACAGACATTTTTAGTAAAGAAGAGTCAGACAAATTATTTGATGAAGTCCAAAGAAATTTATAAAAAATTATTTGAAGATTGAAAAATTAGAAAATTATGTTATAATATTATTATAATATTTTTGAAAAATAAAAGGAGGGGGAAATATGACATCAATTAAATTAAACTATGATGATATGTTAGATTCATATTTAAGTGAACTTGATAAGTATAAAAGTTTGAGTGGTGCAGAAGGTACTGTGTATTTTGTTGATGGAAAATATGTTATTAAAAAATATAAAGAAAAAATAGTAAAGAACCCTTCAATGTTTGAAATTTATATTGATGAACTTCAAAATTTCAAAAATGTTTATAATTGCAATATTCCAAAAATTTATGCTTCAAAAGTTGTTGAAAGACAAGAAAATGGAAAGACTGTTAATGATTATTATATTTTGGAAGAAAGAGTTGTTGGGCATGATTTGTATTATGAAAATTTAAGTAAATTTTTTCCATATTCAGATCTTGAAATGGAAAAAGATGAATACTTAAAAATTGTAAATTTTTTAGGAAAGCTAGACTTAGGTCTTGGTCAAAATCAATCATTCATTCGTGAACATAAAGAAGAAATTGATATTGCATATGAAGTCTTGATGGATCATATCAAATTTTCAATGCAAACCAGTGAGCAGCTTTATGAACTTCATAAAGAAAATTTAGAAAGTTTTATTAGGTCTGATTTGCTTATCACTGCAAATGCAAGATGTAGCAGTTCAGATATGAATGCCAGAAATGTTTTGTTTGATGGCAAAAATTTAGTTAAAATTGATGAATCAATAAATATGAAAATTGAAGAAAGCAAGGGGATTGCAAATGCCAGTCGAGATGTTTTTAGAGATTGTTTTGATTTGTTTTTGGCAAATGAATTATCAGAAAGATATTCAAGAAATTTCTTTGAAATAAACAAGAAATATGATTTAAAAAATGCAAATAAGAAAAATATGGATATGATTGCAAAAGTTCTTATAAAATTCATCAAAGCATTTGAGAAAGTTGCAAAACAACCATACCAAGAATATTCTAATTTGATTCCATATACAATTCTTGAAAGATTCTTAGATAGTGAAAATTTATATAAAGTTGTTAGTGAAACAAGACAAATATTAGATTAATATAAAGTAGAAAAGCATGATTTTGTTTTATTGCTTTTCTATTTTTTTATTTGTGTGATATAATTATTTTATGAATAGACAAGAATTGCTTGAAAAAGTAAAAAAAGAGT
Organism: uncultured Clostridia bacterium; assembly: GCA_947382485.1. Classification (GTDB taxonomy): domain Bacteria; phylum Bacillota; class Clostridia; order Christensenellales; family UBA1242; genus RGIG1681. Next base: position 52,913 of record CANCYS010000001.1, on the reverse strand, counting down.
TACCTGAAAGTTCAGGTGTTTATATCATGAAAAACGTAGATGACGAAGTCATCTATGTTGGCAAGGCAAAAGTTTTAAAAAGGAGAGTAAAAAGTTATTTTGACAACACTCCAAAAACTCAAAAAACGAATGCCTTGGTCGCTTGTATAGACCATTTTGATTACATTTTAACAAACTCCGAATTTGATGCCTTTTCGCTTGAAAATAACTTAATAAAAAAATATAAACCAAAATATAACATTTTGCTTAAAGATGATAAAACATTTCCATATTTCAAAATTGATATGAAAGAAAAGTATCCAAGGTTAACAATTGTTAGGCGTCCAAAACATGAACAAGGTGTTTTGATTTTTGGGCCATATGTCACAGGAACAAGAATAAGCGAGCTTTTAAGTTTAATTAAATCAGCCTATCCAGTTAGGTGGTGTAATATAAATTTTGATAAAAAACCAAGACTTGAAAGAGCCTGTTTGCATGGTGACATTGGAAATTGTTTAGCTCCTTGCATTTCTTCTGAAAATGAAGAAAAATATATGGAAATGCTTCAAAACGTAATTGATTTTTTGAATGGAAAAACTGGTGATATAAAAAAGCAACTTATAAGTAAAATGAATGATTTTGCAAGTAAACAAAAATTTGAAGAAGCACTTGTTCTTAGAAACAATTTACGCTCTGTTGAACACATTGAAAAAGAACTAATCACAAGTTTAACTAATGACAGTGATATTGATGTATTTGCAATTGCAGAATTAGATGAAGTTTATAATATCAATATAATGATGATTCGAAAAGGTAAAAATGTTGGACAAGTCAATCATTCTCTTGCTAGCGTTGTTGGTGAAAAATCTGAAATTTTAGTTGGATTTATTTCAAATTATTACACAGATTTAAGTATGCTTCCAAAAGAAATTGTCACTCATGATCTTGATGATGAACAAAAAGAATTGCTACAAAAGTATATTTATTCAAGTTTTAGTAAGTCAGTTAAAATAACTATTCCAAAAATTGGAACAAAGGTTGAATTTATTGACAATTGTATCAAAAATGCAATGGAATACTTGGTATACTCAAAAGATAGAATAGATAAAAAATATCAAATGACCGTTGAAGCAATGGAAAATTTAAAAAATTTGCTTGGGCTAAAAAGATTAAATCGAATTGAAGGTTTTGATATTTCAAACATAAGTGGGCAGTATAGTGTTGCAAGTATGGTTGTTTTTGAGGGTGGAGAACCAGCATACAAAGAATATAGAAAATTTAAAATTAAAACGGTTGTAGGTCCTGATGATTTTGCTTCCATGCACGAAACGCTCACCAGAAGACTCATAAATTTAATTGAATGTAAAGAAAATTTCAATAAAAGACCTGATTTAATTTTAATTGATGGTGGATATGGACAGTTGCATTCTGCTTATAATGTCATAAAAGAACTGGGGCTTGACATTCCAATAATTTCTCTTGCAAAGCGTGATGAAGAAATTTGTACTGTCACAAGTGACGAGCCAATTAAACTTAAAAAATCGGATTACACATTAAGACTACTTCAACGAGTTCGTGATGAATCTCACAGGTTTGCAATCACTTTCCACAGAAATGTACGTGGAAAATCCATGAAGAGTGTACTTTCAGAAATTGAGGGGCTTGGAGAGAAAAAAGTAAATGCACTTTTAAAACATTTTAAGTCGTTTGAAATTATTTCAAATGCAAATGTTCATGACCTTGCAGAAGTTGAAGGTATTGGTGAAGTTCTTGCAAAAACCATTTATGACTATTTTCATCAAATTTCAGAAGATAAAAATAATATTTAAAAGGACTTAATTTTAAGTTCTTTTATTTTTCATATTAGAATTTTAAAATTCATATAAATTAATATGAAAAAAATTAACACTAAAAAAGTTTTAAATATAACAAAAAGAATAGTGCTGTCAGTTTTGGTGATAGCATTAATTTTTGTGATACCAACAATTAGTGTAAAAGGTGACAATGAACTTGCCAACATTTATAGTGTGTTTCTTGGTAATAAAAGCAAATACCAAGGAATAATTGAAATTTGGAACATAGATTCTTTTGAAAGTGGAACAGTATCAAAAACTAACCATTTGAATAATATGGCAACAGAGTATCAAAAAAAGAATAAAGGGCTTTATATAATCACTCGAAATTTAACAGAAAATGAATGCTTGAATCTGCTTGCACAAGGAATAACGCCAGACCTATTTTCTTGTTCGTATGGCATAGCAAGTGAAATTGAAAATTATATTCAAGAGTTTTCAAATAATGATGGAATAAATATCAAAAATGAATATTATAATGCTGGACTAGTAAAAGGTAAACTTATGGGTCTTGCTTGGTGTAGGGGAAACTATGTTTTAATTTCAACTGAAAGCAAACTTGAAAAGGCAAAAGTTGAAGTCAAAGAAGGCTTAAAACTTTCAGATATTGCACTTTCGTGTGGATACAAAGTAACAACAAAAAAAGGTGAAAAAACCATATATTCTCTAACTTTTGGTTCACAAAAATATATTCTACCACAAGTTGCTTTTAAAGCATATAATAGTAAGGGGTTACAATCGATTTCAGATGAATCCTTAGACAAAGAAGTTTTAAACCAAACTTCTTATGATGCTTATTGCAAGTTTATTGCAGATGGAAGCACAATCTTGCTGGGGACTCAACGAGATGTAGCAAGAATGGAAAATAGAGTTGCACTTCAAAAAGTGCAAGATGTAATTTATGAACCTGTTAAGTCATACACAGACCTTGTTCAATTTATGTTTGTATCAAAAATTGAAGATAGTGTCAAAAGGGAATATGCAGAAGGTTTTGCAAAATTTTTAACCGAAACAAGTTCACAACAAAAACTAGCTGGCATTGGAATGTTTCCAGTTTCAGTTTTGCCAGAAAATCCATACAAAACAGGTGTTATGTCTTTCATAGCATCTGAAATTAACGGGATTTATGAAGTTCCAAATGTTTTTGTTTCAAAGTCTGAAATCGCAAAACTCCAAAAAGATTTTATATCTTTATAGGAGAAAATTTGTGGAAAAAATAAAATGCTTTTTAGATAAAAACAAGATAGAGTATTTTGAAAATTATGATGTTTCTTGGCTCTCATCAATTAAGATTGGGGGCTATTTAATTTTGGCAATATTTCCTAAAACAAAAAGAGAATTAATAAAAACTTTAACAAAACTCAATAGTTCAAGAACATACTATAAAGTTGTTGGCAATGCGAGTAATTTGTTGTTTGTAAGAAATATAAATTATCCTGTGGTGATAACAAGCAAGATGTCCGATGAACTTGAAATTAAAAAAAATCTTGTTACAGTTTCATCTGGAATGCTTCTTCCAAAATTTTGTGACTTAATGCGAAAAAATGGTTTGTCAGGTGTTGAAGGTTTGATTGGAATTCCAGCCACAATCGGAGGAGCAATTGCAAACAATGCAGGAGCATATGGATTTTCAATTTCAGATAAACTTGTTGAGATTGAAGTGTTTTTTAATGGTAAGGTTTTCAAAGTTAAACGCAATGAAATTAAGTTTTTTTATCATGGTTCAAATTTGAATGGATTTATTATTCTATCGGCTACTTTTTTGTTTGAAAATAAAAATGAGTATGATATAATTAAACTGTCTAATGAGTTTACTTATAAACGCAATTGCTCTCAGCCAAGTGGACTTTCTCTTGGGTCAGTTTACAGAAAAATAAATGGCAAGTCTGCTGGGTTTTATATTGAAAGAAGTGGTTTGAAAGGACTTAGAATGGGTGGGGTTGTGATTTCCACAAAACATTCAAATTTTTTCATTAATGACAAAGGTGGTTCAGTGATAGATTTTTTAAGACTATCAACCATTGTTGAAAGAGAAGTTGAAAAGCAGTTTGGGTTAACTCTTATTCCTGAAATTGAAAAAGTAGGTGATAAAGATGAGACTTTTAGCAGACTTTCACACTCATACAAAGTTTAGTAGATTCTTTCATGGAAAAAATACCATTGAAGAAATGGTCAATGCTGCAAATGCAATTGGTCTTCAAGAAATTGCAATAACAGACCATGGTTATAATCACATTTGTGGAACAACAAAAGCAAATATTGATAAGGCAAGAAAAATTGTTGATGAAATAAATCAATGGTCAACAACAAAGGTTTTGCTTGGTTATGAAGCTGACATAATTTCCGAAGATGGAACATTAGATATCGACAGCGAAACAATCACAAAACTAGACATTTTGCTTGCCGGATATCATAGAATGATAAAAACAGATTTTGCAAGTTTTTTTGGAAAACAAGAACAAACTGAGCAAGCAATTGAAAGGGCAACCAATGCCTATATAAATGCACTTGAAAAATATCCAATAACAATGGTCACACATCTAAATTCAATTTTAAAAACAGATTTATACAAAATCGGTGTGGCTTGTAGAAAGCATAATACAATGGTTGAAATTAACAGTAGACATTTGAACTTTTCAGAAGAAGATGTTAATAATCTTGTTGCAAGTGGTTGTATGTTTGCAGTTAGTTCAGATGCTCATAGTCGTGATGATGTTGGAAGAGTTGAAAACTGTTTTGATTTAATTAGAAAATATCAAATTCCAAGTGAAATGTTTGTAAATATTGAATTTTCGCAAGATGAAATGACTGAAAATCATCGTGAAATTGAAACATATTATGGAATTTACAAACAAAAACAAGAGGAAAGACAGAGAAAACAAGAAGAATTTTTTGCAAAAAAAGAGCAAGAATTCACTCAAACTTTGTCAAATGAAATGGAAGAAGCTCTTGGAAAAATTGCACGTGAACAAGGTTATGCCTATTCAAAACCAGATAATAGCTTTGTTGAGTATGAGCGTGATTTTGAAGATGATTTTGATGAAGAAGAAATCATTAAAAGAGCAAAAGAATTTTTAGGTCAAGACATTTCAGATGATTTCCAAGATGAAAATTCAAATTTAGAATTTGAAAATGAGCAATCTGTTGAAGATACAGTTGTTAGTGAAGATTTTCCTGTTCAAGAAAATGATGAACAGCAAAAAGTTGAAGAAAATAGCAATGAAATTCATGGTGATGAACCAAGTTTGGAAGAAAATTCAACTAACAAGTCAGAATTTGATATGGGAATGCATTACACAAAACCTAGAATAGCAAATTCGAAACCAAAAAATTCAGCAGGAAGTAGTATCGAAAAAACAGAAAAGAAAGTTGCAAACAAAAATAATAAGAAAGGAAAATTCCTTGTGTAACTGAAAAAGTTGGAAAATGTCACCTTTGTGACATTTTTTTATTGAATTTAACTCATAAAACTATTATAATAGTTTTATTATAGGGGAAATATGTCGTTTTCAAAAACCATAAAAGATGAGATAATCAAAAGAAACATTTATAAAAAAGAGCCTATGTCTTTGATTCAGGGCATTTTTATGTGTGCAGGAAGTTTGGTTATTTCTGGCGGAAGTTTGTCTTTTGTGGTTTCAAGCGAAAATGAAAATGTAATAAATTTTTTAAATTCACTTTTAAAACAAGTTTATAAGGATGTTCAAACAGATATTGCAAAGATTGTTAAAAGTTTCAAAACAAAAGAAAGATTTGAAATTTCTGTGTTTGACCCAGATAAACTAATTTTGAAAGATTTAAAAATTGTTTCCGAAAATAAAGATGGTGAAATGACAATTTCTGAACTTTGTGATTTAAGTTTCATGAAATCAAAAGATTCCATGTTAGCATTTTTGACAGGTGCATTTCTTGGTTCTGGAAGTTTGAGTGTTCCAGATGAAAATAAAAATAAAAAAAGTTATGGTTATCATTTTGAAATAAGCACAAGTTCCAAAGAACTTGCAGACACACTTGCAGAAATTTTATCAAATTTTGATATCTTTCCAAAAATGGTTGAAAGAAATCAAATGTTTGTTATTTACTTAAAAAATTGTGACATCATTTGTGACACACTCTCACTTTTTGGAGCAAACAAAGTAGTTCTTGATATGCTTAATTTGAGAGTAAGCAGAGATATGAACAATCTCACAAATAGGCAAATCAATTGCATTTCAGCAAACATTGATAAAACCGTAAATGCAGCACTCAAACAAATTGAAGCAATTGAAATAATTCAAAATACAATAGGGATTGAAAATCTGCCAGAAACTTTAAATGAGGCTGCACTGCTCAGACTTTCAAATCCAGAAGGTTCACTTAAAGATTTGCTTGTAGCTCAGGGGAACAAAATCAGTAAAGGTGCACTTGCACAACGCTTTGATAAAATCATTAAACTTGCAGAAGAATTAGGAGAAAAAGATGACAAATAAATTTTCACCATTATTGTATACGCTCAAAAAGGGCAGAAAATTTAAGAGTAGTGATGACGGTAAAAAGATTTTGCCAGAAGTTTTGGTGAAAAAATCTTTGCGTCGTCCTAAAAATGCAATGAGAACTTTTGTAAATGAACAAAATTTTGTGCATTTGCATGTTCACTCAGAGTTTTCTCTTCTTGATGGTGCAACTAGAATTGATGGTCTTGTAAAACGAGCAAAAGAACTTGGAATGCGTGCAGTTGCCGTAACTGACCATGGAAATATGTATGGGGCAGTAACATTTTTTGATGCGTGTGTTGCACTTGATGAAGCATATTACAAAGAGCATGGAAAACCAATCGTAAAACCAATTTTTGGTTGTGAATTTTATGTTGCCGCAGACCACACAAACAAAGATGGAAGGGAAAAACTCAATCACTTAATCATTCTTGTAAAAAATGAAATCGGCTATCAGAATATTTCTAAACTTAACGCAATAGCTTTTCGTGATGGATTTCATTTCAAACCAAGAATTGACTATGATTTGCTTGAAAAATATTCAGAAGGTTTAATCTGTCTTTCTGCATGCGTAGCAGGAAGCATTCCACAACTTCTTTTAAGCGACTTTGATGATGAGGCAGAAAAACTTGCACTTAGACTTAAAAACATGTTTGCACCAGGTGATTTTTACATCGAAGTTCAAGACCATGGCTTGAAAGAACAAAAATATATTTTGCCAAAACTTTATGCTTTGGCAAAAAAGATTGGTGTTAAAACAGTTGCCACCAACGATGTTCACTATCTTTTAAAAGAAGATGCAATGTGTCAAGATATTTTAATGTGCGTTAATATGCGAAAAACCATCGATGACCCAGAAAGAATGAAGTTTGACACTGATGAATTTTACTTTAAAACATATGACGAAATGCGTAAACTTTTTGATGAAGAAAGTTTGCAAACAAGTTTGGAAATTATGGATAAATGTAACTATAATTTTCAGTATGGTCACTATTTGTTTCCAAGATATATTCCTGAAAATGGCGATGACCCAATGACATATATCAGGAAAATTATTTCCGAAAGTGCAAAGCAAAAGTATCCTGTCATGACAAAAGAAATTAATGACAGAATTGAATACGAACTTAGTGTCATTTCAAAAATGGGATTTATTGAATACTATTTGATTGTGTGGGATTATATCACTGCTGCAAGAAAAATGGGTATTTCTGTTGGTCCAGGACGTGGCTCTGGTGCAGGTTCAGTTATTGCATATTTAATGGGAATCACTCAACTTGACCCAATCAGATTTGGACTTTTCTTTGAAAGATTTTTAAATCCAGATCGTGTGTCTGCACCCGATTTTGATATAGATTTTGAAGATTCAAGAAGGCAAGATGTCATTGATTATGTAAGAAAAAAGTATGGCGAAAACCGAGTTATAAACATAATTTCGCTTGGTATGATGGCTGCAAAAAATGCCATTAAAGATGTTGGAAGAGTTTTAAAAGTTCCATATTCCGAAACAGATAAAATCACAAAAGCAATACCAAATTCGGTTAGGCGTCCATTCATTTTGAAGAAGGTTTTTGGTTTTTATCAAGCAGGTCCAAAAGACAAGGACTATGGAGTTGATTATTCAGTTCCTGAACTCATCGACATTTATAACAACAATCCACAATTAAAGCAGGTTGTTGACATTGCAATCAAGCTTGAAGACATGCCAAGACAGACATCTGTGCATCCGTGCGGAGTTATCATTGGTGCTGATGAACTTGATAAATTTGTTCCACTTTCAAGGTCTGGTGATGAAATCACAACACAGTATAATGGTGGACAAATGGAGCATTTAGGTCATTTGAAAATGGACTTTTTAGGTCTATGTAACTTGTCCGATATTAAGTTTGCCATTGAATATGTAAAACAAAATCGTGGCATAGAAGTTTCATTTGAAAATAATACTTATGACGACCCAGATGTATATAAAATGATTGCGTCAGGAAACACAACTGCTGTGTTCCAACTTGAAAGTGGAGGTTTTCAAAAATTCCTTAAAGATTTAAAACCAACATGTCTTGAAGATATCGTCGCAGGAGTTTCACTATATAGACCAGGTCCAATGGACACAATTCCAGATTTTGTCCATAATAAACACCATCCAGAAGATGTTAAATATGTAGATGCAAGACTAGAACCAATTTTAAACAACACTTATGGCGTTATTGTATATCAAGAACAAGTCATGCAAATTGTTCAAGTTCTTGCTGGCTACACACTTGCTCGTGCGGACGCAGTTCGTAAAATGATGGGTAAGAAGAAGGTTAAAGACATTCAAAAAGAAAGAGAAGTTTTTGTACATGGTTGTCCTTCAATTTTAGGTAAACCAGCAGTTCTAGGTTGTGTAAAAAATGGTGTTTCAGAAGATGTTGCAAATGCTCTTTGGGACAAAATGGAAAAGTTTGGTTCATATGCGTTTAATAAATCACATGCTGCTGCATATTCGTATGTTACTTATCAAACAGCATATATGAAATATTATTATCGACCAGAATTTTTAACTGCAACTTTAAACAATCGTATAACAAAATCCAATGACCTTAAAAAATATTTAGCATATGTTAAAAGTGAAGGCATTGAACTTTTGCCACCAGACATAAATGAATCTGAAACATTGTTTTCAGTCAAAGGCAAGGCAATCAGGTTTGGTTTATGTGCAATCAAAGGTATTGGTAGTGCAATTTGTGACCAAATCATTGATGAGCGAAAAACAAATGGCAAGTTTGCTTCGCTTGAAGATTTTCTGTCAAGAACCATCAATTTTGGTATAAACAAAAGGCTTATTGAAGGATTCATTTTTTCTGGTGCATTTGATTGCTTTGGAAAAACAAGAAGTCAATATATTGCAGTCTATGAAAATGCACTTGCATGTGCAATCAAAGATGCAAAATCAAAGGTGTCAGGACAATTTTCAATGTTTGGAGATTTAATTTCAAATGATAGTTCAACAAACATCAGTTATCCAAGTTTAAGAGAATATGACAACATGGAAAAACTTAAAAAAGAAAAAGAAGTTTGTGGAATTTATATTTCAGGAAGTCCACTTGATGCCTATCTTCCTCAAATGATGAATTACAATTTCAATTCTGCAATGCTTAGTGATGAAGAAGATGGTGGTTCAACTGATGAATTCTATGAAAAAGAAGTTGTTAGTGACATCAAAGACGGCATGGCTGTTGAATGTGGTGGTGTAATAACCGAAGTTAAAAGAATTTTAACTAAGGTTGGAAACAAGCCAATGGCAATACTCACAATTGAAGATATATATGGTGAATTTGATTGTATGATGTTTAACAAATTCTATGAAAAAGTTGCAAATACACTTGAAACAGATAGAATAGTTCATATTTCAGGAAAATTATCAATTCGAGTGGGTGATAAGCCAATCATTTTGATTGAAAAACTAGACTTTTTAGATGAGAATAAAAAACAAGATACAAGTGCAAATTTAATTCAAGAAGAAACTAATGATGAAAATAAACAAACAAAGAAAGTTTATTTGCAGTTTGATATAAGCGATAGTAATTTGGTAACTATTGTTGGTGAAATTCTCAGTGGGTATCAAGGCGACAGTCCAGTGTTTGTTCAATTTAACAAAAAGTTGTACAATTTAAACTTCTCAGTCAATCCAACAAATTCACTTAAAGCTGAAATTGCAAGTGTAATTGGTATGGATAATATAAAGATAATATAATAATCAAAGATTAATTGCTTGATTTTTTAAAAGTAAATGAATATCATGAAAATAGGAGATACAATTATGAATAATATAGCAGTGCTTACAAGTGGTGGGGACAGTCCAGGCATGAATGCTTGCATTCGTTCTATTGTTAGATATGGAATTTCAATGGGTTTAAAAGTCTATGGTGTAAGACGAGGATATAGTGGTCTTATTGAAGAAGACATATTTTTGATGAACGAAAGAAGCGTCGGAAACATCATTCAAGTTGGTGGAACAATTCTCAAAACATCAAGATGTAAAGAAATGATGACCGAAGCAGGTGTAGTTCAAGCAGTTAATGCTTTAAAATCTAGGGGAATTGAAGGACTTATTGTCATTGGTGGTGATGGTTCAATGCGTGGTGCAAGAGAACTTGAAAAACATGGAATCTTAGTTGCATGCATACCAGGAACAATTGACAACAATTTGTTTTACACAGATTACACACTTGGTTTTGACACTGCTGTTAACACTGTTATAAGTTTAATTAATAATGTAAGAAACACTTCAATGTCACATGATAGGGTTTCAATTGTTGAAACAATGGGTGCAGGTTGTGGAGATTTAGCATTAACCGCAGGTCTTGCTGTTGGTGCAGATTTCATCATAGTTCCTGAAATGAAGTGGGGCGTTGATGACATTTGTGAAAGACTTGTAAGAGCAAAAAAGACTAAAAAAGAATGTAGCATTATTGTTGTGTCAGAACATGTTTGTGACCCAAATGAACTTGCAAAAATGATTTCAATGAAATGCGGAATTGAATGTAGAACAGTTATTTTAGGTCATGTTCAACGTGGTGGTTCGCCATCTGCATTTGATAGAAATCTTGGAACAAAGATGGGTGCAAAAGCAGTTGATATGCTTATGCAAGGTGAGAGTGGAGTTGTTGGTTATACATCTGGAAAATTTGTATATGTTTCAATAGAAAATGCACTTCATGGTAGAAGAAAATTTGATATCAATGACTACAACCTTGCTCAAAGACTTAGTTTCTAATAAAAATAAAGAAAGGGTGTTTTGTCCTTTCTTTTTTATTGTTGTGCTTATAAATGCTGAAAAAATAAGGTGTTATGCTTGTCATAACACTTTAATTATATAATTGTTTTGTTTGTTTATTTAATTGCTCATAGATTTTTGTTGTGCTATACTATTTTTGTTTAGGAGAGATTATGAAAGTTTATGTTGTTGGAACAAGTTGCTCTTGGTTTAAAAGAAATGATACAAGTTTTATAATTGATGATAACATAATTTTTGATATGCCTTCTGGTTCGTATAAGGATATAATCAAAACAACTGATCAAAATAAAATTGAAGCAGTTATCATTTCTCACTTCCATTCAGACCATTTTGCAGACCTGGCATATTTGGTGAAATTCTGTATGTCATACGCTGAGGGAAGAAAAGAAAAACTAAGGGTTTATGGTCCAAAAGGAATATTGAAAAAATTAATTGAAAGAAACACTGCATATGAATTAAATGAAGATGAAAGGTCAGAAGAAGAAATTCAAAAAGCGGTTACTTTCATTGAAATTGAAGATGGAATGACTTTCAAAGAAGGCAAGTATAATGTTTCAGTTTATAAAATGGAACATGGCAAACCAGAAACATTAGGTTTCACATTCAAAGAAGATAATGGAAAAACTATTGGCTTTTCGGCAGACACTTGTTATTGTGAAAATTTAGAGAAAATAGTTTCTTCTTCAAATTATGCATTTGTTGAAATGACTCTGCTTCATCAGTCAAAATCGCATTTGTCTTCAAATGAATTTGTAGCACTATCAAAAAAATATGAAAAAACAAAGATTTTTCCAGTTCACACAACTGATGTTGCACAAAAATTTGCAGAAGAAAATGGATTAAATTTTTTGCATGATGGTGAAATTTTAAATTTTTAGTGAATAAATATAAGTAAGGAGAATGTGTTATGTCTGCATGGTTAAAGGCTTTATTTGTTAGTATTTTTGGTTCGCATAGTGGACTTGCCACATTTTTTATCTCCATGATTCCAATTGTTGAACTTAGGGGAGCAATTCCATTTGGTGCAGCAAGTTCACTTTGGGGTGAAAATGCACTTTCACTTTGGGCTTCGTTTGGTTATTCACTTCTTGGTAGTAGTTTAGTATGTGTATTTTTAACTTTTGTTTTTTGGTATTTGTTTAACTTTTTAAAGAAAACAAAAGGATTAAAAAAAATTGCAAATTGGTTTGAGACAAAATTAAAAAATAAATCTAAAAATATAAATAAAAAAACTGCTACAGAAACTGACAAGAAAAGGGCAGTTTGGTTAAAAATGTTTGGTGTGTTTTGTTTTGTCGCAGTTCCACTTCCACTAACAGGTGTTTGGACAGGAACATGTCTTGCACTATTTGTTGGATTAAGCAAACTTCAAACAATGGGTGCAGTATTAACTGGAAATTTAATTGCAGGAATTTTAATGACAATAATTTCATATTTCTTTGCTGACAACACAATAATAGTTTTATATGTGTTCCTTGGTTTGGTTGCTTTGTTTGTTCTTATTGGCATAATCAAATTAATAGTAGATAGGTGTAAATCAAAAAAACAAAATGTTGAAGAAACAGAAATTAGTGAAAATATAGAGCAGTCAAACGTTCAAAAATAAAAAAATTATTAATAAAAAAGATGACATTAATTTGTCATCTTTTTTTCATAACAATTCGTTCAAAAATAGATATTATGCCATACATAATAGCCGATAAAATGCAGAGTATAACGATTGCAGTCATAACAAGGTCGAGTTTAAAAATTTGTCCGCCATACACTAAAAGATATCCAAGTCCTGCCTGACTTGAAAGGTATTCTCCCATGATAACGCCAACCCAAGCCATGCCAAGATTAATTTTCAATGTTGACACAAAGTTTGGAAGAGTTGCAGGGAAAATAAGTTTGTTCAAAATTTGGAATCTGTTTGCTCCCATAGATTTAAGTAACATAATTTTTTCATCAGAAACTCCAAGATAACCATTAAGTAGGTTAATTGTTGTTATAACAACACAAATCAAAATACCCATTGTGACGATTGCTTTTGTTCCAATTCCAACCCAAATAATAATGAGTGGGCCAAGGGCAATTTTTGGAAGACTGTTTAAAATAACAATATATGGTTCCAGAATTTTTCTAAGTGGTGTCACCATGTACAAAATTACTGCAATAACTGCACCGATGACAGTGCTTAAAAGAAATGCAAGTAGAGTTTCATTGAGTGTAGTTGAAATGTGGGTGAATAGTGAACCATTGTTGTAAAGCTCAATAGTTTGCTTAACAATTCTTGATGGAGAAGAAATAATAAATGGGTCAGCCCATTCAAGATATGCAGCAAGTTCCCAAATTCCAATGAATGCAATGAGTAATAAAATTCTAGCAAGATGAATTAAAAAAGTTTTAGTATGTTCTTTTTGAATATAATATCTATGTTCAGCAGAACCTTCAAATTTGTTTTTCTTGATTTTGATAGTTTTTTTCATTGCAGTTCCCTCCAAAGTTCCTCGAAATATTTGTTAAAAAGCGGGTCGCTTCTTCTTTCAAGTGGAGTTAAACTCTTGTCAAAATCAAGGTTAATGATTTGTTTTATAGTTCCAGGTCTTTTTGTTAAAACAATAATTTTGTCACTCATAACAATCGCTTCTGAAATGTCGTGTGTAACAAGTATAGCGGTTTTATTTTCAGACCTAATGATTGAATGAATATCATTTTGAACGGAAAGTCTTGTTTGATAATCAAGTGCAGAAAATGGTTCATCAAGGAGCAAAAGTTTTGGATTAAGTGCAAGTGTTCTTATCAGTGAAACTCTTTGACGCATACCACCAGAGAGTTCGTTAGGTTTTGATTTTTCAAAACCTGCTAAGCCATATTTATTCACAAGTTCCTTCAACTTTTCTTTTGATAAACAATTTTTCTTGTGATTAATTTTTGGGCCAATCATAATGTTTTGATTCACTGTCAGCCATTCAAATAAGTTGTCTCTTTGAAGCATATATCCAACATTGGTTGAAACTTTTGTGACTTTTTCTCCGTCAATCAAAATTTCACCAGATGAAGGTTTAAGTAAACCAGAAATCATAGTTAAAACGGTAGTTTTACCGCAACCACTTGGCCCAACAATGCTCACAAATTCGCCTTGGTCAATGCTAAATGTTGTATTTTTAATAGCCTGTGTTTCAGATTTCAATGTTTGATATGTTAAGCAGATATTTTTAAATTCTAGTATTTTACTCAAATTGTTCCTCCTTTGGAGAAAAGGGCAATTTATAATAGTTAAATTTCGTTTGCAAGGGTGTTATCTACTACTTTTGAAAATTCAACATTTTTATCCTTTGAAAGTGTGCCAGAATTTTTAAGAACTGAAATAAGTCTGTTATAAGAGTCCTTAGACATTGCTGGTGAGTTTGACCATGCATCAATTTCAAGATATTTTTCAACCGCTTTTGCTAAGCTTTCCACGCTTGAACCATCAAATGATGCTTTGAGTCCTTCCGCAACTTCAAGTGAAGAATGTGTTGTGATGTAAAGATATGCTTTCTTAATTGCTCTCAAAAATCCATTTACAGTATCTTTGTTTTTAGAGATATATTCTGGATAAGCCATAAAGCAAGTGTATGGAATTTCGCCAGAAAATTCGCCAACAGAACCGACATAGTATCCTTTTCCAGCTTCAACAAATTCAGAAGCAGTAGGCTCAAACATGGTGCAAAATTCTGCATCAGTTGTATCAAATACAGATGCCATCATATTAAATGCTGTTTTTGTGTCAAAAGTGCAATCTTTGTCACCATAAATACCAGCATTGTTGCAAATCCATTCAAAAGTCATAGCAGGCATTCCACCTTTTCTACCAATAATAGCTGTTTTTCCAGTTAAATCTTTTGAAAAATCAAAAGTTTCGTATTTTGTTTTTGAAATCAAGAAACTACCATCTTTTTTGGTAAGTTGTCCAAAAACAACAGGGTGGTTTGTGCTTCCTGCGGCTTCAACATAGACAACAGTTTCTGGACCCATAAGAGCAATATCAGCAGAGCCAGATAAAAGTGCAGTCATGCTAACATCACTGCCACCACCATTAGTAAGTTCAACCTTAATACCTTCTTCTTTCATAAAGCCAAGATTGATTGCAAGATAAAGTGGGGCATAGAAAACACTGTGCGTAACTTCATTAATTCTCACTGTTCCAGCCTTGCTAGGTTTTTTGCAGGCAACGAAGCACATACATGAGAACACGCACATAAAACAAGCGCAAAGAAATGTTAATACTTTCTTCATTTTTCCTCCTTATAAATTTTCAAGGAAACAATGTTTCCTCACAGCCATTTTATGACTTTTATTTTGCTTTGGTGATATAGTTTTTGTATAAAATCATTTTTACTTTTTATAAATATTTGTTATAATTATTTTGTTGGAGGATAACTTGAATACAAAAACACAATTTCCTAAGTTTTTCTTTTATTTGTTAATCGCAATGGCATTAGCAATTTTTGTTGGCATATTTTTTAGTGTCAAGTTTGTTGGAGCAACATATTTTGTTGTGATAATAATTTGTTTTGTATATTATTTGCTTGATAAAAAATATGGAAAAAAGCTGTCAAATTATAAGCAAACATTTTTCATGTTTGACCTTATAAATTTGGTTGCTATGGTTGGAGTGTTGTATTATGAGTTCACATATCACACAACACTTATAAATGCACTATTAATTGCTCTTATAACAATTGAGTTTGTTCAAACAATTTTAGATTTAACATTTATAAAAAACACAAATTTCACAACAAAAGAAACAGTTTTTATTGATGGAATTAAACTTGGTGCAATGATTTGTTTTTTAACATACTTTTACAAAGTTTCAACTTTCTGGTATGCGGTCATAGCACTCACATTTGAAGTTATAAATTTGATTTTAAAGATATATTACAATATTCATAATGGAAAAATAATGCCACAAGAAAATGAAAAAATAAATGAAAAAGCAGAAAAAACTGTTGAAGAAATCATTCAACAACAAGATAATGATGACGAAATTGAAGGAGATTTAGATTAATGCCTGCTGCAACAATTGTAAAAATAATTTTTCTAATATTGGCAACAATTTTAGCAAGCGTTGCTGTTGTCATTGGAAGAATTGTTATAAATAAAAAAAATGGCGGTCAAAACGCATATAACATAAGAAAAGTTGTGCGAATCAGAATGGCTTGCTTCATTACAATGTTAATACTATTGTTTGTTTGCTGTGTAATTTAAAATAAAAAAATTGGAGGAAAAAACATGAAAGAAATTTTACTTACTGGTGGACTAGGATACATTGGTTCACACACTGCTGTTGAAACATTAAACGCAGGTTACAAGGTCATAATTGCAGATGACCTAAGCAATTCAAAAATTGAGGTTTTGGATAAAATCAAACAAATCACAAATAAAGATGTTAAATTTTATCAAATTGATGTTTGCAATAAAGAAGAACTTGAAAAAGTTTTTGCAGAAAATAAAATTTTTGGCGTAATTCATTTTGCAGGATTCAAAGCTGTTGGTGAATCTGTAAAAGAACCACTCAAATATTATCAAAACAATGTTGGTTCAACACTCACACTTCTTGAAACAATGAAAAAATATGATTGTAAAAATATCGTATTTTCATCTTCTGCTTGTGTATATTCACCAGTCAATCAAATGCCTGTTAAAGAAGATGGAAATTTAGAAGCATCAAATCCATATGGCAGAACAAAACTTTTCATTGAACATATCTTAAAAGATTTTCAAAATGCAAATCCAGACTTTGATGTCACAGTGCTTAGATATTTCAATCCAATTGGTGCACATGAAAGTGGGCTTTTAGGAGAAGACCCAAATGGCATACCAAACAATTTGATGCCATACATTTGTAAAGTTGCAGTGGGCGAACTTGATCACCTTAATGTGTTTGGAAACGATTATAACACAAAAGACGGAACAGGTGTTCGTGATTATATTCATGTTGTAGACCTTGCAATTGGACATGTAAAAGCACTTGATAAAATTGTTAAAGCAGATGATTGTGGTTTCAGAATTTTCAATATTGGAACAGGAATTGGTTATAGCGTTCTTGATGTTGTTGAAACATTCAATAAAAGTAATGGAATAACAATAAAATATCAAATCACTGAGCGTAGACCAGGTGACATTGATTCATATTTCTCATCAGCAAAAAAAGCTGAGGAAGAACTTGGCTTTAAAGCAACAAGAAACTTAGAAGAAATGTGTAAGTCAAGTTATAAATATTATAGTGCTAAAAAAAGATAACTTAATGGGGAAAACTTATGCAAAAAATGACAAATGAGGGAAGTTATACACCTCAAAATTTTGAAGACGAGATATATAAAATTTGGGAAGATAAGGGCTATTTCAAAGCAAGAGTGAATAAGGATAAAAAACCTTTCACAATTGTCATGCCGCCACCAAATGTAACAAGCAAAGCACATATCGGACATGCTCTTGATATGACCTTGCAAGACATTTTAATTAGATATAAAAGAATGAAAGGTTATGAGTCTTTGTGGCTTCCAGGCACCGACCATGCTGCACTTGCAACAGAACATAAAATTGTTGAAAAACTTGCAAATGAAGGTAAAACAAAAGAAATGATAGGTCGTGATGCTTTTGATAAAGAGGCATGGGATTGGTACAACTATTTTGGTGGAGCAATTATTGACCAATTCAAAAAGATGGGTTTTTCTGCTGATTGGGATAGATATCGTTTCACAATGGACGAAAAAAGCACAAATGCAGTCCTTGAAGCATTCATCAGACTTTATAACAAAGGTTATATATATCGTGGAACTCGTGAAACAAATTGGTGTGTTCATTGTAAATCTGTTGTATCAGATGACGAAGTTGTTTATTCTGATGAACAAGGTTCAATGTGGCATATAAAATATAAGTTTGTTGATGGCAGTGGAGAAATCATTGTTGCAACAACCAGACCTGAAACACTTTTTGGAGACACTGCCGTTGCAGTAAATCCAGATGATGAAAGATATAAAGCAATTGTTGGAAAGAAAGTTTTTGTTCCAATAATTAATAGAGAAATCCCAATCATTGCGGATAACTATGTTGAAAAAGAGTTTGGAACTGGCATGGTAAAAATCACACCAGCACATGATCCAAATGACTATGAAGTTGGTAAAAGACATAACCTTGATGTTATTGAAGTTATTTCAAAATCAGGTGTTATGACAGACGTAGTAGGCGATAAATTCAAGGGTTTAAGCATTTTAGATGCCAGAAAGGCTACCGTTGAAGAACTTAAAAAACTTAACCTTCTTGAAAAGATTGAACCATACACTCACTCAGTTGGACATTGTGAAAGATGTAAAACTTCTATTGAACCAATGATAACAGAGCAATGGTTTGTTAAAATGAGTGAACTTGTTAAACCAGCAATCAAATGTGTTGAAGATGGAACTTTAAAAATTTATCCAAAGAGATTTGAAAAAAATTATTTCCATTGGCTCAGAAACATTCGTGACTGGTGCATATCAAGACAAATTTGGACAGGTCATAGAATTCCAATTTACTATTGTAAAGATTGTAAAAATGTTATGGCTTCAAAAACAAATGTCTCAGTTTGTGAAAAGTGTAGAAGCACAAATGTTTATCAAGACCCAGATGTTTTGGACACATGGTTCTCATCTGCACTTTGGCCTGTAACAACTCTTGGTTGGCCAGAAAAAACTCCTGATTTAGAATATTTCTATCCAACAACTGTGCTTGTAACTGGATTTGATATTTTAACACAATGGGTAACAAAAATGGTATACATGGGCATTGAATCCAATGCAAATGTTCCATTTACAAATTGTTTAATACATGGTCTTGTTCGTGATGCACAGGGCAGAAAAATGAGCAAGAGTCTTGGAAATGGAATCGACCCACTAGACATAATCAAAGATTATGGAGCAGACACTCTTCGTGTTGCACTCATCAAAGATATGTCAATGGGCATGGATACAAGGTTCAGTTCAAATAAGGTTGATGATGCAAGGTCATTTATAAACAAAGTTTGGAATGTAAGCAAATTTATTTCTTCACACTTAGATGGTGTAGAATTATTAGACATATCAAAAGTAGAACTTAATGATGTTCAAAAATGGATACTTTTCAAACTTGATGAAATAACAGAAACTGTTATGAAAAACATTGATAAATTTGATATTGGTGTTGCACTTTCAAACATCGTTTCATTCACTCTTGACACACTTTCAGATTGGGCAATTGAATTAGCTAAACCATCAATTTTTGCTGGCTTTGAGGAAAAGCAAAAAATGATAAGCGTGCTTATGTATGCTTTTGAACAAGTGTTAAAACTTTTGCATCCATTCATTCCATATGTAACTGAATATATTTATAGTCGCATGGATTTTATGCAAAAATCAGAATCAATCATGGTTAGTGAATATTCAGACACATCAGCATTCAAAAAGTTCAAAAAAGATGCTGAAAAAACAGAAGAGTTAATAAATTTAATCACAATGCTCAGAAAGTTTAAACTTGATAATGGCAAAAAACCATCTGAAAAGGTTGATTTTGTAACTGCTGAGTCAGAATTTGTAAAACAACACAAAGCAGTTATTGAAAAACTTGCAATCATAAATTTGGGTTTTGGTTCAGTTCAAGGAAAAACATTGGTTACTGGTGTTGGTGAGTTTGTTTTGGTTGAAGAAGAAGTAGACAAAGAAAAACAAATTGAAATTTTGCAAAGAGATATTGAAAAAGTTCAGTTTGAAATTGATAGAAGCAATAAAATGCTAAGCAATGAAAATTTCATGGCAAAAGCACCTGCATCACTTGTTGAAACTGAAAAAGCAAAACTTGAAAAAAATAAAAATATGCTTGCTTCATTAAATGAAAAACTTGAAAGTTTAAAGTAATAAAAGAGTGCTAGCACAGCACTCTTTTTTATTGTTAAAAATCAAGTTTTATGTTATTATTGTTGTGTTAGGGGTGTTTTATGGAAGAAAAAAAGTATACAATGGCAGAACTTCTCGCAGAAGAAGATGAAAGACTCAAAAGAGAAGCAGAAAAAAGAGAACAAGAAAAACTTCTTGAAATTGAGAGAAAAAAAGAAGAGAAAATTCTTCTTGCAAAACAAAAAGAAGAAGAAAAAGAACGTAAACATCAAGAATGGCTTGCAGAAAAAGAAAGAAGAGCAAACACATTTGAAGATAGAAATATAGAATGCAAAAAATGTGGAAAAGAATTTTTGTTTTCAGCAGGTGAGCAAAAGTTTTATAAAGAGCGTGGATTTTTTGCACCATCAATGTGTAAAGATTGTAGGGCTAGTGTGAAAACAATCAACAATTTCAGAAAGTTTGAAGGTTAATTTAATATTAATGACAAATCAAGACTTATGCCAAACATGTAATAATATGTTTATCGAAAAACTAAACAAAAACCTACTTAAAGTTCATCAAAATATCAAAAAATTATATAAAACTTATTAATTTCAAGTTCTAATTTATTATTAATTGTGAAATGACAAATTTCGACACAATTGTAAAAATTAGGACTTTTTTCAACTTTTCAAAAATCAATATTCTTTGCCATAATAATGCAAAACATGATACAATTTTTTTGCTCGAATAAATGCAGAAAAATAAAAATTAAGGAAGTTTTTATGGAAAGAAAAATTAAACTACTAATTGCAAATGAAGACAATGAAGAAACAGAAGAAATTTCACAAAAACTTACAGAAGAAAACAATTTATGCGAAGTAGACAAAACATCAAATGGAAAGGAGGCAATACTGCTTGCAAGTGAAAACAATTACGATTTAATAATAACAGACATTGTACTTGCTGGTGCAGATGGATTTGAACTTATTGAACATGTAAAAAACACAAACAAAGCAACAAAAATCATAATTTTAACAGCACTTTCAAGTGACACATTCATCAAAAAGGCAATGAGCCTCGGAACAGATTACTACATGATTAAACCAGCTAGCACAAAAGTTATTTTAAAGAGAATCAATGATTTATTTGAAGAGCAAAATGAAAATAGTTTGTTTATCGCAAGAAACGATTCTGAAAAAGAAATTGAAGAAAAAATCACAAACATTTTCATCACCGTAGGCATTCCTGCACACATCAAAGGTTATCAGTTTTTAAGAGAAGCAATCAAACTTGCAATGGAAAATCCTGATATAATCAACTCAATAACAAAAAAATTATATCCTTCAATCGCAGAAAAATTTGACACATCTGCTTCAAAAGTTGAACGAGCAATTAGACATGCAATTGAAGTTGCTTGGAATAGAGGTAAAATTGAAAATATCAATAATATCTTCGGACTAACTGTTTATTCAAACAATGAAAAACCAACAAATGGTGAGTTCATTGCACTTGTAGCAGACAAAATGCTTCTTGATGTTTAATATAATAGTAAAAAAGTAACCAAAATTGAGTGGTTACTTTTATTTTTTTGTTCTTTTTGTTAGACATTTTTGCCTTATTTGTATAAAATATTGCATGTAGGAGATTTAAAAATGGATATTATTGCTAATAATGAAGAAAATTTACTCAAAAAAATAAAAAAAATTAAAGAGGCACAAAAAAAATATTCAACATATTCTCAGGAACAAGTTGATAAAATTTTCTGTGCTGTTGCGACTGTTGCAAACGAAAATAGAATCAAACTCGCACAAATGGCTTGTGAAGAAACTGGAATGGGCGTTGTAGAAGATAAAGTTATCAAAAATCATTTTGCAGCAGAATATATTTATAATGCATACAAAAACACAAAAACAGTTGGTGTGATTGAACAAGATGATGCCTATGGTTATGCAAGAGTTGCAGACCCAATTGGAATCATCGCTGCAATTGTTCCAACAACAAACCCAACTTCAACTGTTATTTTCAAAGTTCTTCTTGCTCTTAAAACAAGAAATGGAATTATCATCAGTCCACACCCAAGAGCAAAAAATTGTACAATTGAAACAGCAAAAATCTTGCTTGCTGAGGCAGTTAAAGCTGGTGCACCAGAAGACATCATTGGTTGGATAGATGAACCAACAGTTGAACTTTCATCTTGTGCAATGAAAAGTTGTAACATAATTCTTGCAACTGGTGGTCCTTCAATGGTTAAAGCGGCTTATAGCTCAGGAAAACCAGCAATCGGTGTTGGAGCAGGAAACACACCTGCAATCATTGATAAATCAGCAGACATATTGCTTGCAGTAAACTCAGTCATTCATTCAAAAGTTTTTGACAATGGAATGATTTGTGCATCAGAACAAGCAGTGTTAGTTGACAATGAAATTTATGACAATGTAAAACATGAATTTGAAGTTCGTGGTTGCTACATTCTTAGTAAAGGTGAAAAAGATAAACTTAAAAAGATAATGTTTAAGGATAATGGTGCAATCAACGCAGGAATTGTAGGAAAATCTGCACATACAATCGCTGAAATGGCAGGACTAAAAGTTCCAGAAGACACAAAAATCTTAATTGCAGAAGTTTCAAACTATGACATTGATGAAGAACCATATGCAAGAGAAAAACTTTCACCAGTTCTTGCAATGTATAAGTATAAAGATTTTGGCGATGCAATCATAAATGCAAAAAAACTTGTCAAAGAAGGCGGTTATGGACACACCTCAGCACTTTATATCAATACTGCAACAGAACATGAAAAACTTGCATTCTTTGAAGATAAAATGAGAACTTGTAGAATCTTAATCAACACACCTTCATCTTTCGGTGGTATTGGAGATGTATATAATTTCAAAATGAAACCATCTCTCACACTTGGTTGTGGAACATGGGGAGGTAACTCAGTTTCAGAAAATGTTGGTGTAAAACATCTTTTAAATATCAAAACCGTCGCAATAAGGAGAGAAAATATGTTGTGGTTAAGACTTCCAGAAAAGGTTTATTTCAAAAAGGGTTGCCTTCCAGAAGCCCTAAAAGAACTCAAAACTGTTATGAACAAAAAGAGAGTGTTCATAGTAACGGACTCGTTCTTATATAAAAATGGATATGTAAACAATGTTATTGAAACATTAAATAGCATGGGCATTTCAAATCAAGTATTTTTTGATGTTCCATCAGACCCAACACTTTCATGTGCAAAGAAAGGTGCTGATTTAATGAAATCATTTGAACCAGATTGTATCATTGCTGTTGGTGGCGGTTCTGCAATGGACGCTGCAAAAATAATGTGGGTTTTATATGAACATGAAAATGTAGAGTTCAAAGACATGGCAATGCGTTTTAGTGACATTAGAAAAAGAGTATACGAATTTCCAAAAATGGGTGAAAAAGCATACTTTATTGCCGTTCCAACAAGTTCAGGCACAGGTTCAGAAGTAACACCATTTGCCGTTATCACAGATGACGAAACAGGAATCAAATATCCTCTTGCAGATTATGAACTTCTTCCAAACATGAGCATTGTTGACACCGACATGATGATGAGTGCTCCAAAAGGTTTAACATCTGCATCAGGCATTGACGCTCTCATACATTGTTTGGAGGCATATGTTTCTGTAATGGCATCAGATTATACTGATGGCTTGGCACTTCAAGCAATTAAAATAATTTTCGAATATCTCCCAAGAGCATACGAAAATGGACAAACAGATTTTGAGGCTAGGGAAAAGATGGCAAATGCTGCAACAATGGCTGGTATTGCTTTCGCAAATGCTTTCCTTGGTGTATGCCATTCACTTGCACACAAACTTGGTGCATATCATCACTTGCCACATGGTGTTGCAAATGCACTTGTAATTGATGAAGTTATCAGATTCAATTCATGTGAAAAACCAACAAAAATGGGATTGTTCCCACAATATGACCATCCAAAAACACTTCACAGATATGCTGAAATTGCTGACATGCTCAGACTTTCAGGAAAGACTGATGAAGAAAAAATGGAAAGTTTAATCAAAGCAATTGATAAACTCAAAGAAAAAATTGGTATCAAAAAGACAATTGCAGATTATGGCATTGAAGAAAGTGATTTCCTTGCAACTCTTGATGAAATGAGTTTAAATGCGTTTGATGATCAATGTACTGGGGCAAACCCAAGATACCCACTTGTTAGCGAACTCAAACAAATGTATCTCAATTCATATTATGGTGAAAACGTTTCAAAGTCAGATAAAAAATCAAACAAGAAATCAAAGAAATAGGGAAATAAATAAAAAAAGACTTTCAAATTTTGAAAGTCTTTTTTTGTGAACAATATTCATAAATGCCGAAATTATAAGGTGTTATGTGTAACGAAGTATTAACAATTTAAAAAAAATTGCAATAAAAAAAGTGCTAAGCACACTCTTTGTTATATCGCACCGGAGTGGAAACCAAGTAGCCAGCTCCGACAAAGCTACCCCAAGGCACACGCAAGGTCCTGCTTAGTGCTGCTGTCGTCAAACTCTGACACGGTTCACAGGTTTGCGTTGCTTGGGACCTTGTTATCAACACCGCTTGCTTGATGCGACCTCCCATACAACATACCTAGGAGTGCGGTCAATCCTGCTATGGTAGATCTCAGGTTACAGGGCACTACCAGCTCCCCATTTAGCTTAGCACATTAGTATTATATCATATTCAGTCCAAAAATCAAGTAAAAATTTTATAATAAAAGGTATTTAAAAGTAAAATAAATTGTGTTATAATAAATTAACTATAAGCTAAGGAGAAATTATGGCAGGAACAATAAAGACAAACAATTTTGAAATTAAAGAAAATGAAATGATGTTTTTTATTGATTTCAATAAAACTTTGGTCAGTTATGATGATATGTTAACACGAGCACATTCAATGTGTTTTGGAGCATTTAACAGTTCAAAACCAGTTGTGTCAATGCGACAACTAATTTCAAGTTTAGAAAATTTTGAAAATAAAACAGGATTAACTCCTGTCATTTGTGTTGTCACAAATGCAACAATAGAACTTCTTGATGAAGAAACTGGTGAACCAATGATACTTGGTGATTTTTATAAAATATTTATCAAAAACAATATGTTTAAAACAAAGGCACAAAAATATTTTAAATATATAATGTGTGCAGAAAATGACGGATTTTTCAAAGTGCATTATAATGGACACACTTTTGGTGAATCATTTGAATGGTATGATTTTGATGATAAAGTTAAAAGTATAAAAAAGATAAGTCAATTCAGAAAATGTGAAAGTGTTGAAAGATTTTTAGAGGTGGTTGACCCAAAGAAAATCAGTCAACATATCTTTTTTGCGGGGGACTCAATCAAAGATGATTATCCAATGAAACTTGCAAGAACCAGTGAAGGTGTGTGTAAATATTTTGTAAGACCAGGCAGAAACAAAAAGATGTCCCCAGAAAGAATGCGTATGTTTTGTGAAGCTGTTGGTTTAACTTTCAACAGCAAAAATCATAAGGGTCAGAAAATAAAAAATTTTGATGAGTTCAATTTGAAATATTTAACGCCAGAAGATAGAAAAAAACTGGATAGTTATAGTGAAGGTGTACAAATTTTGATGACTCAGGAAAATTCAAGTGGCTTGATTCATGGAATTGATATGGTCAGTGATATAATAACGAAAAGAGCATCTTTGATGGTGTATAATTCAAATCAAAGACAATAAATATTTTGACTTAAATCCTTGAATTTGGTAATATACTATTATAAGAGGGTTTATGGAAGAAAAAAATCAAAATGCAAAGCGATTTATCGCTGCATACAACAGATTAGACCAAGGTCTTCGTGACATATATTCAATTAAGCGTTCACTAACTTTTTCAGATATGATAAGAAAAGTTGCAACAGTAAACACTGTTGTTTCTAAGTTTGAAGAAGATTTAATTGATTATGGCAGACTCAGAAACGCCATTGTGCATAAAAGTGGAGATGAAATAATTGCAGAACCAAACATTGAAGTTGTTGAAAAACTAGAAAAGGTTGCAAGAATAATAAACACTCCACCAAAAGTTGTTGAATGTTTAAGAGCAAGAAAAGTGTTTTCAGTAATGGGCGACACAACACTCAAAGAAGTTATCAGTGAAATGAGCAAGAATGGATATTCAGTTGTTCCTGTATACATCGAGAAAACTCTTGTTGGTGTAATCAACAGAAAAATGATTGTTGAAAGCATTGGAAAATATATAATTCAAGGTTGTGACATTGACGATGCGGTTACAAAACCTGTTTCAGAAAGTTTGGAACTATTCAATGAAACAAGTCATTATGAAGTTGCTCCTGCAAATTTGACAGTTGAAAACCTGTTGTATATGTTTCAGCAAAACAGAAAACTTTCAAGTGTCATTTTAACAGAAAATGGAAACTACTCAGAGCCTGCACAAATGGTTATTGTCAGTGCAGATGTAATAGATTTAAATACAGTTTTGGATAATTATTAATATGAAAATTGCAAGTAATTGGAAAGATTATAGGGTTATTGCGACTGGTGATGGTGAAAAACTTGAATGCTGGAATGGCATTTATCTTTTAAGACCAGACCCACAAGTCATTTGGCATGCACAAAAAAAACTTTCAAAATTTAAAGGTTTAAATGCTTGGTATCATAGAAGCGAAACAGGTGGTGGTGCTTGGCAATTTTTAAAAAACACCCCAGATGAATGGATAGTTTCGTATAAAAATTTAAAATTTTCATTAAAAACCATGGGATTCAAACACACAGGTTTGTTTCCAGAACAAGCCTACAATTGGGACATGATGATAGATTTAATCAAAAAAGCAGGTAGACCAATCAGTGTTCTTAATTTGTTTGGTTACACTGGTGGTGCAACAGTTGCTTGTGCATCAGCAGGTGCAAGTGTTTGCCATGTAGACGCTGCTAAAAACATGGTTGATAGATGTAAAGAAAACATCAGACTTTCAGGTCTTGAAAATGCTCATGTAAGATACATTGTTGATGATTGCACAAAGTTTGTAAATCGTGAAATCAAAAGAGGTCATAAATATGATGCAATCATAATGGATCCACCAAGTTATGGAAGGGGCACAAATGGTGAAGTTTGGAAACTTGAAGATAATCTTTTTGATTTTGTTAAACTTTGCACACAAGTCCTTTCAGAGAAACCATTGTTTGTTCTTATAAACAGTTACACAACTGGTCTTGGGGCAACAGTGCTTGAAAACATTTTAAAACTTGCAATGAAAGATTATAAGGGTAAGTGTGAAGCCTATGAACTTGCACTACCAACAGATGAAGACATAAATCTCCCATGTGGCACAAGTGGAGTTTTCATTGGAGATAAGTAAGATAATTGGAGAAAAATTAATGGATATTTTATATGAAGACAATCATATCATCGTAGTAAATAAACCTCAGGGCGTTCCAAGTCAGCCAGACGAAAGTGGCGATAAAGATTTGCTCACTCAGGTCAAAGAATATATAAAAGAAAAATATAACAAACCAGGTGAAGCATTTGTTGGTTTGGTGCATAGGCTTGATAGGCCAACAGGCGGAGCAATGGTTTTTGCAAAAACAAGCAAAGCTGCTGCAAGGCTTTCAGAACAGATGAGAGAAGGCGATTTTGACAAAACTTATTATGCTGTTGTATGTGGCAGACCAAGAGATGTTAAAGGAAGAATTGTAAGTTATCTAAAAAAAGATGAAAAATCAAATACTGTTAAAATTGTTCCTCAAACAGAAACAGGTGCAAAAAAAGCAGAACTTGATTATGAAATGTTAGAATATAACAGCGTGTCAGGTCATGCCCTTGTGAAAGTTAAGTTATATTCAGGCAGGGGACATCAAATCAGAGTTCAAATGAAAAGTATAAAATGTCCAGTGTTTGGTGACCAAAAATATGGTGGTGAAAATATGCCAAAAGTAATGCTAAATTTGTTTGCTTGTGAACTTTCATTTTTGCATCCAATCACAAAACAAAAGTTGGTTTTCAGAGTTTATCCACCAGAAGAATCGCAAGCTTGGAATGAATTTAAACTTGAAAAATACTTAACACTAAAAACAAATTATGATGATTAAAAAGTGAGGCAAATAATTTTGCCTCATATTTTAAATGCGTGTAAATGCTGAAAAATTAAGGTATTATGTGTAACATAACTTGGAGGATATATGCAACTTCCTGCAAATTTACAAATAAAAATAAACGAACTATATCTTTCACTTAATAAGAAAGATTTAGTTACTACGCAACAAAATTTAACAAGTAAATATAAAACTAGTTCTGGTCAAAGCAAGTCGCTTATAGGTTCAAAACAAGATAGCATTTTATATGCAATTTCAAGAATGCCAGCAACCTATGCAGTGATTTTCACACTTGTTTCAGATTTAATAAAACAAGGCGCTTTGCAAAATGTCAGGTCTGTTACTGATGTTGGTTCAGGAACAGGTGCAGGCTATTTTGCCTTAAAAGAAATTGATGAAACACTTGATATAAAACTTGTTGAAAAAGACAAATTCATGATTGAAACTTTTTTAAAACTTGCAAATGAAAATGTGTCAGTTGATAAACTTGATTTAATAAAAGATAAATTAAGTTTTAATTCAGATTTAATTATGTCCAGTTTTGTTTTAAGTGAAATGACAGAAGAAGATAGAATAAAAACATTTAAAAAACTTTTGAATGAAACAAAAAAGTATTTGTTATTAATTGACACAGGCACACCAAAAACCTATGAGCAAATGATGAAGTTAAAATCTGTTGCATACGAACAAGGCTACAAAGTCATTGCACCGTGTGCTGGTGAAAAGTGTTTGCTTAAAAATGACTATTGTCAGTTTTATGCAAGGGTAGAGCGTTCAGCTTTGCATAAACTTGCGAAAGGTGGAAAACTTTCATATGAAGATGAAAAATATTTTTATTTGCTTTTTGCAAAATCAAATACTCAAAATAGTGGTAAAAGAGTAATCAGAAGACCCATCATAAATTCAAATGAAATAAAATTAAAGTTTTGCACAAATGATGGCGTTGAAGAAACGTTGTTTACAAAGAAAGATAAAGAAAATTTTAAACGTGCAAGAAAAGCAAAAATAAACGAATTGTTTTAGTTTGAAGGTACACAAATGAAGTTTGAAATAAAAGAGTTAGATGAAAAAGTAGAATGTTTTAAAATAAATTTTAAAAAGAATAATTTTAAAGATTTAAAATCAAAATTAAAAGAAAATTCAAATGTTTCATTACTAATTAGTAGTGAAATGTTAAACTTACAAACAAAACTATATGGTTCAAATAAACAAGAAACCAAGCAAGTTCAAAAAGAAAATTGTAAACAAATAATAAATGTTTATAAGAGAGTTGTTAAATCTATAAAAATCATTAAAAAATATAATAAAAATTTCAATGGCATATTATTTACCGAAAATTTATTAAATAAGAAAAATAATAACGATTTCATGCTTTGTGCTATGCTTGAAATAAAATTCAATGTAAAGCCTTTCAAAAAAATGAAATATGCAATACTAAAAGCATGTGACTACATTGACCTTGAAAATAAAATCAATAACATGTGTGATTTCAAAGACAACAAGTGCATTAAGCATCGTGAAAAAAATATAGATAAAAACACTGGTTGTTGTATATCAACTTGCAAGTTTGCAGGGCAAGGAAAATGTCCAGTCAAATGTTTGTCTTGTAAACTTTTCATGTGTAAATATCTAACAGAATTAGGATATTGTTTCTTTCCTCATTACATTCCAATTTTAAAACTTAACATGTCAGTTTTTGAAAGATGGGCAAGTTTAGGATATCTTTTCAGGTCAGAAAAAGAAACATTAAGATTTTTATGGATAATTCGTGGAATCATTACAATGTATGTTGTCGTAATTGCCACAATTTTCGTAATGCTTTTAATAAATATAATATAAATGCCAAGAATATTTTGTAAAAATCAAATTTTATGATAAACTAAAATTAGATTAATGGGCTTAATATAAGATATTAACCTAGTTTGGAGTAAATTATGGGTTATGTAAGTGTAGACGAAATTTATGATGAAGAAGGTCAGGAAAAACAGGAAGTAAAGAATGACTACATTTCTGTTGAAGAAACTGCCATAGTTGAAATTGATGTAAAAAAGTCAAGATTCATTGGCATGGCTTTTCATGTTGAATCAGATGACGATGTTCATCAAATCATAGGAAATTTAAAAAAGAGCAACAAAAATGCAAAGCATGTTGCATATGCCTACATTTTGGGTGAAACATCAGATGTTGCGAAAAATAATGATGATGGCGAACCAGCGGGCAGTGCAGGAGCACCAATTTTTGAAGCAATCAAAAAATCAAATCTCACAAACACACTTGTTGCAGTAGTCAGATATTTTGGCGGAATTGAACTTGGAAAAAGCAGACTCACTCGTGTATATAATGCAGTTGCCATTGGTGCACTCAATGAAGCAAAGAAATATAAAATGGTATATTGCAACGAAGTTGAAATCAAAGTTTCATATCAAAACTATGGTGCAGTAAACAAGTTATTTTCAGACGATAATGTGCATATAATTGAACAAAAGAACGATGAATCTATGCCTGTAATCAAAATTGCAGTTCCAGTAAATTCCTCTGAAAGATTAGTAGATAGCATAAGAGCAAGAACTCGTGGTGCAGGCGTTGTAAGTAAATATGGAACTGGTTTTTACAAATTTGAGTATAAAACAAGTGTAACGGAGTAATAGTGGCTACAATCACTAAAATTGAAGAACAGAAGAATAAAAAGCGTGTCAATATTTTTGTTGATGATGCTTTTTTTTGTGGGCTTTTGAAGGAAACAGCAGTAATATTTGCACTTAAAGTAGGGAAAACTGTTGAACCAGAAACCTTAAATAAGGCTGTATTTGAAAGCGAAGTAAAAAGAGCCTTTGAAAAATCAATGGACTATCTTTCTTCAAGAATGTATTCTTCAAAGGAAATTTCAGATAAATTATTAAAAAAAAGCTTTGAGAAAGATGTGTGTCAAAAGGCAGTGGAAAAATTAAGAGAATATAAATACATTGATGATGAACTTTTTGCTAAACAATTTATTGAGCAAAATAAAAGATATTCAAAACTTATGATAGAAAATAAATTAAAAACAAAAGGTATCTCAAATTCCATCATAAACGCAGTATTTTCCGAGTTTGATGACGGAAATGAGTACGAAATTTGTAAAAAGTTGGCAGAAAAATATGCAAAAAGTCATGATGTAATTTCAAAAGAAGGCAAACAAAAGTTATTTGTTTCACTTGCAAGAAAAGGTTTTGGCTTTGATTTAATCAAAAGTGCGACAAAAGATATAACATCATATGATGAAGATTGATTTTCCGATAAAATCAAGGATTAATCGATAAAAAAGGTTATTAATTTATAATAAATTTTTAAGTTTGGTATTGACTTTTTGGCATATTTATGCTATCATACTGATAACCATTAAAAATGGTTAAAGCATATACTGTTTCGATAAGTATGTGTTGAAAGTTTCAGGTTGAAGTAAATTCGCTTGAAAATTTTTCAAATGGGTATTGATTTTTGCATGTCTAAGTGCTAAAATCAACATGACAACTTAGATATTAGATTTAAGGGAGTGATATTTATGAAAAAGAGTGTTGAAGAATTAAAGGCATTGATTGCAGATAAAGACAAAGTAATGGAAGATATTGTTAGGGAACTCACACCTGATGATGTTTCTGATTTGGAAGAAATTTTAAATAACGAAGAATTGTGGGATTCTTTTTCAAATGATGAAATTGAATCTTTTGAATCATTGCTTGAAATGTTTGAAGCAAAAGAAGATTTCGAAGAAGAAAATACTGAAACATCAGAATTAGTAAATAGAGTAAGAAATTTAATTAAAAATGAAAAGGCTTCTGACATTTCTGATGAAGACTTAAAAGCAATCATGGAAGATGGCAAAGATATTGACAGTTTTGATACTGATGAAATTTTAATTATAAATGATGCCTATGAAGCAAGATTGGCTTTGAGTGAAATGGTAGTTGCTGATGAAGAAGAAATAATTGTTGAATTAATCCCTAGGGTAAAGAGTTTAATTAAACAAAACAAAGAAGAAGAAATTGAAAATGACGATCTTAAAAAGATTGTTTATGATGTTGTTGTTAATAATAATAAAGATTTCTCAGAAGAAGAAATCAATAAAATTAACACTCTTTTATACAAGAGATGTGAAGCTGATGAAGCATTCAGTCAAGAAATAGATAAAATCACAAATCCAAATTATGCATATAAAAGTCAAGAAATTGAAAGATATTCAACATTATATGTAGAAGCAAAGAGATTCTTAGAAGGCTTTGAAAAATTAAAAACAGAAGCTGCATCAAAAGGTATCAATGTTGAAGAAGAATACAAAAAGTCAGTTTCATTGGCAGACAGACTTGGCAGATATGTTAAGGCTTGTGAAGCAGGTGGAGTTACAACTGAGTTAATTAATTCACTTGGTGAAGTAGAAAAGAAACTTGCAAGTGCAAAGAGATCAAAAAATAAAGATGACGAAAATGCTGCAAAAGACGAACGTAAAAAAGTTTCTGCTAAAATTGAAAGCGGATTCAACAATGCAACATTAGTTCTTAATAATGACCCAGAACTCAGCAGTGGTTTGGTTCAAAAATCTGGAAAGATGAACAGCCCATATCTCGCTGTCGGTGGTATCACAAGACAAAACTTTTTCAGTGCCAGTGTTGATAACATTTTAACACAAATGCAACATGTAATTGATGTAAAAGATATGTCTAAAATGGAAGATCGTGTTTCAGATCTTGAAGAAAATCTCAGAATTGCCAATGCAACAATTCCAAACCTTCAAGGACAACTTGATAGTCAATCAACAGCAATGACAAG
This sequence comes from uncultured Clostridia bacterium, assembly GCA_947382485.1. Classification (GTDB taxonomy): domain Bacteria; phylum Bacillota; class Clostridia; order Christensenellales; family UBA1242; genus RGIG1681. The sequence goes on along the minus strand of CANCYS010000001.1, from coordinate 20,071 downwards.
CATTATTGAAGAAATGATGGTAAAAAGTTACATCAGAAATAGAATCATCGAACTTGCTGGAAAACATGAAGGTAAATTAGACGAAAACGGAAATTATATATTGCTTGAAAATAAGCATGGAAATGCTGAATGGAGAATGATTTTGCCATTCACAAAAAGTTCAAGATCAGATGCAAAAACAATAGGTGAATATAGAAATTTGTTAAAAGTTATGAACGAAAAAGACTTTGAAACAAATTCAAAATACGCAAGTGAAAGAGTTCTTTTACATGGTGTTAAAGTTGCAGTTAGAAATAATATTGCAGAATTCAAAGCAAAATCAGTTAAACAAGAAGAAATTGCAAATATTGCAATAAATCAAGACAAAGTCACATCACGTCAAATTGGTGTATATCATAAAACAAAAACACGTAGAAAAGCTGCAGCTGGTTTTATTGCTGCTTTGGTTGCAGTTGCAATTGCTTTCGGAATTGGTAAAACTCTTGCCAAAAAAGTTGAAGTTCCAGGTGGTTCAAACACAAATATAGAATATAATGCCTCAACTGAAATTGCTAGCATGATAAAATTCTTAAATGACCATATTTCAGAACTTACACCAGAACAACAAGAAGAATTAAATAAAATTAAAGCAGAACTTGCAGGTCTTGATTCATCATCTGTATCTCAATCTGATGTTCAAGCAATTCGTGATAAACTTTTAAATGTTTACAACGAAGCATTAAAAACAGTTAATAAAAACAATTCAGAACTCAAAGGTGACAAAGAAAAACTTGAAGCACAACTTCAAAGCATCAATGGACTTTTGAATAAAATCACAGATGGTAAGGGCAATGATTTAACTGTTGAACAACTTATTGCTGAAATGGATGAATTGATTGACAGTGAATCAACACCAGAAGATTTAAAAGCAAAAATTGCTGATGTAAAAACAAAGTTAGAAGATGCACAATCACAAGGTGAAGATTACACTGGAATCGTTAAATCAATAGCAGAAATAATTAAAGAGTTTGCAAACAACAACTTAACTGTTCAAGGTTTAAGTGCTGAAATTGAAAAACTCAAAGAAGATATCAAAAATTTAGAAAATGGAGATATCTCAGGATATTTACAACAAATTAAAGATCTTGAAGATAGAATTGCAAGTCTTGAAGCAAGCGGTGAAGCTGACAAGGCAGAAATTGACAGACTCACAAAAGAGTTAGATGACGCACTTGAAACAATCACAGGTCTTCAAGGTGAGAAAGATGATTTAACTTCACAAGTTGAAGAATTAACAAACACAATCAATGTTCTTGAAGATCAAATCGCAGATCTCAATCAAACAGTTGAAGATCTCACAGCACAAGGCGTTGCAGATAAAGCAACAATTGATGAACTTAAAGCAAGACTTGAAGAACTCAAAGATCCAGATGGTTTAATTACAAAACTTGAAGCAGAAAAGGCTGCACTTGAAAAAGAAAATGCAGAACTTGCTGCATCAATTACAGAAATTGAAAATGAACTCAAAGCTCAAATTGCAGGACTTGAAGAACAACTTGCTAACATGGAAGCAGAAAGAGACGCATTAAAAACAGAGGTTGAAAAACTTCTTGCTGAAATCACAGATGTTAAAAATCTTAGTGAAAAACAAGATGCAACAATCAGAGAAGTTTACGAAATATTCTATGGTGGCTTCACAGAACTTCCAGATAATGTTACACCAGAAGAAATGATTGAACTTATTTGCAAAGAACTTGGTATTGACCCAGACCAAATCGGCAATTCAAATTCATCATCTGGCGACAACACATATCAACCAGGCAATAATTAAAAAATAAAAACACTCTCTTAAATTTTAAAATCCTATGATTAATTTCATAGGATTTTTTGTTTGAATTTTAAAATACTGCAATTTTTAACATTGTTTAACTTTGCTAGTTTTCATAATTCTTGACAATATTTTTTTATATTAATATAATAATTGTATGAATGAATTTTTATGTGTAAATCGTGTAGCATTCACAATGTTTGGTCTTGATGTTTATTGGTATGGCATAATCATGTGCACAGCAATAATAGTAGCCATAGGCGTTGCATGCTTGTATTGTAAATTAAAAAAATTTGGTTCAGATATGCCAATAAACATTGCATTTGTAATTTTACCTTTTGGCATAATGAATGCAAGGCTTTTTGCAGTGTTGTTTGACTCATCGCTCAGTATAACAGAATATTTCAATTTCAGAACAGGCGGACTTAGCATCATTGGGGCAATCATTGGTGGAGGCATTGCACTTCTAGTTTATCTATTAATAAAGAAAGAAAAAAATCCACTCAGATATTTTGATGTACTTTGCGTAGTTTTAATTTTGGCAATGGCAATCGGAAGATGGGGAAATTTTTTCAACACCGAAGTTTATGGACAGGTGATTGAAGAAGGTTCATTATTTGCAAGATTTCCGTTTGCAATAGAAATTAATGGCGTTCATTATCAAGCATTGTTTTTCTATGAATGTTGTTTGAATTTGATTGGCTTTGCAATTCTTTCAATAATATTTTTTAAGGTTAAACAGTCAGGATATGTCACTGCAACATATTTAATTTATTATGGAACAGTCAGAACCATTCTTGAACCATTAAGACAAGCAGATTACATATTAAAATTGTGGGGTATGCCAATATCACTGATATGCAGTGTGCTTATGATTATAATGGGCATAGTGATAATGTCACTTTGTATAAATAAAACTGTAAAGTTGAGGAAAACAAATGAACAAAAAGTCTAATGTCACAAGCATTGAAGAAATAACAAAAAATGAACTTTCAGCAATCGAGAATGTTGATAAAATTGCCAAACTCGAAAAAGATTTGGCACGCAACAAAAAGATAATTGAAGGTTATAAAGACAGAGAAAAAACATCTGCTCGTGCCTTAGTTTTGTATGAAAGAAAAGTAAGATATTTAAAGGAAACTTTAATAAAAGACATATTAGACATCTGCAATAAAGTTGATAAAACAAAATATAATTATGAAGGAAAGTGTAACAATATCTTAGATTCAAGTCTTCGTGAAAGTTTGCTTTCATACCATGAAGATTTATCAGCATTTCAAAATGATTTGTATGAAGTGTGCAATAAACTTGAAGCAAATTCCACAATAACAAAACAAGATAGAGATTTCATTTCAGATGCAAAAATCTCAAAGTCAGAACAAAAACCAAGTGAAAATTTAAGTGATGCAGATTCAAGATTTGAAAGATTAAAACAAGAGTTTGAACAAAAAATTGGTGGAAGCGTTCTTCGTGGACGTGGTCGTCCAAAAAAGAGTGAGCAGAGCATTGTTTCAACAATTGGGCTTACAAAACGAGTTGAAAAAAGCGTTGATGAAAATCAAAAAGTTAAACATAAATTGGAAGGAATTTTCTATGAAACGCCGAAAAATAAAGGTGTTACGTCAGACATACCTCAAACAAGTGATAGTATTTTTGACTTCAATGAAGCACTCAATCCAAACATTTCACTCAAAGATATCATGAGTGAAATCATGACAGAAAAACCAGAAGAAGAAGTAAAAGTTTACGGCTCAAATGTTGAGTTTAACAAATTCAAAGAAGAACAAAAAAAATCAAAAGTTGAACTTATTGAATCAGGCTATATAAGAAATCCAGTGTTTCGAACAAGACCTGCACACACAAGTGTAGTTGATAGCACCGAGAAAAAACCAACTTTTGAAAGAAGATTTTTATCAATTCAAAATATAATAAAAGAGAATAAAGATTAAATAAAAAAAGTAATAAGTTAAGGCTTATTACTTTTTATTTTTCAATTTTTAATATCAGGAATATCTGCAACCAAAACTTCGGTTGTAAGAATTGATGAAGCAACACTGCCAGCATTTTGAAGTGCACATCTAGTAACTTTTGTTGGGTCAATAATCCCATTTTCAAACATATTAACATATTCATTTGTTAAGGCGTTATATCCAATGTTTTCATCAAGAACATTTAGCACATTGTTCACAATAACGCCGTCATCTTCACCTGAATTTTTAGCAATCTGTCGAATAGGGCTTTCAAGAGCAGAAACAACAATAAGTGCACCAGTTTTTTCATCACCGCCAAGAGAATTGGCAAATTTCAAAGTTTCATTTTTGCAAGAAAGGAGAGCACAGCCACCACCAATAACAATTCCTTCTTTGCTTGCAGATTTTGTAGCAGACAAGGCGTCTTCAATTCGAAGTTTCTTTTCACGCATTTCAACTTCGCTTGGTGCACCAACTTCAATCACGGCCACACCATCAGAAAGCCTAGCAAGCCTGTCTTCAATATTCATTTTTTCGTAACTGTCAATTTCATTGGTGAGTTTGCTTCTTAAATTATTTTTAATTTCTTCAATTTGTTCAAGTTTAGATTTTCCACCAATAATAGTAGTTTTGTCTTTGTAAACTTTAATGCTAGTTGCTGTTCCAAGGTCGTTTATTGTTAATGTTTTAAGGTCACCTACAAGTTCCTTTGAAATAAAATTAGCACCAGTAAGCAAGGCAATATCTTCAAGAAAATCTTTTTGTTTTTCACCAAAAGATGGTGCTTTAACAGCCACAGAGTTAAAACTGCCACGAATTGTGTTTAGTGCGAGTGTTGAAAGTGCTTCGCCGTCAACATCTTCTGCAATAATAAGAAGTGGCTTAGAATCTCTCATAATTTGTTCAAGGATAGGCAAAAGGTCGTTAATGTTTGAAATTTTCTTATCAGTCACAAGAATATAAGCATTTTCAAGGGTTGCAACACCAGTTTCTTGTGAAGCCATATATGGTGAAATATAACCTCTGTCAAATTCCAAACCTTGTGCAACTTTCAAGTTGGTTTGAGAAGTCTTAGATTCTTCAATGCTAATAACACCGTCTTTTCCAACCTTTTTAAAAGCGTCAGAAATAAGTTTTCCAATTTCTTCATCACCAGCCGAAATACTCGCAATTTGCGTAATTTCTAAATCGCTAGAAACAGGTTTAGATATGCTTTTTAAGTGGTTTACAGCCACATTGATAGCCTTTTCAATACCTTTTCTTATAATCATAGGATTAGCACCACTAGCGATATTTTTAAGCCCCAAACCAACCATTGAACTAGCAAGAATACATGCAGTTGTAGTACCGTCACCGGCATTGTCGTTGGTTTTAATTGAAACCTCTTTAATCAAATTTGCACCCATGTTTTCAAATGGGTTAGAAAGTTCAATTTCTTTTGCAATAGAAACACCGTCATTGGTTATAAGTGGAGTTGCATATTTTCTGTCAAGGACAACATTTTTGCCTTTTGGGCCAAGAGTAACACCCACAGCACCAGCCACAGCAAAAATACCTTTTTTTAAGTAATTTCTTGCTTCTTCGCCACAAACAATTTGTTTAGCCATTATTTGTCCTCCTCAAAAACGCCCAAAATATCGCTTTGTCTAAGAATAACAAACTCCTCATCATCACACTTAAATTTGGTTGCACCATACTTGTTGTAAATAACTTTGTCACCAACAGCAACAGCCATTGAAGACTTTTTGCCATCAAAACAATCGCCATCGCCAACAGCAACAACTTTTGCATAAAGTGGTTCATCACCAACGGTTTCAGGAATAATAATACCTGATTTTGTTTGATTTGCCTTATTGATATTCTTCAAAACAACTCTATCAAACAATGGTTTTAAATTCATATTTTGCTCCTTTTAACACTTAAATTATATGTATTTTTGAAATGTTTATAACTAAACAAGATTGCGTAAAAACAAATTTTTATAATTATTTTAGTCTAATAATAATTTTCAAAATTTTAAGTGCGTATAATTTTATCATAAGGTAGGATTTTTTAAGTTGCAAGGTTATGTGCCATATGTCAGAGTAAGAAGAAAAAAGAAGCAGTATATAGTGCCTCTAATTTTTTTGCTTGTAACGATATTGGTCATAACAACAATCATAGTGATGGTTTCAAATAAAAACAAAAAAAATAAAATTTTCGAAAGCACGCATTTGTATTATGTCTATGTTGAAAGTAGCACAACAACACATTCTTTAAAAGTTAAACAAGAAGTTGTTAAATCACTTGGCGGAGCAGGAAAGATATTTGAGCATAAAAATATGTATTATCTTTTAACGAGTGTCTATCAAAGTAAATCCAGTGCCGAAGAAGTAAAGAAAAATCTCTCTCAAAATTTTGAGAATTGTGGAATACTTGAAATTGAAACAAAAAAAATCTCTTCAAAAAATAAAAACTTAATTTTAAACAATATCGAAATACTTGAATATTTGAAATATATACAAAATTTTAATAAAGAATTAAATAATAATTACATAAAATATCTTTCTGGTGAAATGTCCGAATCAAAATTTGTATCATTTTTGCTTACAAATAAATTGAGTATAAATGAAAAAATAAAAAGCTTATCTGAAATTAAAGAAAAAAATAACTTGTTAGACCATTTTAATAACAATGTAAATATGAATTTGTTTTATATCGAAAACTTTTTAGATAACTTTTTTCAGTCCAGTAAAAAGCAATCTCTTGTTTGTGAACTTGCATTAAACATTTCCATGCAACTGTGTGAAATGTTTGATAATTTGTAGGAAATGATAAAATAATAAGAATTTTATTTGAATTTTGCACAAAATATGCTATGATAAAAGTGCTAAGAGAGGGCAAAATTATGGGATTTATGGATTGGCTAATGAAAGGCGTAGGCTTTGAAAACGAACAAGTTTACGACGATTCAATGGAAAAGCAAACAAAGAGAGAAGAAAAACTCAAAGCGCAGGAAGAACGCAAGAGGCAAAAAGAAGAGTATAAGGCAAGAAAGGCTCAGGAAAAAGCAGATAGATTTGCGAAAAAGTATGCTTTAAGACAACAAAAAGATGTAGAAGAAAAACCACAAAGCACAACAACTTCATATATTGACAATCCTGACCAATATAACACTTCAAGAACCTATAACGCTCCTGTTAATAATTATGGCGTAAGTTCATCAAATGTTGGTGGTTATGGAACAAAGAATGTTGAGTTCTTGTATCCGACAAAATTTGATGATGTTCAATATGTTATAAACTTCTTGAAAGAAGGTGAGTCTGTAATGCTCAATCTCAATCAAATGAATGAAATTGATTCTCAAAGACTTCTAGATTGCACAAGCGGAGCAATCTATGCTCTCAATGGAAACATCAGACATGTAGACAGCAACATTTTCTTGCTCACACCAGAAGGCTTCAATATCAAAACACCTGAGCAAAAACAAAATAATGGAAATCAACAATAATTCAAGGTGTTATGCTAAACATAACACCTTATTTTTTCGGCATTTATACCGTATTTAATCACTTATACGAAATATAAATTTTTTTGTAAAAATTTTAAATATTATAGAATATTTTGTCAAAATCTGCACATCATAAGGTTAGGAGCGATTTATGGAGTTTAATGATTTTGAAAGAAATATATCATATAGCAATCTTGAAAGAGAGTATGTAGATGACATCATTCGAGAGAAAGATCGTTTGATTTCTATTCAAGAGAAAGATATGGACTCTTTAAAAAGAGAAATTGAATCACTAAAAAAACAACTAAATTACTCTAAAAGTAGAAGGAAGTAGCAATACTTCTTTTTATTTTTCTTTTTAAAAAATTGACAATAAGCAGTAAAAATAATAAACTTTAATTATAAATAAGTAGGTGATAAAATGTTTAAAAAATTCGTGATTGCATATGACCACAGAGTCACACAAAAATACATTGACACAATAAAGAAAATTTTAGATAGTCATAATATAGATTGCATTATCTTAGACGATGATGGCTCAGCCAATGATTATCCAATTTTGGCTGTTCGTGCACATGAAATATATAAAAAAGAAAAAGCAGATGGCATGATTTTGCTTTGCGGAACAGGAATAGGCATGAATATGGTTGCCAATAAGTTTAAGGGCATAAGGTCTGTTCTTTCAACAAGCGTTGAAGAAGCCTACTTTTCAAGACGCCATGAAAATGCAAATTGTCTTGTTTTTGGAGTTGGCTGTGCCGATGAAGCCGCCGAAGACACTCATGAATTCAAGTTGTGCAGAAGAAAAATGGGTAGAATGCTTGAAATGTTTTTAGCGACCAAATGTGAAGAACAAAGACATTTCAGGAGAATTGGTCAAATAGAAAAAATAGAAAATGGTGAAAAATTATAAAAATTTTACATTGGAGAAAAGAATGAGCGAAAAAGTAAAAGAAAATGTCGTAGAAGAATCAAAAAATGATAGTGAACCAAGTTGTTGCTCAAATAAAAACAACGAAATTTATGGAAAAGCATTCAAAAATGCTTCAAAAACAACATTAAAAATTTTGCTTGGATTGGTTTTTGCATTTTGTTATGTTGTAACTATCATGTTTTTTGTAAGCCCAAAGACAAGTGCAAAAGTATTTCATTTTTTTGGATATAACAAAGCAGAAGAATTTTGTTATTACAAAGCATACGAAAACAGTGGCAGTGCAGCAGATTTGTATAATTTAATATTGTTTGAACAAAAAATAGGTGATAGTGAAAAAGAACTATATTACATCAATGTTTTGATGAATAGAAGCGACTATTTAGATTTCTGTAAAAAACTAGACACAGCAAGTATCAATGCTTGTAAAGATAAAAAACTCATACCATATGTTGGAAATGTAAATTCATATTTAATTAATCAAAAAATCAGTACAATGTATAAACTTCAAATTTCATGTTTAACAGAACTTAAAAATCAACTTAAAAATGGAAGTATTCTTGAAACTTCGTTTGCAACTTATGTTGATTTAATCAGACAAAACAGTGAAATGTCAAATTCTCAAAAGCAAGCAGTTTATAATGAAATTTTAACTTCTGAATACGAATCATTGCTTGAAAATCGTGCTAATTCTTTGAAAACAAAATTAGAAGAATATAAAACAAATAATGGTAATTTGGCTGACAAAATTCTACTTGAATTTTCTCTCATGAGATTGTACGAAGCAGAACATGTAGCATATAAAGCTGTTGGAAATGAAGAAAAGGCAAATGAGTTTAAAACACTTTGGACAGAAATACAAGAGCAAGCAAAGAAGACTCTTGGCTTCACAAAATAAGGTGTTATGTTAGATATAATATCTGATAAATTCAGAATTCATAGTGATTTTTTAAAATTATTCAAAATAAAAATATATAGCAGAAACGCTATATATTTTTTTGTAAAATCTAAAATACAAGTTTTTCCTCGACATATTTAACAAGTTCATCAGCATCAAGCCTAATTTGTTCCATAGAGTCACGGTCACGAATAGTGACGGTATTATTTTCAAGAGTTTCAAAATCAATAGTAACGCAGAATGGCGTTCCAATTTGGTCTTGACGACGATATCTTTTACCAATTGAGCCAGCTTCGTCATATGTGCACATAAAGTGTTTTGAAAGTTTCTTGTAAATTTCACGAGCCTTTTCAGACATATTCTTTTGAAGTGGCAAAATTGCAACCTTGTATGGGGCAATTGCAGGGTGGAAATGATACACAATTCTAGTGTCGCCACCATCAAGTTGTTGTTCATCATAAAATTCGCAAAGAATTGCAAGGGTAAGTCTGTCTGCACCAATAGAATATTCAACATCATGAGGTATATATTTTTCGTTAGTCACTGGGTCAATGTATAGCATATTTTTTCCAGAAAATTGTTGATGTTGAGAAAGGTCATAATCAGTTCTGTAATGAATTCCATTAAGTTCATTCCAACCAAATGGATATTTAAAGATAATGTCGCAAGCAGCTTTTGCATAGAATGCCAATTTTTCATGGTCTTTAAAATTCAAATGTTCCTTATTAAATCCCAAATCAAGCAAAAATTCCATAGCTTTTTGTTTATATTCATCATAAAATTTAAAACCTTGTTCTTCATTCTTGCAGAAAAGTTGATGTTCCATTTGTTCGAATTCAATAGTTCTAAAAGTGAAGTTTCCAGGAGTTATTTCATTTCTAAATGCTTTACCAATTTGTCCAATACCAAAAGGAACTTTTGCTCTTGTTGTTCTTTGAACGTTCATAAAGTTAACAAATTCACCTTGTGCGGTTTCAGGGCGAAGATAAATAATGTCATTTGAATCCCCAGTAATATCTCTTGATGTGTGAAACATCAAATGAAATTGACGAATTGGTGTCCAGTCAAAGTTGCCACAAGTAGGGCATTTAACATTGTGCTCGTTAATATAATCCTGCATTTGTTCATTAGTCATAGCATCAACATCAACAGTACCTTTTGAATGTGTTTCAATCAAATTGTCAGCTCTAACTCTTGTTTTACAAGATTTGCAATCCATTTTAGGGTCTGTGAATGATGAAACATGTCCAGAAGCCTCCCAAACTCTTGGATTCATCATAATTGCAGCATCAACGCCATAACTGTTGTCGCTTTCTTGAACAAATCTTTTCCACCAAACACGTTTGATGTTGTTTTTAAGTTCCACACCAACTGGACCATAGTCCCAAGTGTTTGCAAGTCCGTCATAAATGTCAGAACCAGGGTAAACAATACCAGTTTGCTTGCAGTGAGAAACAAGTTTGTCCATAGTTAAATTTTCCATAAAAAACCTTCCTTAAAATATATTTATTGTTTAAGCCAAACAAAAAAGCCCAATCATCTCGCATTAACAAAAAGAAAAAAGATTCAATTTGTTAAGGGACGAGTGATTGGACCCGTGGTTCCACCCTTATTAGTACGCTAGTTTGTTTGACGTACTCACTTAATTACGTCGCTCCTAAGTGCCTTCACCAAGCGTTTTCTGTTTTGATTACACCATCCAAAACTCTCTAAAAGAAACCTTCATGGTTACTATTCTTAATCTTTGCAACTTCTATATTTAATTATAAAACGGAAATAAATTTTTGTCAATATTTAGAATGGGGCAGATGAAAATAAAATTAACACATTTTGATTTCATCAGTATTCATAAGTGAGCAAACAAGCCTAGCCATTTCGTCAGGAGTTTCTTTTGCTCCAAGTTTAAGCCACTTAAAAATAATTAAAAATAAAGAACCAAAATAAAAAACTGGCAAATATTTCATAGTTTTATTAATTGAATCAACAGGGAATTCCGATTCAAGTTTTTCAAGTGAAAGGTCAATAAGTGTTTTAGAAATCTGACAATTCTCAAAAGAATGGAAAATATTTTTTAAATTTCCAAATGTTTCAAAAATAATTTTAATAAAAGTAAATTGGTTTTTAACTTCCAATCCTTTAAAGTGTTCTTTAATTTGTTTTGTTATATTTTCAATTCCAATAAAAACAAGTTCTTCCTTTGAGTTAAAATTACGATAAAAAGACATTCTTGAAACGCCAGCTTTTGCACAAATATCGCAAACTGAAATTTTATCATAAGATTTAACATGTAAAAGATGTACAAACGCTTTCAAAATATAACTGCGAGTTAAATTTTCTTTATTCATAAATTTTCTCCTTAACATAAAATTCATGTAATTTAAGATTAAATAAAAAAACTGTTGTTGGCAAGCAAAATAATACAAAATGTTACAAACTTTATTTTAAATAAAAAATACAAAAACATAATGTATGAAATAAAATTTGGGGTAGAGTACAGACAGTTTATGAAAAATATACAATAAATTGTTACAATTTTTGAAATAATGTAAAAATTAAAAATTAAAATTGAGATAATATTCATTTTAAAGAATTATTTTAAAAAATATATTAAAAATAGGTTACATATCTTGTAAAAAACATTATAATATCAGTGTAGCAAAAAAAGTAAAAAATCATATAAATGGTCGGTTTTTTATGTTAAAATCAACTTGTTATGTCACGCATAACACCTTATAAAATAAGGATTTACAGCGATTTTAATGTTTGTGTTGGAGGGACTATGCTCGAACTAAAAAATATAAAGAAATATTATAAAATGGGTGACAATGTTGTCAAAGCACTTGATGGTATAAGTCTTAAAATTGAAGATGGTGAGTTTGTGACAATCATTGGGCCTTCTGGTTCTGGAAAATCAACAATGATGAACATCGTAGGTTGCTTAGACATTGCCACCGAAGGTGAATACTTAATTGATGGTGTTGAAATTTCAAAATACACAGAAAATCAACTTGCATTTCTCAGAAACAAAACAATGGGTTTTATTTTTCAAGGATTCAATTTGTTACAAAACCTAAATGCGTATGAAAATGTTGAATTACCATTAATTTATCAAGGCATACCAATGTCCGAGAGAAAAGAAAGGGTGCTAAATGCACTAGAACTTGTTGGCATGAAAGAGAGAATGAAACATAAACCATCAGAACTTTCTGGTGGCCAACAACAAAGAATTGCCATTGCAAGAGCACTTGCAACAAATCCTCAGTGTATTTTGGCAGATGAACCAACAGGAAATCTTGATTCAAAAACTGGCGATGAAATCATGAATATTTTAAAAAATCTAAATGAAAATGGCACAACCATCGTAATAATCACTCATAATGATGAAATTGCCAAACTTTCAAGAAGAGTAGTCAGAATACACGATGGAAAAATTGATTCAGATGTAATAAACGAAAAAATCAAAGGTTATGGTGAAACCATAAATCCCGTTGTGATTGAAAGTGAATTAAAACCTGTTTCTGCAAAAGCGAGTTTAGGTAAAAAAAGTGTATCTTCAAAATCAAAATCTGATACAACCTCTGCCAATGTAAAATCAAAATCTGATACAAACTCTGTCAATGTAAAATCAAAATCTGCAAAAACAGATGTTAAACCCGTAAGTGTAACAACCAAAAAATCCAGCAAAAAGGAGGCAGTATAATGCATCTTTGGCAAGCAATAAAAATGGCGTGTAAATCGCTGTGGACAAATAAACTCAGAAGTTTCTTGACAATGCTGGGCATCATCATTGGTGTAATGACAGTCTCATTGCTAACAACAGTTGCACAAGGCGTGTCAAATGCGGTCATATCATCAATCAGGTCGCAAAGCACACTTGCAGTGTTAATGAACATGAGCACAGACATGACATATGGTTCGGCAAATCAAGTCATTTCAAGCATACAAAACCAGTCAAGTGAAGAAGATGATGACTATTTTAAGTATTCTTTGCTAATCTCTTCAACATCTGTTGTTGCAAACAATGACATCATGAACGAACAAACTGACGAAATTGATGAAAACTATTTTTCATTCAGTCAACCATACACAATCACAGATGAAGAATATAATGCACTCCCAGAAGATAAAAAGGGAATTGCAGACCAATTAAAAATCATAAAAGCGAGAAAGCAAGCAATAAGCACAAGCATTTATGCAGTTGATAAAAATTTCCCAGAAGTGTATGAATTAAAAATAATAGGTGAGTTTCCAAAAACTGACAGTGAAATTTTGATTGATGAAACCTTTGTAAAAACATATCTTGGTGAAATGCCGTTAGAAAATGCAATTGGCAAAGATGTAACTCTCGGAACAACCGTCACAACTGATGTCACCATAATGTTCAACGAACAACAAACCCAAGCAACTGTTTTAATCATCAAAGGCATAATTGATAAAGCAAGTTTAAGTTTAAATAGTGAAGTCACACTTTCAGATGATGGAAAAACAATCACATTCAATTCAGATTATTTCAGAATGATGAATGAACAAACTTTAAAAGACACATTAAATGCAATTTTTGCACAAACTGGTTCAAGTTCAGTTGCAACCAGCGTAAGTTTCAAGGATAAATATGAACTTGACAATGCAAAAGTTTATAAAATCAGCGGTGTTTTAAGCGACAAAGACAACACATCAATGTTCGGTGGTGGTGCTTCTTCAATGATGGGTGATGAAAACGATAAAACCTTGTCAGCAATGAGCATAATGCGTGCAGGCTTTGAAACACAAAAAGGCACAATATATATGTTTGCTGATAACACAAATGCCATGGTGCTTGGCGAAGAAGACATTGAAAACTCAGTCATAGCTTATGCCTATATGCGTTATAAAACCGAAGATGTAATGGAAGCAAGCATAAACAAAATTTCAACAGCATTCTTGCCAAAATTAATGGTAATGCGTGATTATATGCTAGTTTCCATGAGTTCAGTAGCAAACATAATTTCAAATGTAATGAACATATTAACAATCATGTTAACCGTAATTTCAGTAATTTCACTGATTGTAGGTGGAATAGGAATCATGAATATCATGCTTGTTGCAGTCACCGAACGCACAAGAGAAATTGGTATCAGAAAAGCGATTGGAGCAAAAAGGTCATCAATTCTCGTACAGTTCTTAATTGAAGCACTCTTGCTTTCAATGCTTGGTGGGGCAATAGGTTTGATAATTTCAGCAATCGGAACAGCCATAATAGGCAGTTTAATGGGAGTTGCAATGTCAATGCCATTCTGGATAGTTGCAATGAGTATAGGTTTCTGTACAGCAATAGGCTTAATCTTTGGAATGTTTCCAGCAGTAAAGGCTAGCCATATGCAGCCAATCGATGCTCTCCGCAGAGAATAATCCGTCAAAAATCAGGCACATTTCCATGTTACATAAAAAAACCAAGATAGTAATTTACATTCAAGTAAACTCCTGACTTGGTTTTTTTTGTGCCTCGTTTCTCACTCCATTTTTCCCAACTAAAAACAAAAAGACAGTCACTTACACAAAGTAAATTCCTGTCCAAAATCCTTCCACATAAATATGAAATCTAATCTTCCAACCCCAGCAAATAATCAGCAGACACATCAAAATATTTGCATAATTTAATTATAATTTCAATAGAAGGCTCTCTTATTCCTTGCTCATAATTAGAGTAAGCACTAATAGTAACTCCAATTGCAGTTGCAACAGTTTGTTGAGTAACTGCTTTAATTTTTCTTAATTCTTTTAATTTTTCTTTCATAAGATATTTATAACACATATTGTGTACTTAATTGTTATTATTACACATTATGTGTAATAATAATTGACTTATACACAATTTGTGTACTATATTATAACCACACACATTTTGTGTAATAAGGAGAAATAGATGATAAATTTAAAAGAAATAATAAAGTTGGATTTTGGAAAAAGAAAATTAGGAGGAGAGAAAAAAGCAATAGTAGATAAATTGGTAGATATAGGAAAAGAGTTGGAAAGCACGCTAAACGAAAAGCAAATGAAACTATATTTTGAAATAGATATGTTAAGGGGAGAATACTTAATAAGCGAAGAAGATGAGTTAATAGATTACATAATAGAACTATATCAAACAATATTAGTAAAAAAGTGACACGGGTACACTAAAATTGCAAAAAAAGGTGTTATACTAAGTGTGAACACGGAGGGGTGGTTATTGCAAGAAGGAGGGTGTAAATTTGCACAACCAAAATGTGCAATCGCCCCTTTTTTATTTATTGCAAAAATTTCAAATTATATTAATGTGATTGTAAAATGAAAGTGTTTAGGTTATAATTAATTTGTATGGCAGAAATTCAAGAGAAAAAGTTTGAACTTGTTTCAAAATACAAACCAACTGGTGACCAGCCACAAGCAATCGACAGTTTGGTTGAAGGTTTAAACGATGGTTTAAGAGCACAAGTTTTGTTAGGTGTTACCGGAAGCGGTAAAACTTTCACCATGGCAAATATAATTGAAAAAGCACAACGCCCAACACTTGTTATTGCTCACAACAAAACTCTTGCTGCTCAACTTTGTAATGAGTTTAGAGAATTTTTCCCAAACAACTCAGTCAACTATTTCGTTTCATATTATGATTATTATCAGCCAGAAGCCTACATTGCAAGTTCAGACACCTACATTGAAAAAGTACAAAGTGTTAATGACGAAATTGATAAACTTCGTCATTCAGCAACGTGTTCGCTTTTTGAAAGGAGAGATGTCATAATTGTTGCATCTGTATCTTGCATATATGGCTTGGGCGAACCATCAGAATATCATCGTATGGCAATTTCACTCCGTCCAGGAATGCAAATTTCAAGAGAAGATGTAATTTTGCGATTAATTGAAAATCAATATAAGCGTAATGATATAGATTTTTCTCGTGGAACATTTAGAGTTCATGGCGACACTTTGGATATATTTCCATCAATCAGCAGTGAAGTTTCTGTAAGAATTGAATTTTTTGGAGATGAAATTGACCGCATTTGTGAAATAGAAGCCGTTTCAGGCAGAGTAATATCCACGCTTGAACATATAGCAATTTATCCAGCCACTCACTATGTTGTTGGCGGTGATAAAATGGAAGAGTGCTTAACTCGAATTGAAAAAGATAAAGAAATTGAAGTTGCCGAACTTGAAAAGCGTGGCAAAATTCTTGAAGCAGAAAGATTAAAGCAAAGAACCAATTATGACATTGAAATGATGCGAGAAATTGGTTATTGCAGTGGAATTGAAAACTATTCAAGATATTTTGATGGAAGAAATCCAGGTGAAACCCCATACACGTTGCTTGATTATTTTCCAGATGATTTTCTTATTTTTGTTGATGAAAGCCACATGACATTGCCTCAAATCCGAGCAATGTATAATGGTGATAGGGCAAGAAAGGATAGTTTGGTTGAGTATGGTTTCAGATTAAAGTCTGCTTATGATAACAGACCTCTAACATTTAATGAGTTTGAAAAGAAGTTCCATCAAATAATATGTGTTTCAGCAACACCAGGTCCATATGAAATGGATTTACAGGATAATGTTGCAGAACAAATCATCAGACCAACAGGTTTGCTTGACCCAGAAGTTGTAGTAAAACCAGTCACAGGTCAGGTCGATGATTTAATTGGTGAACTCAATAAAACGATAGAAAGTGGCGGAAGATGTCTAGTCACCACTTTAACTAAAAAAATGGCAGAAGAACTTTCAAAATATTTATTTGAAAAAGGTATAAAAACAACCTATCTTCATTCAGAAATCAAAGCCATGGACAGAATCACAGTAATAAACGAACTCAGAAGCGGAGCAAGTGATGTGTTGGTTGGCATAAATCTGCTTCGTGAAGGTCTAGACCTTCCAGAAGTAAAACTTGTTGCAATCCTAGATGCCGATAAAGAAGGCTTTTTGCGTAGCACAGGTGCACTCATTCAAACAATTGGTAGAGCCGCAAGAAATGCAGAAGGTCGAGTTGTTATGTATGCAGATGTAATGACGGACAGTTTGAAACGTGCGATTGATGAAACAAACAGAAGAAGAGCAATACAAATGCAGTATAACAAAGAGCATGGAATTGTTCCAAAAACAATCATAAAAGACATTGTTAACACACTAAAAATAACAAATAAAGAAACAGATATAACAAATCTAAAACCAGAAGATGTGACAAGACAAATAGAAAGTTTAACAGCAATGATGAATGTTGCAGTTAAATCTTTGGATTTTGAAAAGGCGATTGAACTTCGTGATAAGATAGACGAACTCAAAACAAAGCGTGATGGAAAAGAATATAAAACTCCACGCAAGGTTGAAAAAGTTAGAAACAAAGTTTATGAAAGAACACGAAAATCAACTCCTGTAAAATAAAAAATTCTTATAAATGCTGATAAAATAAGGTGTTATGATTGACATAACAATCAAATTAAGGGTGAATTATGAATGATACAATAAAAATCATTGGTGCAAAAGAAAATAATTTAAAAAATGTAAATTTAGAAATTCCAAGAAACAAACTTGTGCTTTTCACAGGACTTTCAGGTAGTGGAAAATCAAGTTTGGCATTTGATACAATTTTTGCAGAAGGACAAAGAAGATACATGGAATCTTTGTCATCATATGCAAGAATGTTTTTGGGTCAAATGAAAAAACCAGATGTTGAGCAAATTGATGGACTTTCGCCAGCGATTGCAATCAATCAAAAAACAACATCAACAAACCCAAGGTCAACCGTAGGTACAGTAACTGAAATCTATGATTATTTCAGACTTTTGTTTGCAAATATTGGTGTACCATATTGTGTGAATTGTCATAATCCAATCAATTCGCTTTCAATCGACCAAATAGCAACAAAAGTTATGGCATGTGAAAATGGCACAAAAATGATGATTATTGCACCAGTTGTGCGTGCAAAGAAAGGTGAGTTCAAAGATTTATTTGAAGAATTCAGAAAAAAAGGATATGTAAGAGTCAAAGTTGATGGAAAAGTTATGACTCTTGATGAAGAAATTAAACTCGAAAAAAATATAAAACATAACATTTCCGTAGTAATTGATAGATTAATTCGCACTGAAAATATGGATAGCAGATTGATAGAAAGTTTAGAAACTGCTGTCAAAATTGCAGATGGATTAGTTGTTGTAGATACAAATGGTGAAGAATCATTATATTCAACAAAACATAGCTGTCCAAATTGTGGATTTTCATTCGATGAAATTTCTTCAAGATTATTCAGTTTCAACACTCCGATTGGTGCTTGCCCAGAATGTTCAGGAATCGGTTCAAAAATGGTAGTTGAAGAAAATCTTTTAGTAAAAGATTGGAACTTGTCACTCAGCGAAGGAGCAATCTCAACCTTTGGGTGGGGAGATTATGGATTTGGAGGAATGTTCTATAAAGGAGTTTTGGATAAATTCGGTTGTAAAATGACAACTCCACTAAAAGATTTACCAAGAGAAGTCATTGATATGCTTTTTTATGGAACAAATGGTGAAAAATTAACCATAAATTCATCAAGTGGTTCTTTCACAGGCAAATTTGAAGGAATAATTCCAAATTTATATCGTCGTCATGAAAATGGAAGTGATTTTGCAAGGTCAGAAATTGAAAAATATATGGTAACAAAAACTTGCAATGCTTGTGGTGGAAAAAGATTAAATCCACAGGCACTTTCTGTTAAAATTGATGGGAAATCAATCATAGATGTAACAGAAATGAATGTTGTAGCAGTTCGTGATTGGCTCAATAATTTAAAATTATCTGAAAAAGACAAAAAAATATCTCACTTAATTTTCAAAGAAATCAATGCAAGACTTAAATTTTTGATTGATGTTGGACTTGATTATTTAACTCTTGCAAGAACTGCAAACACACTTTCTGGTGGAGAAGCACAAAGAATAAGACTTGCCACACAAATCGGAAGTGGACTTATGGGCGTATTGTATATTCTTGATGAACCAAGTATTGGACTTCACCCAAGAGATACGCTCAAATTAATTGAAACATTAAAGCATCTTCGTGATATTGGAAATAGTGTTATTGTTGTTGAGCATGATGAAGAAACAATAAAAAATGCAGATTTCATTGTCGATGTAGGTCCAAAAGCAGGAGTTCATGGGGGACGAATTGTCGCAACTGGAACGCCAGAAGAAATTGCAAAATGCGAAAATTCTTATACTGGTGCATATTTGTCAGAGCGAAGAAAAATAGAAATTCCAGAAAAACGCAGACCTATGTCAGACAAAGTACTTGAAATTATCGGTGCTAAGCAGAATAATTTAAAAAATATTAATGTAAAATTTCCACTTGGAAGATTTGTTGCTGTCACTGGTGTTTCAGGCAGTGGAAAGTCAAGTTTGGTAAATGAGATATTATATCCAGCACTTGCAAACAGAGTAAACAAATCAAATTTAGTTGAAGGAGATTATAAAGAAATAAAGGGAATTGAGAATGTTGACAAGGTTGTTGTCATTGATCAAAGCCCAATTGGAAGAACACCAAGAAGCAATCCAGTTACATACACTGGTGTATTTTCTGCGATTCGTGATCTTTTTGCAAGTGTTCCAGAATCTAAGGCAAAAGGATATTCTGCTGGAAGATTCAGTTTCAATGTCAAAGGTGGAAGATGTGAAACTTGTTCAGGTGATGGTGTAATTAAAATTGAAATGCACTTCTTGCCAGATGTTTATGTAACTTGTGATGAATGCGGTGGAAAAAGATATAACAAAAATACGCTCGAAGTAAAATATAAAGGAAAAAATATCAATGATGTATTAAATATGACTGTTGAAGATGCACTTGAATTTTTCTATAACTTGCCATCAATTAAAAACAAATTGCAAACTTTATATGATGTTGGACTTGGTTATATCACTCTTGGACAGTCTGCAACAACACTTTCTGGTGGAGAGGCTCAAAGGGTAAAACTTGCAACAGAACTTTCAAAGCGTCCAACTGG